>NZ_AZCR01000030.1:4537-16903 GCF_001433875.1 Lactobacillus delbrueckii subsp. delbrueckii DSM 20074 = JCM 1012
TTCAGTTTAATTTTACAATCGGCAATACATATTTGCCTCCATTATGCAGATAACACTTGCTTTCTTCTTAGCAATCGCTTACAAGCAAAATTATACGGCCCATTGAAAATTTCTACAAGCTTTTTTCTAAAGTTGGTACCTTTTTCATCTTACAGCCCGCGCACTAGTAGAATTATTACCAGTCGATTATTCTACAACTAGCTAAAAAGCTGTCAATTAGCACCATTTCTAGTTCTGTGCTTACCTCCATTTTGAAAATAATCTACGTTTTTATGAAAAAAGCGCTTACATTTTCTTCTACCGTGTTTTAAAATGAAGATGGTTAACGGCTCAATCCAATTCGTTCAATCTTTGAAAGCTAACAACATCATCGGCGGTGGGATTGCCGTTTCCACTTCTGGGATTACGAGAGCTAAGTCAACTCAATTGAAGGAAATTGGTAAGGTTGAACTGGTTCCTGCCATCTTCAACATCAACGAGCCATTGCTATTCGGTTTGCCAATCGTTTATAACGTTAACTTGTTCGTACCATTTATCGGTGCCCCAATGGTCTGCTCCATGACCACTTATGCTGCCTTTGCAATTGGCTTTTTGCCAAAGACTATCGTGCAACAACCTTGGCCAACGCCAGTCGGCCTGGGTGGCTACATTGCTACGGTTTCCTGGAGAGGCGCGGTAGTTGTGATCATCGCCTTCCTCATCTGGTACCCATTCATCAAGAGATACGACAACAAGCTCTTGAAGCAAGAAGAAGCCCAAAAGTCTGCTGAAGCTAACGCTTAAGTTAAATACCCTAGCCAAGTTTGGCTAGGGTATTTTTGTGCTTATGTGGGTGGTGCGGCGAGGCGGGGGCAGCGTAGTAGATGTGGCAGCCCAATATGATGTCAACTAGCGTCATTTTATACTGCTTCAGCGTTTACTTAACATTGTTTTAGGCTATAACCTCCTTTAACTTGATCAATCAGACTATCTCTTCCTGATTTGGACCCCTGAGTTGACTCAACCAAACTCATTTTGCCGTTTTTTCGCCCCCAAATTGACTCAACCAGTCTTGGTTAACATACTTCGGGGGCAAATTTTGCCTAAAATCAGACCGGTTGACATACTTTGGGGGCTAGCACCTGCCCCCTATACTCCAAGCGACCACATTATTTATCTAAAATGCCAGTCATGCCACCCAACCACGGCACACCCCCCTATGAAGAGCAACAATGAAATCCAAACAACCACTGAATAAACCGATGGATTATGGCTTTCTACTATCAACACATCACCCTTTCTTAGCGATGCCTTAGTAACAATCTGCAGATATCCCTGCTGATCTGCCTGATAGCCAACCTTTTGTCCGTTAACCTTAACCGAGTATTGAACCGTTCGATACTTATAGAGCGGAAGTCTAAACCTTCTCCCCTTCAAATCAACCTGAACATGGATCTTAACCCCATTGTTAATAGGTTCACGCCAAATCTTGGCCTGCTGGTCCTGGCCATTCGCAATATAAGGGTGAAAAGCCAAGTTAGAAGTCAGTCGTGTCACTCGATTGCTGCCATCTGTCACACTTGATTCAATCGGAGCATAGTCACGGATAAGCAGGTAATTGTGAAATTCGTCGTTAACTATTTCAACATTCCCCTGAGCGTTATCCATAAACTTTTGCGTGATAAAAATCTTCTTGGACGAGTCCTCGTTAAGGCTCTTAATCGCTTGACTACTGATCAGCGGCGTCATTAGCGCTAAGAGAAGCAAAAAATTATATGGCAGTTTTGAGCCGACTTTTAATGAATCAGCAAAAGTATTCAAGTAAAGGACAATCGGAATAATCCCCAACCAGATGCCAAAACGCCAAGGAGTGTATTGGAGATTGTTCAGCATTGGGAGCTTATCAATTAGATTCCACGGGAAAAAATTAGTGCATAAAACAGCCAACATCAGCTCAAGAAAAAGTAGCTTCACCATCTTTTCGCTCTTTTTACCAAAGAATAGGCAAATTGCTAGCAGTACCAGTGAAACAACTGAGAAGGTCGTCCTAGTTGACCAATCGATGTCTGAGAGCATTTTTTGCACGCTCTCAGCTATGATCATCCCCTGCCCATACGGTTTAGCCAAACCAGATCTGCTGAGATAAAAGTACCTGTAAAGAACCGGAAGTGATAAGATTGCCGCAATCACGCCAGACAAGGCTAGATTGGCAAGCACTGCCCAATTAAAGTCCCGGTCAATCAGCCAGCGGTAGAGCAAAAGCAAAGCTACGATAAAAGCCACAATCACAGCACTTAGGAGGTGCGAAGACACAATTATCGTAAATAGCAAGCCTAAGCGCAAAACTAAATTGTAGTCAATTTTTTCCCGCTTAAATAGGTCTACCAAGGCAAAGAAGATCGGGAAGGAAAAAATATAGATAATTCCTGTCCCTAACTGAACCTCAGTGCTTGCCTGGTACAAAGAATAGCCTGACAAGGTGTAGATTACTGCCGCAAAAATTGCCAAGTTGCTTTGATACTTATGCTTAAGCAAGCTCAGGTAGGTTACTAGGCAGGTTAAGGCTAAAATCAGCAAGCGGATAGCGATAATTTGCTTCATCAAAGACAGCGGCAAGGTAACCAAGACCAGGGGCCAAAGCGACAAGTCAGGGTACATCCCATTGACTGCTTGTCCCATGCCAAAATAGGAGTGATAATTCAGCCAGTTTGGCAGCTCATGATGCAAAAAGGCATACCTAATTTCATAAATCCGACTGACATGAAAGAAGGTGTCCCCTTTTTGGAAGAGGCCATAGTACTGCTGAACCTGGCTTTGATAAAACAAGTAAAAGATGAACAGGGTTACAACTGCAAGCCCTGGCAATTTTTTTTTAAGCGATAACATAACACACAGTCTCTTTTTCACTATCGTCTAGGCTGTAAACCTAGAATTTTTCTAATAAAGCCAATGTAGGTAAAAGGCTCCGTAACAAGTAAGCCAACAATAGCAATTCCTAACGTACTTAACAAGTAGATTCCAACTCCACGGAAGGAAGTTTTGGGAACAAGCAAGCGATTAAATACATAGATCAAGTACATATGAATCATATAGATGTTCATCGTCCGTACTGAGACAAATTGGCAATAGCGATTCAAATGCTTTGTGTTAGAAAAATCAGTGTTAGCAAATAGAGCATATATACTAGAAGCCAGCACTAATGTCCCAATCCGCAAATAGTCATTGTCTAGCCGTTGCCAGCTGACTGATAAAGTTCCCTGCTGCAAGAGTTTCTGAAATAGTAATAAAGCGTAAGCAGCTACAGCAGTAATAGCTAAACGGATCCTAGATTTTTTACTAATCTCTTTTTGATAATAGTTTCGATACAAAAAGTCCCCAGCCAAAAAGTAAAAGCCGTTATCAGCAATCACACTTAAAGGAAAAATCTTATCTCTAAAAGAACCTACCGAAATCAAACCGATACCATACCACTTTGATACTAGCTTAAAGATAAAGTCAATTTCAGTAACAACGAAAGCTGCCACAAACATGATCACCATTAAATACTTGAAGACTTTTGAATCATGATTATAGGCCAATTTAATAATTGGCAAAAAAAGATAAATTGCAATTAAACGGTACATATACCAATAGTCTTCTGCCGGAATATAAGCTGATGTTGTTCCCCCTAACAGGTAATTGATTAGGTTAACCGCACCAATTTGTGAATAGGTCTTAGTGTCAAAAGGCATAACCAAGAACCAAGTCAGGAGCATCCAAGCAAAAACAGCGATAACCAGCATTCCAGTTTTAGTCAAATGCTTCTTTAGATCTAGTGGTCTTGACACCAACAAGGCCCCATTAGCCATAAAAAAGAGCGGAACAGCAACTGTTGTCGTAAATTGCAAAATAGCCGTTGCTAAAACAGATTGACCTAAAAGAGCCGTATTGTGGCAGCACACGACAAAGAAAATTGCCAAGGTCTCAACAACGTTAATATACTCGATTCTCTTTCACATAATACTCAAATAATATCTAATACATCTTACTTTTCAAAACTGGACTTCTCTGGAAACTTCTTTTCAAGATACTCGTTAACTTTACGAGCACAAGTTTCATAGTCATCCACCACGTCATCATTGATGCAGATTGCCCCATTCCGTTGGCTTTCCAGCGTTTGCTTAATTTCATCAGTTTGATTTAAGCGCAAAAAGCGAGTAAACGTGGCATCCCGCGGACAAAATTCCCCCCGCTCCAGCTGCAAGTGACGCACTAGCCAAACCGTAACATCATTATATTCCCGGAAGCGATGCGTGTTGTTTTCGGCAATTTCCTTGGGCCAAATTTGCCGCGCAAAAGCAAAACTTGACTTTTTCAAGCTCAAAGGGCCGTGCGGCTCCACATAGCCCGGCACCCCCGACCTTTTCAAATACGGCATCATCAACAGATTTCTAAACAAGTCGCTGCCATATTTTTTGCTAAAAATTCCCTTCTTAGACAAAGGCCATTTACCATCTAGATAACGGTTGAGCAAAATCCCGTTGTTGATCAAGATATGATCAAATTCTTCAAAAGGTACAATCGGCTTGTAAATCCGATAATCACAGGGCTGATCGCCTTGAAAAAAGTCTTCTGGACTTAACGGACGGTTTAAGAGCATATCATCATTAAAGTAAACGAACTTTTCAGATAGGCCAGGTATCTTATCGATATTCATTTCAATGACACTGGAATTAAAGACCGGTAAATACTTATCATCAATGATCTCACGGTGGTCAATAATCTTTACTTTACTGATATAAGTGTCTAGCCACTCCGGCACTTGCTGATCCGTGATTAAAAAAATCTGGTTCAGCCATGGGGCATACTTTTCTAGGCTCCTTAAAGCATATTTGAGAGTTCCGTAGTCCCGGTATCTAACATCAGAAGCACTAGCCTCACTTGCTTTAGCTGGCTGATACTTGGCCTTTTTATCCCTCCAGGCTGGATCAGTTGAGTCCACCCACAAAAAGACTGCGTCAATTTTTTCTGGCATCTCTTACCTCTAATTTTCTAATGTTACTGTCTAATGCCTAATCTTGCTTTTAACGACAAAATCCAAGTTAAGCCGCAACAGTGCTGCCTGAAGCTTACGCTTTTTAGCCATGTCTGCCGTATTGAACTCAGTCTGCCCAACATAGTGCAAAAAGCCACGCTTAGCGAGATTGAACTGTTTCTGGTCATCCTGTTGCACGCTTAAAACCAGCATTTGCCAATAGGTTGAAGTAATTAGCTGGTTCAACACGGCTTCTGAAACATCGATATTCCCCGATTTTAAGGCAGCACGGATAATTCTTTGATCAACTATAATCGTTTCTTCTAGCTTAGCAGCCGGCAACTTCCGCGTTGCGCTGTCATCGTGGATGTAGTAATAGTAGTAGCTCTCTTGGTTTACGTGGATCTTAATCCCCGGCGTATTCGCCACGATCAAGCTAAATGCTAGGCGATCCTCTTGATAGCTAACCTTAGGATCGAACTGCCTTCCTTGCCATAGCGTTCTTTTAAAAATATAAGAATGCGGGTAGGCATAGATCTGATCAGCTGCTAAATACTTAAAGTAGTCAGATCCTGACAAAATCCCTTGCTTGGCCAAGTCGGTATAATCAACCCGACCAATTTCGTTAAGCGTATCCAGATCGTTAACCTTACTTAAGGAAAAAATCTCGATATCCGTCTGATTTTGCTCGATCGCTTTAACGTACTCTTCTACAAAATTCGGAGCAAAACGATCATCTGAATCAGCAAACATCATATATTCTCCACCGGCATGACTCAAGCCATTGTTTCGAGCTGCAGAAACACCTTCACCTGCTTGGTCAATCAAGATATAGGAATTGCTGCTAGTGGTCTGCTTCTTAATGAAATCCGCGATTACCTGAGCACTCTCATCAGTAGATCCATCATTAACCATGATAAATTCTGCATTTTGATAAGTCTGTTTTTGTAAATCAGCGAGCAAATACGGCAATGATTTTACTGCATTATAAACCGGAATTATGATACTTACTTTTGTCATCGTGCCTCACCATTATCTAGTCTTTCCTAGATTATCAATCCTTAACTAGAATATCACATTAGCTACAGCAAAAGGCAGGCTACTAACCTGCCTTTTATTTAATTAGGCTTGTTTAACTTTCGGTCCTAACAGTCCAAAAAGATTTTCTTCCCACTTGAATCGTTGACGCTCATGACGAGGATTAAAGCACTTAATACCAATCAGCATGGCAAAAGGGCTATACCATAGCCACAAAAGCTGCGGATCAAACATCGCATGGATGGCCAGGATGGCTAAAACAACTGCCAATAGTTCGTTATTCTCGCTAACGACATTCCTGGTAACCAGTGACAAGGCAACAATAATAAACAGTATGAAGAAAATCCCATACAGTAGAGTATATTGAATATAAGAGCTGTCAACATAGTTATATCCCGCTAAGAACCCTCCCTGCTCACTTTGATTGCGGAAGACGATTCGCTGGCCAAAGGAATGAATGCCGTATTCCACTAAACCATTATAGCTGAGCCAAAAGCGCCGATCAAACACCCGATTTAAAAGTTGGAATACGCGCCCTTGCGGGAGCATCGCTCCCATAAACATTAGCGCCGCATCTAAGGCAAAGGGGTAAGACAAGACTGACTTAAAAAATGGCACACGCAAAAAAAGCGGCTTAAAAGCTCTAAAGCGCTCAAAGGTCATGTATGCCAAGAGCAACGTAGTTAAGAGGAAGGGGTTAATGGTATCTGTATAAAAGTAGATGTAACCAGACACCAGCTCAAGCAAGAGCATTTCCCAATAAGTCGTCTTTTTATTGCGCAAAACTACATAGGCAACCACAAAGAAAAAGGCTAGCTGAGCTGGGTTGGTCACCCAGTTAAAGCCCAAACTGTAGCGGATGGCCCCATTCCCAACCCGGACGCTGATAAAATTGCGCAGGATGTTTACCCCGCGGCTGGACAGAAAAAAACTCCCCATCATAACTAGGCCACTAAAACCAAGAAAAGCAGACAGGATGTAATTAAAATTGATGCTGGCTGAAGCAAGCAAAAAGACAAACATGACTAAGGACAACCAGCCATCTCCGTGGCCCTTAACAATAAAGGCGATTGCCAAAAAGATTCCCGAAAAAAGAATTTTGGAATAATATCCCTTTTGCCAGTCCTTAATCCAATCAAGCAGGATTAAAAATAATAGAGCTGCTAAAACGACTAGATTGAGCAGTAGCCGAAACTTGTCTAAAATTGGCGGCTTGGGAATATTAACTGTCTTGTAGACCAGAAAAAAGGCTCCCCAGAGAAAGTAAAGAGCCCCAAAAAGCAAATTCTTCCAGTTGTTTTGGATAGACTTTTTTACATTCACGAATGCTTTCCTCGCGATTACATAAACTTTTTGATGATTTTCTTAACAAACCAGTGACTGGTTACCGGCGTCAGCAAGCCATGCTGGAAAATCCGACTAGATTTGGTGGTATTTTCCATCGTCACTTGATAAATTTCCTTCCGGTAAGGCTGCAAGCTAGCGGCACCTTGATAGATCAGCTTGATGTACTCATCCTTAAAAGGATCCTTTGACACCTTGGCGTACTGCTTGCAGATATATCGAAGCTGAATAAACAAGCGGTAGTAAAGCACCTTATTTCGGTCAGCTTGCTCTTGGGGCAGCTGCTTTAAAATGGCATCAAAGCCGGTCAGGTAGTCCTTGATCACTGATGGCCGGACGTCAGTAGCTGTATTACCAGGCCGATTTTTCAAGTAGTAAGCTAAAGCTTCTTGATCGTAAGCAATTCGCTTTGTCTTGCTTAAAGCCAGCATGTACAAGACGAAGTCAGTGTAGCTGACCTTTTGCGGAAAAACAATTCCCTTAGCGATGCTAGTTTTATAGAGCTTAGCATGCGGGGTTACTTCAAAGAGAGAAAACGTCTGCACATCTTCTGGCGCGGTATAGACCGTATCTGCCTTGATGCTTTGCATCCAGCTGGGGATGCTTTTGACGTATTCTTCCTCACCATCTTCTTCATAGACGTTATACTTGTCCGCCACAGCTAAGTCTAGCTGCTTTTCTTCTGCAAAGTTATACAGCTTTTCTAAAGCATCACGTGCTAACCAGTCATCAGGATCGCAGATTAAAAAGTACTTGCTTTCCAGACGGTCAATACTGTCTTGTAAAACCGAGCCATAACCACCGTTTTCTTTAAGTATAGACTTGATCCGTTGATCCTTAGCAGCGTATTCTAAAACGATTTCCGTTGAATTGTCAGGAGATCCATCATCAACCGCCCAGACTTCAAAGTTAGCAAAAGTTTGAGCTAGCAAACTATCTAAACACTTCCGAATATAGCGCTCCACATTGTAAATCGGAACGATCACCGTAATTTCAGGTTTCATTTTACCCCTTCTTCGCTTACTCCCATTAACCCTTTCGCTGATTGAGCCAAGCCTTGCCGCGACAAACTAGTCCATAGAGCAGCCAGTTTTTTTGCTTAAGCAATTGAATCATAACCCTCTTCGACCGGGGCACGGGCCTTAAATCGATCTCAGCTAAAGCTTGGACGTAAACAGGTTGATTTAGGGCCTCTTTAGCCTGCTCCACTTGCTCTTTTAAAGTAGCAGAATTATTAAACAAACCATTAACGCTAATAATTAAGAACTGGGTCAAAGCAAACAAATAGCTAGCATTGATCACTTTTGCTGACTCGCCTTGGCAGAGCTTGTAGACTTGTTCAATTGCTCCTGTAAATTCCATAACCAGCTTGCTCCCGGCTGACCGGGTTGCTGAGTCAGCACTATAAGTATATTGGTAAACAGGCGTATTAACGACTGTGAACGCCCGAGCATTTTTCAAGCAAGTCAACATAAAGACGCTATCTTCAGCGTGAGCCAAGTCAGAGTCAAAGCGCAAGTGATTATCTTTGATAAACTGGGCATTAAATAAAGTCCCACCAACCACTGCCTTTTTAGTCGCATCACTTAAAGCTTCTACTAAATAATCCCAAATTTGCTCAGCTTGATATACTTTGCTTTTTCCAGAAAAATCTTCTGTTGCCTTAGTATATTGTCCAATTACTAAATCTTGACCAGAAGCATTTTTTAGTAAAGATTCTAAGGCTTCCGGCAACAATTGATCATCGGCATCTAAAAAAGTAAACCATGGCGTTTTTACCTGGCCTAGGCCAAAATTACGGGCATTTGAGACGCCTTTGGAACTGTGAACCAGAGAAATTCGTGAATCTTCTTGGCAAAAAGACTCACACACAGACGTTGTATCGTCAATTGAGCCATTTTCCACAATAATCAAGTGCCAATTAGAAAAAGTCTGCTTTTGAATACTTGCCACTGCATCCCCTATAACTTTAGCAGCATTATAGGCTGGGATAATTACTGTAACTTCTTCGTTCATGGCTAAAAGCTCTTGTCATACTTTTGACCAAGGAACTTGGCCTTGATAAAGGAAGAAATCTTTCGACCCCAATCAATCGGCTCCATGTAGATGCACCTGACTTCTTTAATATCGGATGCCTTTAAAACGCCAGTCCTGACTTCATGCCGCAGCCAAACATTAAAAGCAATTTCGCTCACCCGACCGTAAAGTCGCTTTTGGAAGTTGTCCATCTTAGCCGTTTCAGGACCGATTTGTTTTTCCAGTTCAAACAAGATCTCAAAGAGCCACTGGCAATAAGCATCTACTAAGTCCCGTCTCATAATGAACATGTTGAACATGTAGCCTTCTCGGTGCTCCATAACCTGGTCAAAGTCTTGCACATAATCTGGGTATTTTTGAGCGATAATCTTGCGGGTAATGTCTAAATGCTCAGCATGGTGGGTGTGAGCGTAATGAGAATAAAGCGTTTCAATCACGTAATTGCGCTTCTTAGGTACAATTACCTTGTACTGATGCAATAAGCGAGAAGCTTCTTTGCTAGTCAACACATTTTCAAAGGAGTCGCTACTCTTTTTACGAAAAGAAAAATGCCGGCGGTAATGGGCTAGCCCCAAATTAGCCGCATCAACATTTTTCCAGGCCCAGTACAGGCCGGTTAATTCACTAAACCCACTGTTTTTATCTGAAATATTTTGCCCAGTATTGTCTTTAACGTAGCCAATGTCTAAGGGTTTGCCGTCTTTGCCCAGCTTGTCAGCTGCCCCCACGTGTACCGGCAAATACATTGGATCCTGGGGCATTTGATATTTCTTATGTGCCGCAATAATTATTTTTACAAAAGGTTTATTGTCTTCAGTCATATTAATCCTAATTAATCGTAATAACCAAATGTATCTAGCAGCCTTTGGTTATTACAATAACACTTTAATTTAATTTGCCAAATAAAGAAGCAGCTTTGTATATTTTACTACACTACCCTAATATATGTAAACTTGTCAATTGTTAATCGCATTTTTCACTACAACTGTAGCACTTCTATGGTATCATTATGTAGCGTGGACCCGACTTTTACCAATATTTAAAGGAGCACACTAATGGAAGCTTTGGCAGATTTCCTATACCTGCACCAATCTCTTGAAATTATTTGTATGGCGATTACCTTGATCACTGCTTTTATCTGGGCATTGATCAAAAAAGACACTCCCCTCAAGAAAGGCCTAATCATCACTAGCGGTGCTTTTTTACTGCTAACAGCTGTTTTTTTCTTTATTGGTCAACATTCTCCGATTAAGCAATATGTCAACCAAGTAGAAAATGTCGCTAATAATTTTTCGGTAATCAAAGTTACCCAAAATAGTGATGCCTACAAGGTTTACTTCAAAAATCACGATGGTGAGAAGAAAACTTTAAACATCCGTAAGAAATATGCACATCTAACTTATCATGAGTCACATGGCTATCTTTCAATCGCTATTCATGCCAATGCGGAATCCAGCAAGCCGATTGACATCAATATTGACCGTCTTCCTAAGCAAAAGATCAATAAGAATGCTAAAAATATCTATCCATTGGCCGTCAAATCCAAGAAGAAAGACTTGCGCCAACTGAGCAAAGTAGTCCTTCAAAAGAAGAAATACTACCTCACCTTAACCAATGGCAAGAAGATCGTCAAGAAAAAGAGAAAGGTCTACATTCAGTACTACATGAATGACAAGCGTGAACATGCCACCTACGATGTGAAAAAGCACGTCATTACCATCTACACCAACTTAGAAGACAACAAGCAAATTCTATTTGCCAAGAATTAAAAGACAATTATGCCAAAGTAAAAGACGACTTGCAAATGCAAGTCGTCTTTTTGATTAATGGACTACCTGGTTAAAGTGGTCGCCCCAAGCTTTCCAGCTATTGTAGTCGCGATACATTTGCTCAGCCCCTTGGCTTAAGCGGTCTAGATCACCATTTTTGACCCATTTTTCCAGTACATCCGCAAATTCTGCCCCACTGGCTGATAACGGCAGCCGATCACCGTTCACTTTTTTCTTCACGTAAGTGCTGTTGCCGCCAGTTTCTGTCGTTAAGACGGGCGCGCCATAAGTGGCCGCTTCACAAAAGACGATCGCCGAGCATTCTGACCTAGTCGGCAGGAGCAACAGATTGGCTTCTTGCCAGGTATTTTTTCAGCCCTTCAGGCTCATTTTTATTTAAAAAGCCCAGATTTTTGACACATTTTTTCGACTTAACCGCCTCTGGCAATTCCCGGATCCCGGTAATCAAGAGTTCACTCTTAATTCCGCGCTGGTTAAGAGTTTCTACTGCATCAACCGCGTACTGGCCACCCTTACGCTCCCAGTCAACGCCGGAGAACATAACCTTTAAAGTCTGGCCATCATATTTGGCAACGTGAATTTTTTGCTCATCATTATTGCCAACAACAAAGGGAAAGAGACTAACCTGATCGGGATCAGCATGATAGTCCTTAATCACCGAATCAGCAGCCCACTTTGAAGACAGCCAAACGTAACTAGCATTGTCAATAGCCCGTTGCTCGACCAGCTCTGCTTCCTTGATCGCTTTTTTGGTAAAACCAAACCAGTAGTAGTTGACCATCAGCGGAACCGTACCATCAGTATAGTAGATGATCGGCGTATCCGTCTTTAAACCAGCCACAATATCTACCTGTCCAGGTACGAAGAGAACATCGTATTTAGACAAGTCCTGCTTGATCGTCCTAGTCCGGATATGGCTAGCTAGGCGGGAGTGGATGTATGAACCCTTTCTCCCATAAATTGCCTTGTAGACTTTGGCAAAAAATTTATCTGGTGACCTGCCTTCTCTAAGGCTTCACGGGTATTATAGTAAGTCCCCGACCAGCTTTTCCGGTCTTTAAAAGGGTCGGTTGGTGAAACGTATCTGATGTGACCCCCAAAATTGGGACAATTTAGTATTACGCCGTTAAGGTTGTTAAAACATGATTCCGATATTCAATCGGG
>NZ_AZCR01000031.1 GCF_001433875.1 Lactobacillus delbrueckii subsp. delbrueckii DSM 20074 = JCM 1012
TCATTAACTTTTTGGCCATTGACCATAATGCATACGTTAGACTTCCGGCTGCTAACATCAATACCGAAAACAGTTTTCAATAAATCCATAAGAATAAACCTCCGCTTTACTCGGAGATGAGCTGTCTTCACCCAATTCAATTAGATCTAATTTTCTCAACAGGACTTTAACAGCCAACATACTTAGACGAGATTCTCAATTGACTGGTGAAGCTGCCAGTTTTATTTACGACATCATGTGTCCAAAGAGCTCACGGCATTGGCTTCATCTCCACTTTATATAGTAAAAGAAAAAGTGTTGAACGACTACTCCGTCGAGTAATCATCCAACACCAGATTAGTATGTTTTACTGTTTAAATTCTCTGTTTCTTTTTCAAAAGCAGGTAGACAGCCAAAGTTACCAAGCTGATCAAGCTGCCGGCAATCAGGCTGACCGGCAAATAGACCAGGGTCAGCTGGTGCTTGCCCCCCTTTAAGTTGAAGGCCAGGAGGCTGGCAGCGTATTTGCTGGTTTTGACCCGTTTGCCGTTGTCATAGACCAGCCAGTTCTTGGAATATGGAATAGTCGTGATCCAGAGCTTCTTTTGGCTCTTAAAAGTCTGGCTGGAAATTTGCAAGCCAGTCTGCTTTAACTTAAGTTCCGGCGCTTTCAGCTGCTTGATCCCGGCCTTGAAGGCGGAATTGTTAAAGTGCCAGAAGATAAGGTCAGTTAAGTCCAGGGTCGAATTGGTCAAGTTAAAAGTGACCTTGATCTTGGACTTTTTATTTTGGCTGGCGATGTTGACCAGGCGGATCTGCCAGTCCCGGCTCTCGTAGTTGTAGAAGATGTCGTTGATGCTTAAGCTGGCGGTCTTGAAGTCAAAGCCGTCCGGGAGCTGCAGATAGTAGGAGTCATTGCTCTTTGGCGTCAAGCTGAAGGTGACGGAAGCTGGCTTGGCAGAGTTGGCCTTTTTAAAGACCAGGGGATTGGACTGGTTCACTTTCAAGTTGGTCAGCTTGATCTTGCTTTTGACCTTCTTGAAAAGCTGGCCGGACAAGCCCAGGCTTTCCCAGAGCTTTTGCTGGTTGTGAACCGGGTCATTATCCAGGAACTTGACCTTTTTCTGCCCGCTCTGGCTGGCAAAAATCAAAGGCAGGGCCTGCTTGTTTTTTAAAATGCTGATCTGCTTGAACTGCTTTATTGGATAATAGCTGCTCAAATCAGCCCGGTGGTTCAAGTTGTCATAAGGCATCCGCTGGGCGGCTGAAATGCCGTCATAAGAATAATTCGGCTCCAGGTAGTACTTGACTCCCAGGAAGGCGTCAGTCAAAAGCGTCCCGCCCTGGTTGGTGTAAGAGTTGCTGTTGTGGACGTAGCCTAAGCGGCTGAGCAGGTTGGAAGTGCTGGAATTGCTGATGGAGTTAAAGGTCGTGATTCCGTAATAGTTGCCAGTGAAGGGGTCATCGTCTGACCGGCTGAAGCTCTTCTCTGTCCGGTAGAGGCTGGAGTCGGTCTTGGCCAGGTAGCTGGTCGCCTGGTTGACGTTGGCTTCAAACTTGGCATAGTTCTTGTTTTCCTGGTAGGAAATCGCGTTTAAGGAAAAAATCAAGTTGACCGTGACTTCCGAAACGACCAAAAGCAAGGCGTAGTGGCCGGCTAAATAGTGCTGGCCGTAAATAAAGAGAATGAAGAGCAGGCTGGCCAAAAGGAAGAGGCCGGTCGCGACTTGTCCGTCTTGCCGGATAAATTCCAGCTTGTCCGGGTTGATAGCTAGGTAAATGGAGACGCTGGCCCCCAAAAGGGCGGCCAGGATCTTCTGCTGGAGATTGAAGCCGGGTTCCCTGTCCATGTTTTCCAGGGCCAGGTTCAAGGCATAGAAGGAGACCAGGAAGCTGAACCGGGCCGGGTACCAGACCGGGAACTGGCCCAAGTGCCAGATCAAAACCAGGGGGGTAAAGGACAAAGACAAGACCAGGAAGGCCAAAAGCAGACCCCGGGCCAGTTTTTCCCGCTTGCTGAACTGGGAATTAAAGATAAAGAGCAGGGCCAAGAGGGCAAAGCAGGAGCTGATGAAGATGTTGGGCAGGCCGTCCGACATTTCATGGAAGCTGTAAGCCCCGTCGATAAATTTAGCGATTAGCTGGTAGGGCGGAAACTGGAAGTTCAGCTTCCAGCTGATGTCGGCATCAGTTTTCCCAGCTAAAAGTTCCAGAAAAGTCGGCCAGAGGTTGACCCCGGCCAGGCAGCTGCCAAAGAAGCTGCCCTTGAAGTAGGCCCAAAAACGCTTCTTTGGCTCCCTGTTCGTGGCCAGGCTCACTAGCAAATAGAGCAGGCCAAAGAGCAGGGTCATGTAGCCGGTATAGAAGTTGGTCAGCCAGAGCAGGAAGGTAATTAGGACCAGGTGATTTTTCTCCCCGGATAAAAGGCGGTCAATAGCTTCCTGCAGCCAGGGTAAAAGGATCAGGCTGTCCAGCCACATCAAGTTCAAATTGTTGGCGACCACAAAGCCGCAGAGAGCAAAGGACAAGCTGGCGGCCAGAACGTATTCCTTAGCCAGCTGGTACTTCTTTCCCCAGACTAGGTAGGCGGACAGGCCGATAGCTCCGATCTTGCAGGAGATGACCAAAAGGATCCCCTGGGGCAGAAACTTCTGCGGGAAAAAGAGCAAGAGCAGGTTAAAGGGACTGAGCAGGTAGTAGCTGTCCGTCCCCAGCATGGAGCCGCCCAGGCCGCTGGCAAAACTGTAAATCAACTTGCTTGGGTCCTTAAAGAGATTTTGCTGGTAGTAGGCCAGAAAGTCAACGTACTGCTGGCCCAGGTCGACGGTCAGAATATTGCCCTTCTTGCTGAGGAAGTAACCGGCGAAAATCAAGGCCGGCAGGGCGAAGGCCAGGCAGGCATAAAGCTGCTTAAGGCCGAATTCTTGAAAAAAACGTTTTATTTTGGACATGTACATTAAGAATTGGCTAACTCCTCTTCTGAATGATAGAATTGCGCGGGTCTTTTTGCTAAAATTACTTGTTAGTGAGGATGGTTTTATCATGAGTTATTTTAGAAAGAATAGCGGAACTGGCAACAGTAGTCAAACCGCAAACACCCCTCTCAGAATGAAGATTCTGGTCGGGGTCATCTTAATTTTGTTCGCGGCCTTAATCGGCCAATTAGCATACTTGCAGCTCTTCTACGGTTCGCGCTTTTCCGCGGAGGTTAACGCCACCGACGAAAAGACCATGACCAAGTCTGTCCCCCGGGGAGTCATGTACGACTCCCAGGGCCGGGTCCTGGTCGGCAACAAGGCTGAGAACGCGATTACTTACATGCGCAGCCTGTCAACGACTTCCAAAGAGATGTACAAGGTTGCTAATACCCTTAGTAATTATATAAAAATTACCGACGAAAAGCCGACAAAAAGACAAATTGCCGATTATTACCTGGCTGACAGCAGCCGGGCCAAGAAAGTCCTGGCTGCCTTGCCCAAGTCCCAGAAGAAGTCCAGCCTGTCGACTTCAGAAATCAACGACAATGAAGTGGCCTACGTCGAAAACACCCTTAAGCCGTCTTTAACCAGCCAGGAAAAGACGGCCGCCCTCTTGTATAACATGATGTCAGGGGCCACAACCTTGTCGACGATCAACTTAAAGAGTAGCGGCCTCAGCGACAAGGAAATCGCCCAGGTCGGCGAGCACCTGTCTTCCATGCCGGGGGTCGGGATCGGGACTGACTGGAACCGCTACTACCCGAACGGGTCTTCAATCAAAAGTATCATCGGGTCAGTTTCCACGACCAAGACTGGTTTGCCGAGGGACAACCTGCAATACTACCTGGTCAATGGCTATTCCAGAAACGACCGGGTCGGGATTTCCTACCTGGAAAAGGAATACGAGGCCCTCTTGAAGGGGACCAAAGCCAGCTACAAGGTCACCAGCAACTCCAGAAACGAAATCACCAAGACCAAGCAGGTTTACAAGGGCCAGTCCGGGGCCAGCCTGAAATTGACGATTGACGCCAAGTACCAAGCAGCCGTAACCAAGGCCCTCAAGCAGCAGTTTAACTCTGCCTTGAGGGCCGGGGCGGCCAGCCTGTCCAGCGGGGCTTACGCGATCGCCATGAACCCGAATACCGGGGCGATCCTGGCTATGTCCGGGATCAGCCATGACCCATCAACGGGCAAGATCACGGACAACGCCCTGGGCAACATCAACCAGTCCTTTGTTATGGGGTCTGTTGTCAAGGGGGCTCAGGTGGCCGGGGGCTTGATCAATAAGGTCATCACCCCAACCAACAACACCCTGCCGGATACGGCCATCTACCTGCCTGGTACTCCGGTCAAGAAGTCTGTTTACCCGACCGGGACTTTCAGCTCCTTGACGGCGGCCAGCGCCCTGGAAGTATCTTCCAACATCTACATGATGCAGTTGACCCTGCGCTGGGTGAAGGCCAGCTATGTGGCCAAGCAGTACATTCACATGCCGGATACGGCCTTTGAGACCTTGAGAAACAACTTTGCCATGTTTGGTTTGGGGCAAAAGACCGGGATCGACCTGCCAGGTGAAAGCTCCGGTATCCAAGGGGCATCAACTGACTCCAACGGGATCATCCTGTCTGGGTCAGTCCTCGACGAATCCTACGGGAACTATGATGCTTATACCCCAATCCAGCTGGTTCAGTATATTTCAACGATTGCCAACGGGGGCTACCGGATGCAGCCATACGTTGTCCAGTCTATCGGCAGAACCAGCAGCGACGGCAAGCACTTTTATACTTACTATAACAAGAAGCCGACTGTCCAGTTCAAGATCCCTTGGACAGCGGATGAGCTGGCTGTCATCAAGCAGGGGCTCTACCAGGTCGTTCACGGGTCCAACGCTTGGGGGACAGCGCATGCCTTGAAGAATGTCAAGCCGTCGATCTCCGCTAAAACCGGTACGGCCCAGACATTCTACTACAACACTAAGACCAAGAAGTCGACTGATAAGGAACTGATTAACGAAACCATGGCCGGCTGGGCTTCGTCTAACCACCCGCAGATTGCTTTCGCGGTTGTTTTTGTCGGCATCGATCCGAATAAGGAAGGCAACTACAACAAGAACATGGCCAAGTCGATGGTGACGACTTACTACAATATGTACAAGGGAAAGTTTTCAAGCACAAATTAATAGTTAATTTGGCAAGATAACTTGCTCTTTGCCCTTGGAAATGTTATGATTGTACAGTCAGATATTAATTGTAGGTGGTGAAAATAATGGCAGACAACATCATTTTAGAATGCACCGAATGTGGCGACAGAAGTTACTTATCTAAGAAGAACAAGCGTAAGCATCCGGAACGTTTGACCTTGAAGAAGTATTGCCCAGTTGAAAGACAGGTAACTCTTCACCGCGAGACTAAGTAATAAAAGACAGCAGGTCGAAAGGCCTGCTTTTTTATTTTGCAGGAAGTGAGGGCGTGACTGCTTTGATGGACAAGAAGACTTTCCGCTCCTGGCAAAGGCAGCGGCTGGCGGATTTCGCCAAGACTTCGGCTAAAAAAAGGCAAGACCAGGAATTGACTTCCCTGGCCCTGCAGCATCCCCTGGTCCAGGAGGCGAAAAAAATTGGCCTGACCCTACCCATGCTGCTGGAAGTGGACATAAATGGCTTGATTAAAGAGCTGCGGGGAGAGGGTAAGGAGCTCTATCTGGCTAAGTGCCATCCCGGCTGGCAGCTGGACTTTTTAAAATGGGACGAAGGCGCTCCCTTAATGCAGACCAAGTTCGGGGTCTGGGAGCTGGCGGAAGAAAAAGAAGCTGATAACGCCTTGGACCTGCTTTTTGTTCCCGGCCTGGCCTTCAGTCCGGCGGGCAAGAGCCGGATTGGTTTTGGCGGGGGCTACTACGACCGCTTTTTGGCCCAAAATTCCGTCCAGACCCTGGCCCTGGTCAACTCAGCCATGTACTTTAAGACTCCGGTCTGGCCAATGGAAGACCATGACCAGGCCATGGATGATTTGATTATTGTAAAGGAGGCCGGTGATGAATAATCTGCGGCGTAATTATATGACAACCGCGCTGGTTGTGGTCCTCTTTGCCGTTTTTCTGGTGGAAACCTTTATGGGCGGTTCTGAGAGCACTTCTGTTTTGCTGAAAATGGGGGCTATGTTCAACCCGGCCGTGGTTATGGAAGGACAGTGGTGGCGCCTGTTTACCGCCCAGTTCCTCCATATCGGGATCATGCACATCGCTTCCAACGCGATTATGATCTACTATATCGGCCAGTACGCTGAGCCGGTTTTTGGCCACTGGCGCTTTTTGCTGATCTACCTGCTGTCAGGGGTGGGCGGCAGTCTTTTAACCTTGGCTTTTGGCAATGACCAGGCCATCAGTGCCGGGGCCTCAACTGCCCTCTTTGGCCTCTTTGGGGCCATGACCTGCGCCGGCTTTAAGGATAAAGACAATACCCTTTTGTCCTTCCTGGGCCGGCAGGCTTTGGCCTTAGCGGTCATCAACCTGGTCCTGGACGTCTTCATGCCTGACGTGGATATTCTGGGCCACTTGGGCGGTTTGATCACCGGGGCCTTGCTGGCGGTAATCCTGGGTGACGCGACCTATAAAGGCTACGGCAAGGGCGGCCGGCTATTGGCCGCGGCTGGCTTGATTGTCTATGTGGTTTTAATTTTGCGTTTAGGAATGGCAGTGACGGTATAATGACTGTTTTGAAAAATCTTTACGATGTCCAGCAGCTTTTGAAAAAATACGGCATCCTGGTCCACTTGGGCAAGCGGAAGTGGGACATCGAATTAATGGCGATTGAATTAGACAATTTGTATAAGGCAGGCCTCTTAGAGAAAAAAATCTATTTAAACGCGAAACTGGTCTTAAAGCATGAGCACGAATACGAAGAACGGCTTGAGCGGGAAAAAAGGCTGGACTAGCTAGCCCCAGGCTGAATTTAGCGTTATTATGAGATAAGACTTGCAAGAAGGAGCTTTTTTACATGACCAATTTTTTAATCGTTCTTGACGTCATCTTGGGCGTCATCCTGCTGGGCTTTCTGGGCTTCTGGGCCTACAACCGGATCCAGGCCAAGCGCCTGGGCGGGGAGCTGACCAACGAAGAATTCAAGGCCGGGATGCGGAAGGCGCAGATCATCGACGTCCGCGAAGCCAATGAGTTCAAGCATGAACATATTGATGGGGCAAGAAACATCCCATATACCATGTTCAAGTACCAATACACCGAACTGCGGCCAGACCTGCCGGTCTACCTCTACTCGGACTCTTTGACCATGACCCTGCGCTGCGCCAGCATTCTGCGCAAGCACAATTTTGCCAAGGTCTTTTACCTCAAGGACGGCTTCTCCCAATGGGACGGCCGTAAGAAGGCAGCCAAGAACTAAGCTGAAAGCTTGCTGAGAAAATTTCTCAAGCAGGCTTTTTTGGTTTATGATGATAGAAGAGAAAATTGCAGGAGGATTTTATGCAGAAAGTAGTGGCCATAGTCGGGCCGACCGCCGTGGGCAAGACCAGCCTGGCTATCGAGATCGCCAAGAAACTGGACGGGGAGATCGTCTCCGGGGACTCCATGCAGATCTACAAAGAAGTAGCCATTGGCACGGCCAAGGCCAGCCGGGAAGAGCAGGCAGAAGTCAAGCACTACCTGGTGGATGCCCACTCGGTCTTTGAGGATTTTTCCGTAAAAAATTTCGTTGATGAGGCCCGGTCCGCCATCGGAGAGATCGCGGGCAGGGGCAAGCTGGCGATTATCGCAGGCGGGACTGGCTTTTACGTCAATGCCCTTTTAAATGACATGCAGCTGGGGGACAAGGAAGAAGAAGCAGCCAGCGTGGATTCGGAATGGGAAGACTTTTTAGCAGCTAACGGCCCCCAGGCCTTGTGGGAGGAATTAAACAAGAAAGACCCGGAAGCTGCTAAGAAGATCCCGGTGGCCAACAGCCGAAGAAGCCTTAGGGCCCTCAGCGTGATCAGCCGGACGGGCGGGCTCTTTTCCAAGCAACAGGCAGAAATTAAGCCCCGCTATGACTACTTGATCATCGGCTTAAACAGTGACCGGGAGGCCATCTACCAGCGGATCAACCAGAGAGTGGACTTGATGATGGAGGCCGGGCTGTTAGAAGAGGCCCGCTTTGTCTACGAGCACCGGGCAGGCGAGCACCAGGTCCTGCAGGCTATCGGCTATAAGGAATTTTTTCCTTATTTTGCAGGAGAGGCCAGCTTGGAAGCCTGCGTGACGGCCCTTAAGACGGCCTCAAGGCGGTATGCCAAGCGGCAGCTGACTTACTTTAGGAATAAATTGCCGGTTGAGTGGTATGATCCCTTGACGGATCCCAACTGCGCTAACCGGATTGCTGTCAGAATAGAAGAATGGATGAAGTAAGAAAAATGAGAAAATTACCAGAAGAATTAAAGGCAATCCTGGCTGAAGTTGACCAGGAAATTGCCCCCCGCCTGCGGGAAATTGACGACCAGGTGGTCTATAACCAGGGAAAGGTCCTCAAGGCCTTTGTCGACCACCAGGTGGCGGAAGCTGACCTCAAGGGGACCAACAACGGCTACGGGGACAATGACATCGGCCGAGAAAAGCTGGAAGCCATCTATGCCCAGGTTTTCCAGACTGAAGACGCCCTGGTCCGGCCCCAGTTCGTCTCCGGTACCCACACCCTGGCCGTGGCGTTAGACGGCAACCTTTTGCCAGGTGAAACTTTGACCTACCTGACCGGGATGCCTTATGACACCATGCAGCAGGTGATCGGCCTGGCCCCGAAGAAGCGGGGGACCTTGATCCAGAAGGGGATCAACTTCTCCTACGTGCCTTTAAACGAAGAAGGCGGGGTTGACTACGAAGAAGCGGAAAAGGTCCTCAAGCGCGACCAGCCCCATATCGTGGTCATCCAGCGGTCTAGGGGCTATGACACCCGGCAGAGCTACACGGTTGACCAGATCAAGGAAATGACTGCTTTTGTTAAAAAGGTCAGCCCAGAAAGCTTGGTCTTCGTCGACAACTGCTATGGGGAATTTTCTGAAAAGCATGAGCCGACTGAATACGGGGTCGACTTCATGGCCGGCTCCTTGATCAAGAACGCCGGCGGCGGGATCGCCCAGACTGGCGGCTACATCGTCGGCAAAGAGGAACTGGTTGAAAACGCGGCTATCCGCTTGACGGCTCCGGGGATCGGCAAGGAAGAAGGGGCCACCTTGACCAACATGCACGAGTTTTATGAAGGCTTCTTCTTGGCTCCGCACACAACCGGTGAAGCCATCAAGGGGATGATCTTCTCAGCAGATGGCCCGATCCGGCCGCCTTACGCCCTCTACATGCAAGGTGGTCTAACTTATGCTCACGATAGAATAGCAATTACAAATGCCGTAAATCATTTATTTTTTTAAGGGAAATGGCTAAAAGTCCTTTTTTATTAAAAAAGTCTTTAGACCAATTTGACCTCACGTGGTTAGAGTGGTATTTTTAAAGCATCGATTAGCACAGAGCCAATTGATTAGTTGATTGTAAATTTATTCTTGATTTTTAAAGGTGAGAACATGAGCAAGGTAATTACTGAAGAAGAGATCCGCAAAGATGTAGAAGAGAAGAACGTTCGCTTTTTGCGTTTGGCCTTCACTGATATTAACGGTACGCTGAAGAACTTGGAAGTTCCTGTCAGCCAATTGGACGACGTCTTGGGCAACCAAACCCGTTTTGACGGTTCATCAATCGACGGCTTCGTTCGTCTGGAAGAAAGCGACATGATTCTGTACCCAGACCTGGCAACTTGGTTAGTTCTGCCATGGACGACTGTTGAAGAAGGCACGATCGGCCGCTTGGTCTGCTCAGTTCACAACGTAGACGGCACTCCATTTGAAGGTGACCCACGCAACAACTTGAAGAAGGTTATTGCGGAAATGGAAGAAATGGGCTTCTCCGACTTTGAAATCGGCTTTGAAGCTGAATTCTTCCTCTTCAAGGAAGGCAAGAACGGGGAAGAAACCACCAAGGTTTCCGACCACAGCTCATACTTCGACATGGCTTCTGAAGACGAAGGCGCCAAGTGCCGCCGGGAAATCGTGGAAACTTTGGAAAAGCTGGGCTTCCGCGTAGAAGCTGCCCACCACGAAGTCGGCGATGGCCAGCAGGAAATCGACTTCCGCTTCGACAACGCCTTGGCAACTGCTGACAAGTTGCAAACCTTCAAGATGGTTGTCAAGACTATCGCTCGCAAGTACCACCTGCACGCAAGCTTCATGGCTAAGCCAGTTGAAGGTTTGGCCGGCAACGGGATGCACACCAACATGTCCCTCCTCAAGGACGGCAAGAACGCCTTCTACGACAAGGATGGCCAATACCACCTGTCAACTACTGCCTTGACCTTCTTGAACGGGATTCTGGAACACGCCCGCGCTATTACCTGCGTGGCTAACCCAACGGTCAACTCCTACAAGCGGCTGATCCCAGGCTTTGAAGCCCCAGTTTACATCTCATGGGCTAGCCGGAACCGGTCACCAATGGTCCGGATTCCTAACGCCAACGAAGTCGGCACTCGTTTGGAAATGCGGTCAACTGACCCAACTGCTAACCCATACCTGCTTTTGTCAGCCTGCTTGAAGGCTGGTTTGACCGGGATCAAGGAAGGCAAGCTGCCAATGGCACCTGTGACTTCCAACCTGTTTGAAATGACTGATGACGAACGCAAGGAACTGGGCATCAAGCCATTGCCATCAACCCTGCACAATGCTATCAAGGCCTTCAAGGAAGACGAAGTCGTAAAGTCTGCCTTCAGCGAACACATCGTTGACAGCTTCCTGGAATTGAAGGAAACTGAATGGGCTCTGTACACCCAATCAGTTTCAGAATGGGAAGTAAAGCGCTACTTCAACTACTAAAGTTCAGAATACGATGTTTGTCATTGACTAATCAGAAAGTCTGCCTTTTGCGCAGGCTTTTTTCTTATGAAGAAATCAGACGTAATTATCTTAATCAAGCTGGCGCTTGCTAGCGCTTTACTGCTGGATAATCGAAAAAAGGCAAAGAGATTTTTGCCAGCCTTAGCGCAGAGGGGAAAAATATGGTAAAATCTAATTTGTTTTTAAGCAAAAATCATTATTATTGATTGAGACTAAAGTAGGTTATACAGTGAGCAGCAAGAGCGCAAGTGTTTCCCCGGCTAAAGCGGGGCGGATGGAGAAGGAAAAGAGCAAGTCGATTTATTCCAAAGACGTCATCTTGGTCATGACCGCCTCCTTCCTGTTTTTGTTCGGGACCATGTTCAACAACCCATTGATCAACGGCTATGCTGAAAGCCTGGGGGCTAGCAGCATTTTAGCCGGGGTGATCGTGGGGATTATGAGCTTCGCGGCCATGTTTCTCCGGCCAATCGCCGGCAACTTGACTGACAAGTTCTCCAAGTACCAGCTGTCTTTTATCGGCGGGGTGCTGATCCTTATCGGGATCGTGGGCTATATTGTTTCGCCTAACGGGGAGCTCTTGCTCTTGTTTAGAATCATCAACGGGACTGGTTTTGTCCTTTGCACGGTCTGCATGACCACCTGGATCGCCTTCCTGGTTCCCCGCCAGCACGTCGGGTCTGCCATGGGTTTGTACGGGCTGATGAATGCTTTGGCCATGTCCATTGCCCCGGCTATTTCCATCAACCTTTATAAGGTGATTGGCTACCGGAAAACCATGATGCTGCCAGCCGCGGCAACTTTGATCATGATCATCATTATCCAGTTCGTCGGCAACCGGGCTGTTCCTAGTCCTCGGCAAAAAGAAAAGAAGCAGTTCAAGATGATCTCCGTCAACGCTTTGCCAGTAGCACTTTTGACGACCTGTTTCGGGATTCCATACTTCGTCACCCAGGCCGACATCGTGACTTACGTGGCCAAGATGCACATGCCAGTGGCGGTAGGGAGCTACTTCTTCATCTACGCCATCGTCTTGCTCTTGATCCGGACCTTCCTCAAGAACTACTTTGACACGGTCCGCTTCGGGGTCTGGTTCTGGCTGAGCCTGGTGGCTACGGCCATTTACCTGGTCCTTTTGGCTTACATGAGCAGCAACTGGATGATGGCCCTGGGGGCGGCCGGGATGGCGGTCGGCTATGGCTTGATCTACTCCGTCCTGCAGTCAACGGCCCTGCTTTTGTCACCGGCCAATGAACAGGGCCTGGGCAGCTCCACCTTTTACCTGGGTCTGGACATCGCCATGGCCTTTGGGCCGATGCTGGCCGGGGTTGTGGCCAAGGCTCTGCCGGGCCGCTGGTTCTACCTGGTTCAGCTGATCGTGGTACCTTTGGCCTTGATCGTTTACCTGATTTGGCGCAAGCGCCTGAACGGGGCAATTGATAATCACTAAAATCAAAAAATTAAGCCAGCCGCCAGGCTGGTTTTTCTTTTGCCTCCCAATTAGCTATAATGAATGAAAGCGTAAATTTTTTGGAAGGAAGAAAACAATAATGGAAATCGAGAAATTGAAGGCAGACTACATCAATTGGCTGGCGGGACAGACAGTTTTTAAGCCTTGGTCAGACACGGTTTTCCAGGTGGAAAACGAACTGGTTGATGCCTATGGCCGCAAGCCTTTTGTCCTGGTCGAAAAAAACGGGGACCAGTACACGGTAACTGATGACGGATACCTCATGTTCAAGTACAACCCATTGGAAGAAAACGAGGATTTGAACGAGTACGCGGCCGGGATGATTATGGCCGCTGGTTTTGACTTTGATGAAGACCATGCCGTGATTGAGCAGACAATCAGTGAAGAAAGTTTGCCTGGCGCCATCAATGCCTTGATGCAGCTGGAAATCATGATTTCCTTTATTGCTTAAAAAGTCAGGAGGAAGAAGATAAAAGAAAAAATAGATATTCTATGAGAAGGTAAGAAGCCTTGCACGCTTGTGCAGGGCTTTTTTATAAAAATAAAGGTCTGACTCCGAAATATGGAATCAGACCTTTGTAGTTTATAGTTGTTTATATCTTAATTTGCCTACTCAAGCAATTTGGCTTCCTTGAGCAATTCTTCCAGCCAAGTGCCCTGGACCTTCTTCATGGCCCCCTTGACCGCGATCTTTGGCAGCGGCAGGTCCATCTGGTCGATTGGCTTCTTGTCGTTTAAGTAGTAGGTTGCCTTCAAAAGTTCCCGGATATCGTAAACGGAGTTGAAGACTTCCGGTACCCCGCGGTCAACGTTCAGCAGGGTGTAGACGGCTTCCATGGCGGTCCGGACTGAGTATTCAGTGGTGAAGACCGTGTCTCTGGTCGGAGATTCAGCGAAGTTGCCGATGAAGGCCAGGTTGACTGAACCATCTGGCACGACTGCCGGCCGGTCGCCCTTCTTCCGCATCTGGAAGTAAGCAGTGATGTAAGGCATGTAAACCGGAACAGTGTTGACATAGTCATCGCCGGCATACTTCTTGATCAAATCGTCTGGCACGCCCAGGTGGTAGAGGAGTTCTTCCGTAATCTCTTCACCCGTGCAGTCAACGACCCGCTTCTTGATGTAGTTGCCTGGGGTGTCAGAGTAAAGGGCATAGATCCAGACAACGGTTTCGTTTTCCTTTTGGTCCTTGAAGTGCGGCTGACGGTGGATGGTGAAGGAGAGCATCCAGCCCGAGTCAGTTACGGTGATGATCCCGCCCGTGTTGACCCGGTGCTGGTGGATGTCCCGCTTGGTCAGGCGTTCAAAGTATGGCTCCAGAGTAGCATCCTTCATGGTCATGGTCGCGGAAACGAACCAGGCTCTTTCCAGGATGTTTTCGGAGAAGACTTCCGGGTGGCCAAAGGATTCGTCTTGTTCAGCCAGATTCTGCCACAGGTGCCAAGACCCGCCCAGCTTGTGGGTGATCGGCGCTGGAGTGTGGTGGGTGCCGTAAGTTGAGCTTTCAACGATTGACCCATTGGTCACGTATACCAGGTCGTCCGGGGTCAGGTCGATTTCCTGGTGTTCCCCGTCTCTGGTGAGGATCAGCTTCTTGGCAACTTCTTGGCAACCTTTTCGCCGTTGCTGGTATCAACTACGACATTTTCAACTTGGGTGTTGTAGCAGATGTCAACGTCATGGCTTTCCAGGTAGGCCAAAAGGGGCTTGGTCATTGATTCGTACTGGTTGTACTTGTTGAACTTCAAGGCTGACAGGTCCGGCAAGCCGTCGATGTGGTGGATGAAACGCATCGCGTAGCGGCGCATTTCAATGACTGAGTGCCACTTTTCAAAGGCAAACATGGTTGCCCAGTAAGCCCAGAAGTTGGTTTCAAAGAATTTATCAGAGAAGAAATCTTCAATTGAAACTCCTTCTAGCTTGTCTTCCGGGGTCATGACCAGCTTGACGATTTCCCCGGTGCACTTGCCCAGGCCATACTGGCCGTCAGTTGGCACCCGGTCGCCTCGGTGGTGGATCAGGCGGCAGTTGGATGAGCTAGGGTCATCCTTGTCCAGCCAGGCATACTCGTCCAGGTAGGAATCGCCAGGAATTTCCAAAGATGGAATTGACCGGTACATGTCCCAAAGGCATTCAAAGTGGTTTTCTATTTCCCAGCCGCCCCGGATGATATAGCCGTATTCCGGCCGCTTGGTCCCGTTCAGGGAACCCCCGGCCAGGGCTTCTTCTTCTAGCAAGTGAATCTTCTTGCCATCCATGTAGCCGTCGCGGATCATGAAGACGCAGGCAGCTAAGCCGGCCAGGCCGCCCCCGATGACATAAGCGCTTTTCTTGTCAGCGTCTTTTGGCTTTCTAGCGTCAGTAAATGCTTCGTAATTACCGTTTGAATAATACATCTCATTCACCTCATATTAACTTGCTAACTGTTTTCTGATTTTCACCTTGCATTCCAGCATTTATAGAAAAAGTTTTCAAATAAAGTTTTTCTAAAAATATTGGGTACCAGTATAGATAATTTCGATTGAATAAGAAAAGTTAAGTTGGAGGGAGGAGGGGGAAAAAGCTTTCAAGTTGCTAAGGAAATTTGTTATCATGGAATGATGCAGATTAAGGATTGGAGCGGATATTGCATATGAAAGGGTTGAAAAGCCTGGCTTTTGTTTACGCCAGCATATTTAGTTTACTGATTGGTTTAGGAGCAGGGATTTTTTTGACAATTTCCAGTGAATTAATTTCCCTTTTCTGGTCAAAGCGGACCTTGACCCATCCAGGTCTTCTGCTGCTCCAGTGCCTCTTGTGGATCAGCGACCTGGTTGAAAAGGAAAAGGCAGTGGGCCTTAAAGCCGTAACTGATGGTGAATTCCGCCGCAGCTGGTGGCACCTGGACTTCTTGTGGGGGCTTAAAGGGGGAATCAAGTACGACTACCAATAAAGCTATAAGTTCCATGGGGTCAAGACCCGGACTGACAATGCTGAATTGGGCGGCAAGGTAGCCTACAACCCAGACCATCCTTTCTTTGACCACTTCCTTTTCACCCAAAAGGCGGCCGGGGACGCGGTAGCCAAGCAGACTATTCCTTCACCAACCATGCTCTTCAGAGATAACCGGCCTGACAACTGGCCAGAATTCTACGCTAGCTGGGAAGACTACCTGGCTGACTTAGGCAAGGCCTACAACGAAACCATCAAGCACTTTTACGATCTCGTCTGCCGCTACCTGCAAATCGACGACACCACCTGGGCTTTTTTGATCAGCAAGCTCAATGAAAGCCAGGACAATCCAGAAGAGCATGCCAAGTACGTCCACTTGGCTGAAAGCGCGGTAACGGTTATCAACGCTGCTTTGGAAGGCCTGCCGGAAGACTTGACGGTAACGACCCACATCTACCGGGGCAACTTCAAGTCCACCTTCCTCTTCTCCAGCGGCTATGAACCGGTTGCGCCTTACCTGGCCCAGCTGAACTACGATGGCTTTTTCCTGGAATACGACTCAGACAGATCCGGTGACCTGGCGCCAATCAAGCAGATCTGGAACGGCCGGGAAAATGTCAAGCTCGTCTTGGGTCTGGTAACTTCCAAGTTTGGCCAATTGGAAGACAAGGACGCGGTCATCGCCCGCTTAAAGGAAGCCAGCGGCTATGTGCCTTTGGCAAACCTCTGCCTCAGTCCGCAATGCGGCTTTGCGTCAACTGAAGAGGGCAACACCTTGACTGAAGAAGAGGAATGGAACAAGCTGAAGTTCATCAAGGAAGTCGCTGACGAAGTTTGGGGCGAATAAAAACTAAACTGATTAAGGATTACAGAAAAACTCCTGTGCAAGCTAGTGTAGTGTCATACTGATATCTTAAGTATGTTTAGTGCTATAGCTTTGGATACAAAGATGCAAGTTTGATACGTGCATCCGAAGTTCTAAACTGCCAGTTTACCAAAGCATAGCTATTATTTCGCTCACTTTCCCAAGCGCTCAATTCTTCGCGTAGTGTCTCAATATCCGGGATTCTTCTAGAAAGACACTGTCTGGTCATCACATTTAGCTCAATTTCAGCGATATCTAACCAGCTGCCATGCTTGGGAGTATAGTGAATCTCAAGCTTCTTGATGATTCGACGTGCTTCCTCCGGGTTGAAAGCCTTATATAGTGAGGATGGCTTGTGCGTATTAAGATTGTCCATGACAAGAATGATCTTCTCGGCTTCAGGGTAC
>NZ_AZCR01000032.1:0-5284 GCF_001433875.1 Lactobacillus delbrueckii subsp. delbrueckii DSM 20074 = JCM 1012
ACTTTTGACGGCTTGCGGGCAAAGCAAGGGGGCAAGTGAGAAGCAGGTATTGAACTGGATGACATCGGCAGAAATCATCACTATGGATCCATCGAAGGCGACGGACGCGATTTCTTTCACCCAGATGGAAAACACCATGGAAGGCCTGTATCAATTAAACAAGGACAACCAGACCAAGGAAGCCCTGGCGACTAAGGCTGCCCAAAGCAAGGACGGTCTGACCTGGACTTTTGATTTACGGAAAGACGGCAAGTGGTCCAACGGGCAGGCAGTTACTGCTAAAGACTTCGTCTACTCCTGGCAGCGGACGGGTTAACCACAAGACCGCGTCTCAATACAGCTATATCTTCTCCGGCATTAAGAACGCGGACGCGATCGTGGCAGGCAAAAAAGCCCCGTCCAGCCTGGCGTCAAAGCTCTTGGCAAGTACAAGCTGCAGGTTAAATTAGACCACAAGCTGCCTTATTTCAAGCTCTTGCTGGCCTTCCCGGTCTTTTTCCCGGAAAACCAAACTGCAGTTGAAAAATATGGCAGCAAGTTCGGTACTTCTTCTAAGACCACGGTCTTCAATGGGCCCTTTGTCCAAAAAGGCTGGACCGGAGCCAACCTGTCCTGGAAGATGGTCAAGAACAAGAACTACTGGAACAAATCAGCCGTCAAACTGGCCCAGATTAATTTCATGGTTGAAAAGTCACCGTCAACGGCCTACAACCTTTACCAGGACGGCAAGCTGGATACGGCAATTTTGAGCGCCCAGGCAGCCAAGAACCTGCAAAAGCAGGCCGGCTACGTGATCAGAAAGAACAACGGCACGACTTACATGCAGTTCAACACCAAGCTGGCTAAATTTAAGAGCATTAAGCTCCGTCAAGCAGTTTCCATGGCTTTGGACCGGAAGGCCCTGGCCAAGACCCTGGGCGGCGGCTTTACCGGCGCGACGACCTTTACCGCGGCTGATATGACCAAGGTGGACGGGCAGGACTTTACCCAGCTGGCCCAGGACAAGACGACCAAGCAAATTACCAGCTACCATAAGACATTGGCTCAGAAGACCTTTAAGGTGGCCCTCAAGGACTTGCAGCTGAAGAAATTATCCTTTACTTTGCTGACGGTTGATGACGACAGCTCAAAGGCGATTGGTGAATACATCCAGAGTGCCTTGGAAACGGCTTTTGGCAAGCAAGTCTCCGTCAAGGTGCAGAGCCTGCCGACCAAGTCCCAGTTCGCCAAGATGGACAGCGGAAATTTTGAAGCCTGCGTCAGCGGCTGGAATGCTGACTTCGCTGACCCGATTTCATTCCTGGACTGCATGACCTCAACTAACGGCTACAACTCCGGTAAGTGGTCAAACAAGCAGTATGACCAGCTGATCGCCAAATCCAAGACCGTTACTTCATCTAGCCAGCGGATGCAGCTTTTGGCCAAGGCAGAAAACATCTTGATGACCGACCAGGGGGTAACGCCGCTGGTTCAGTCCGGCAGTGCCTGGATGCTGAACACAAAGGTCAAGGGCTTGATCTACAACGGCAGCTACTACTTCGAATATGCCTACTTACAGTAAAAGAACAAGTAGAACGATTGTCAAAAGGGCTTGCTTTTGCTAAACTGAAGGCAGATTTAAGAGCTTTTTGCAAAGAGGGGGGGAGCAAAAAATGAAGGACTCAAATTCTTTTGTTTACAATGTCTGGCTGATCATTCTGCTGGTTGCTGCCTACATTTGGCCAATCTTCGGTCTGGTACCGGCAATTTTCCTTTTTATCAAGCGTAAAGATGAACAGTTAGAGAAGATGAAAGGCTGGATTACTCTGGCCTTGATCTGGCAGATCGTGCTCTGGCTCCTAATGATCATTTTCTTAATCTGCTTTGTAGGTCTTGCTGGCTCGGCTGGCAAGTAAAAATTGACAAACTAAAACCGCTAGCCCTGTGACTAGCGGTTTTCTTCTGCCTATGAATAAGGTGCCATTTTTTGTAAAGTTCGTCTAAAGGAACGGGCGGACTGAAGAGGGAGCCCTGGGCCAGGTTGCAGCCGGCTTCTTTAAGGAAAATAGCCGCTGCCAAAGTCATCCATCCAGACCTGGTAGCCCAGGTCATGGAAGTGCTGGACGGCTTCGACTATGGCCTGGCAGCTGTCATTAAGGGCACTTTCCGTAATCTTAATATGAACTTGATCGCGGCTGAGCCCGTAGCGGGCGACGATGTCTTCGATCTTTTGGTAAATATCGTAGGCTTCCAGGTCTGTTCTGGAAATGTTAAAGCTGATGGGGAAGATTTCTTTTTCCTTTTCTCGTAAAAACTCAGCGTCTTGCCCATAGCCCTCTAAAGCGTGGCAGTCAACCTTGTAGACTTCCCGGTTGGCCTCCAGGGCAGGGATAAACTTGTCTGGAGACAGGAAGCCGTATCTGGGGTCAATCCAGCGCGACAGGGCCTCACATTCAGCCAGCTTCATGTTTTGGATGTCGATCAAGGGCTGGTAGTAGATCTTGAGCCAGTTGTCGCGGCAGGCTTGGTCGATCTGGCTCAGAACATGAACCCGGATTTCATCCGCTTTGGCCAGCTGGTCATCATAGTAGCCGATAGAGGCATTTTTCAGCTTGATTGAGTTAAGGGAACGTCGAGTCCATGCATCAGCTCAGTATTGCGCTGGCGGCGCAAAATATGCCGGCTGGGCTTAAAGGGAGCTAAGCCTGCCTTGAAGAGTAAAGTTTCACCAGTGCTGCGGGCCGCAACTGTTTTAAGAGATTGCTGCCGTCCTGGTAGCCGTTAGTTAAGTTGTAGTCATGCAGGTTGACTAGGGAGCTGTAAAAAATACTTAAACTTTGGCTTTTGCCGAACTGCTTGAGGCTCTCTTCATAATGCTCCATGAAATAGTGGAGGCTTTTGGCCCCAGTCAGCTGATCATCATCATATTTCTTCAAGTAGCTTTCATAGCGGTTAACGCTTAAGATATTGAATTTCATGAAGAAAATGTACATGATGCAAGAAATAATAGCTAAAAAGCTGACCACGTAGGCGATTGGCGTTGGGACCGCCGAATTGTTGCCATCAAGGAACATGCGGGGAAATTCTGCCTGGGCTACGACCAGGATCATGCAGAGTATGGCGGACCAGAAGAAGCGGCTGTCTTCCGTGATGATGGTCTGCTCCTGGCTGATGTAGCTGATTTCTTTTTTAAAAAGAAAGTAGAGACAGAGGGTTAAGATAATGGTGAAAAAGTCCCATTGCCAGGTTTGATTGGCCAAGAGGGATGAAATTTCAGCGGCGATGACAAATTGACAGTAAGTGAAGGCGGCTACGGACGGCTTCTTGTTAATTAGGCGCTGATAAAGGAAAATGACTGGGATCAGGGTCAAGAGGATCAATCCAGTTGCCAGAAAAAAGGCGCTTAAGGCATTAATGCTGACCAGGGGGCTTAGCTTCTGGTAAAGGAAGACGGTCATGATCATGGATGTGCTTAAAGAGAGCAGGAAGGCTCCCAGGCTTTTGCCAATCCGTTTTGGGATGCTTTCCTCTAAAAAAATAACTGATCAGTAATTAACGCGATAAAGAATACCTGCAGGAGAAAAGTGTGGTTGCGGGCATAAAAGGTTGTAAACTAGGTTATCATGTGTCCTTCCTCGATATAATTTCGTTATTAACAGAAGTGCTTATATATAGAATTAAGCATATATTTTTGTCCAAAGCGGATGTTAAATTGGCATTTTCCGGTAAGGTAAAATTAGCGTAAAGAAGACTGAACAAAGAGTGAAAGCGTTATATTTTACAAATGCAAAAAACAGATAAATTAAGCAAAATAAACTGAAAAAGTAAAGGGGAGCCTTGCGAAAACTTTGTAATTCTGTTAAGAAAGCGGCTTGTCTTAAACAAAATTAAGCATTTTACATTGATTTAACAATTATCACTGAATGCATTTAACTTGCCTCCATTAAGATTGAATCAGTAAGAATTCAAGGAGGAATTAACATGTCACGCAAAAAAAACAAAGTCGCCATCGTTGCGCTTGTTTTGCTGGCAATCGTCATCGGCTGCGTCGTTGGCAGCTCCGAAGCCGATACCAAGGGAGTTTCCGGGACAGTTAACATCGCCGGGTCATCTGCCCTTCTGCCTTTAGCGCAGAACGCGGCCAAGACTTTCATGGACAAGAACCCGGACAGTGTCATCAACACTAACGGGGGTGGGTCAGGTCAAGGCCTGCAGCAGGTTTCTGACGGTACCATCGACATCGGGAACTCAGACTTGCTCGCGGATGAAAAGCTGGACAAGAAGTCAGCTAGCAAGCTGGTTGACCACCAAGTGGCCATTACCGTCATCGCTCCGATCATCAACAAGGATGCCGGGGTTAAGAGCCTGACCACTGAACAATTGATCAAAGTTTTCACCGGCAAGGTGACCAACTGGAAGCAGGTTGGCGGCAATGACTGCCAGATCGTCCTGGTTTCCAGACCATCTTCATCAGGTACCCGGGCAACTTTTGAGCAATACGCTTTGAAGAAGCACGCTAGCCAGTCAAACCAGTCTCTGGAAACTGACGACTCAGGTACTTTGATCCAAATGGTCCAAAGTGTTTCCGGCTCAATCGGCTACGTTGCCCTGTCCTACTTGACTGGTGACCCGCAAGTCGGCATCGTGTCAATCAACGGTGTTAAGCCAAGCCTGAAGAATGTCTACAATGGCAAGTATATGGTTTGGAGCTATGAGCACATGTACACTAAAGGCCAGCCAAAGGGTGCGGCCAAGGCATTCTTGCAGCAGATGCTCAGCGAGGAATATGGCAAGAAGATCGAAGCCATGGGCTACGGCATAGCCTCCAAGCTGACGGCTGCCGCTAAAGCCACCCATACTAAGTAAGAAGGAGAAATAAGGCATTATGGACAAAGTAGTTCAAAAAGCAATTGCCAAAGACAAGCGCTGGAGCGCGGTCTACATCGCCTGCGGCCTCTTGATCGTTGCTTTGACCCTCTTGATGGGGGCCTTCCTGCTCTACCAAGGCAGCCAGACCTTCCTTAAGGCGCACCACAGCGTTTGGGAGTTCCTGTTTACCAGTGACTGGGCACCGCTTGACAAGACCGGCATGTTCGGGGGAAAAGTCGGGGCTGCCATTTACATCGTTGGTTCCCTGGAAACCTGCTTGCTGGGTTTGCTCATCTGCTTGCCGTTCGCGATCGGCTCAGCCGTTTTCATGACGGAAATTTCACCAAAAATCGGTGAAAAGTTCTTCCGGCCGGCAACCGAAATCTACGTCAGCATTCCATCCGTTGTTTACGGCTGGTTTGGCTTGACCAAGCTG
>NZ_AZCR01000032.1:5325-8389 GCF_001433875.1 Lactobacillus delbrueckii subsp. delbrueckii DSM 20074 = JCM 1012
CTATAATCAGAAACGCCTTCCACCCAAAGATGGGCGGTTTCTCAGTCCTGGCCGCCTCAATAGTTCTGGCCATCATGATTTTCCCAACGATCACTACTGTCGCCGCCGACGCCATCAAGTTAGTCCCGAATAGCTACAGAGAAGGGGCTTACGGTTTAGGGGCGACCCGCTGGCAAGTTATCGGCAAGGTTGTTTTGCCAGCCGCTTCTGGCGGTATCTTGACCGGGGTGGTCTTGGGTCTGGCCCGGGCCATCGGTGAAGCTTTAGCCGTAGCCATGGTTATCGGTAAGACCCGGTCCTTCGCGACTAGTCTCTTGTCACCAACCAGCAACTTGACCAGTGCAATTGCCGCTGACATGGGTAACACGGCCCAGGGCGGGGAATACAATCTGGCTTTGTGGTCAATGGCCCTCTTACTCTTCATCATCTCAATCGTTTTGATCGTCTTGATTCACAAGCTTGGCAATGGAAAGAAGGAAAAATAAATATGAGCCGTGCTAAAAGAAAAGACCGGCTGATGACGGGGATCTTCTACGCCATCGGCTGGATTATGCTGGCCTTCCTGCTCTACTTAACGCTGACCATCATCTTTGACGGCTTGAAAGGCTTCCAGTGGGACTTCTTGGGAGCAGCCGGCAACGGGATTTTCGACCAGTTTTTCAACACTATATACTTAGTTTTCCTCTCACTGCTGGTCTCAGTGCCAATCGGCATCGGGGCCGGGGTTTACCTGGCTGAATACGCTAAGGAAGGCAAGTTTCTGACAATCTTTGAAATCAGTATCGAATCCTTGTCATCCCTGCCATCTATCGTTATCGGCTTGTTTGGCTACTTGGTCTTCATCATGTGGACCGGGATGTCCTGGAATATCCTGGCCGGTGCCTTGACGATTTCAATTCTTTCAATTCCTCTGATCACTACTGAAACCAACAACGCCATCCGAGCCTTGCCGGTGGAATACAAGGAAGGTTCCCTGGGCCTGGGCGCGACCAAGTCAGAAACCATCCGCAAGGTCTTGATTCCGGCGGCCATGCCGCAGATCTTGACCGGGGTAATCATGGCTGCCGGGCGCGGTTTCGGTGAAGCCGCTGCGCTTTTGTATACTTCCGGCCAGTCAACTTACATCAACTGGCAGAACTTCTGGAAGGTTACCTCACCAACTTCACCGCTGAACCCGTTCCGAAGCGGTGAAACCCTGTCCCTGCACATCTGGGTCATGAGAACTGAAGGGGCCTTGAACCCGTCAGCCACTCAGATCGCCAACTTTACTTCAGCAGTCCTGGTCGTTTTGGCCCTGCTCTTCACTTTGGTTACGCGCCGTATCTCTGACAGAATGCGCAAGCGCAATAACGGAGGAAATTAATGATGGAAGACAAAATTACAATTGAAAAGCTGAACCTGTACTACGGTGATTTTCATGCCTTGCATGACATCAATATGCACATCCAAAAGAACGAAATCACTGCCTTCATCGGCCCGTCAGGCTGCGGGAAATCAACTCTTTTGCGGTCACTTAACAGAATGAACGACCTGGTTGAAGGCTGCCGGATTGATGGCTCGATCAAGCTGGACGGCACTGACATCTATAATGGTGACCTGGATGTGACCGTCCTGCGGCAAAGAGTCGGCATGGTCTTTCAAAGACCAAACCCGTTCCCGATGAGCGTTTACGACAATGTTGCCTACGGCCCGCGGATTCACGGGATTACTGACAAGAAGGAACTGGACGAAATCGTGGAAACTTCCCTCAAGCAGGCAGCTATCTGGGACGACTTGAAGGACCGGCTGAAGAAATCAGCCCTGGGCCTGTCCGGCGGTCAGCAGCAAAGGCTCTGCATCGCCCGGGCCCTGGCTGTCAAGCCGGAAGTATTGTTGATGGACGAACCGACCAGTGCCCTGGACCCGATTTCAACCTCTAAAATTGAAGAATTAGCTTTGGAACTGAAGAAGAACTATACGATCGTCATCGTTACGCACAACATGCAGCAAGCCGTGCGGATCTCTGACAAGACTGGCTTCTTCCTCTTGGGTGACCTGGTTGAATTCGGTGAAACTGACCAGCTCTTCTCCATGCCGAAGGATGAAAGAACTGAAAAATACATCACCGGCCGGTTCGGTTAAGGCTAGAGGAGGCCAAAAATGAGAACAAGATTTGATAAGGAACTGGATCACTTGCATGAAGCAATGGAAGAAATTGGCCAGCTATGCAAGGAAAGCATTTCTGAATCAACCGACACCCTGTTTACGGGCAACTACCATGAAGCAGAGGACACGATTAACCTGCACCACCGGATTCACAAGGCAGAGCGTGACATTGAAGAAACCTGCCTGCGCCTTTTGATGGAGCAGCAGCCGGTTGCCACTGACCTGCGGATAATCAGTGCATCTTTGAAGGCGGTCTACGACCTTGAAAGAATCGGTGAAATTGGCGCAGACATTGCCGACCTGGTCCTTAACGAACACCTCACAGTCGCAAATGACATGCTGAACTTGAAGAGCATGTCCCAAATTGCTACGGGCATGGTCAACGACGCGGTAACGGCTTTGGCCAACCAGAATGTAGAACTGGCCAAGGCCGTAATCGACCGCGATGACCAGGTCGACGAAGGCTTTGACAAAGCGAAGGCATTTTTGATCAATAACTTTAACAAGGATGGTAATCCGGAATATTTGATCAATTTGATGATGGTCGCGAAGTACTTTGAAAAAATTGGCGATCACGCCGTCAATATTGCTAAATGGTCCTTATTTGTAACTACCGGCAAGACTGGCAGATAAGTCCATGAAATTCCCCTTACCACTCTTGTGCATGATTATGGTCGTAAACTATAATTAAGTTTAAGAAAGGTTAAGGGGATTTTTTATGACTGAAATTTGGTGCGTGGAAGACGACGAAAGCATCCGCGAAATCGAAATGTACACGCTGGAATCAATGAACTTCAAGGTCCGCGGCTTTGACGACGGACAATCTTTTTTCAAGGCCCTGGACAATAGCCGGCCGGATTTAGTGATTTTGGACTTGATGCTGCCTGATGAAGACGGCAGCGAAATTCTCCACCGGCTC
>NZ_AZCR01000032.1:8413-16240 GCF_001433875.1 Lactobacillus delbrueckii subsp. delbrueckii DSM 20074 = JCM 1012
GGTCTACTTCCGCGACCGAGGACTTGCCGGTGATTGTCGCTAGTGCTAAGACGGCAGAATATGACAAGGTCAAGAACCTGGATTCCGGGGCGGATGACTACTTAACCAAGCCATTTGGAATGATGGAAATGGTTTCCCGGGTCAAGGCTGTTTTGCGCCGGACCAACCGTAAGAAGGAGGACAAGATCGAAAAAGACGGGATCAAGATTCTCTTGAAGCGGCATGAAGTTTTCGAAAACGGCCATCAGGTCGATTTGACTTTGAAAGAATACGGACTCCTGAAGCTCTTGATTACTCATCCGGGAACTGTCTTTTCCCGGGAAGAAATCATGGATCAGATCTGGGAGACTGGTTTTTATGGGGAAACGCGCACAGTAGACGTTCACGTGAGAACCTTGAGACAGAAGTTGGGTGAGGCTGGTAAGCATATCGAAACGGTGCGCGGGGTCGGTTATCGCTACCATGAAGCAGACTAATGTTTAAGAAGATATTTCGGGCAATTTTTTTACTGACTTCTCTGATTCTCTTATTTGCCGTACTCTTAAGCGCGATTGTCTTGAGCATTGACTTCGACCATACAGAAATGTCCGCCCTGGCTTCCCAGGCTGACCTGGCAGCCAGCGGGGTAAATACCAGTGGCAAGAAGTACATCAAGAACTTAAAAGGGGAGAACTACCGGATTACTTGGATCAATTCCAAGGGCAAGGTTCTCTACGACAATGAAGAGAATCCCAAAAAGATGGGCAACCACTCCCGCCGCAAGGAAGTCGCCGAAGCCATGAAAAAGGGGACAGGGACCAGCGAGCGCTACAGCACGACCTTGTCGACCGTAACCATGTATTATGCCGAGCGGCTCAATGACGGCGGGGTCATCCGCATCGCGATAACCAGAAACTCCTTCTGGCGGATTCTGGTCAGATTTTTGTCGCCGCTTTTGTTAATCATGCTTTTATCGGTCCTGGTGTCCTGGTTCCTGGCCAAGACAATCTCGCAAACGATCGTCAAGCCGCTGAATGAAATGGACCTGGACAAACCCCTGGAAAGCAATGCCTATGACGAAATCAAGCCGCTTTTGACCAGACTGGACAGCCAGAACAAGCAGATCGCTGACCAGATGGAGCAGCTCCACCACCGGGAAAAAGAATTAAAGACGGTGACAGATGCCATGCTGGAAGGCTTGATCTTGATTGACCTGGATGACCAGATCCTCTTGTCCAACCCGGCGGTTGTCTCCCTTTTGGGCTTGCATGATACTGACCCCTTGCCAGATGATGTTAAGGAAATCATCGATAAGAACAGCCGCTTGGCCCATGCTGAGGGGATTGTGGAAAGAAACGGCCGCAATATTCAAATCAGTGCCAGCCCGATTACCAGCCGCAAGATTCTGAAGGGGACTTCGATCCTGGTGGTTGACGTGACAGAAGAATACCATGAAGAGCAGGTCCGGCGGGAATTCACGGCCAATGTGTCGCATGAACTTAAGACGCCCCTGCAGTCCATCATGGGGTCAGCTGAACTTTTGGAAAACCACCTGGTTAAAGAAGAGGACCGGGACAGCTTTTACAAGAAGATCCACGAATCTTCTGCCCAGCTTTTGACCTTGATTGACGACATCATCCGTTTGTCCCACCTGGATGAAAATCAACGCTTTGAAGAAATCAAGCTGAACTTGAAGAGTCCGGTGACCGAGGCCCTGGAAGCCTTGCAGAGTTCGGCTGACCGGCATGGAATCAAGCTGGAGACTAATTTGTCAGACACTATGATCCTGGCCAACTTCCGCCTGGTTTACGAAATTGCCTACAACTTGATTGATAACAGCATCTGCTACAACAAGGAAAAGGGCAAGACCAAGATTACGGTCAAAGAGCACCGCGGCCAGGCGATCCTACAGGTGACGGATACTGGCATCGGGGTTCCCCAGGAAGCCCAGAACCGGATTTTTGAACGCTTCTACCGGGTGGATAAGAGCCACAGCCGCAAGACCGGGGGGACTGGCCTGGGCCTGTCCATTGTCAAGCATGCTGTTCAGCAGTGTCACGGGACCATCCGCCTGGAAAGCGAATTAGGCAAGGGGTCAACCTTCACGGTTATTTTCCCGGCCCTGCCAGCAGGAGCAGATGATGATAGCAAATAAAGTAAAAATGACAAATGAAAACCAGTTCACTTTAAACAGTGAACTGGTTTTGCTGTATATTGGCTAATTTCTGTTATTGCACTAGTTGTCGAAGTGGAATTGCAGGTCCTCTTGCAGCTTGTAGCTGGTCAGTTCCTTGCCATCCAGGTCAGTCTTGTGCATGTCAACGGCGTGAACTTATTGAGGAGATGAGCCAGGGGCAAAAGAAGCGGGTAGCCCTGGCCAAGTCTCTGACTGAAGAAGCCAGCCTCTACCTTTGGGATGAACCGGCCAACTACCTGGATCTTTTCAACCAGGACCAGCTGATCAAGCTGCTGGCAAAAGAGCAGCCGGCCATGCTTTTAGTTGATCACGACAGGCCTTCATCGAAGCCGTCGCCAAAGAAAGAGTCAACTTGCGGCCGGTCTTATAATTTGCAAAAGCGACCGTCTTGCCCTAAAATTTACATAAAATTAATGTCAGCCTTTTACTTGATTTTACTTCTTTAGCTTATTCCAATAACTAAAGGGGGGCGGAAAAGGATGGCACGGTACGTCTTTTGCAAGCCGGACAAGCCCAAATTGACCTATTGGAGCATTATTGCTTTTATTGTGCTGGGGATCATCACCACGGCATACTTAGGTTTAACAGCATAGCTTACTTATTGATAAACTCTTCTTCAAAAAATACAACTGTACTAAAAAGCCACGGCATTTTCTGCCGCGGCTTTTGTCTTGTAATATCTATGTAACATCCGCTTGCTACAATTATTTCCAGAGGTCACTGACAAAGTAGCACAGGGCTGCCCAGGCAACCAGGGGCAGGTAGTGGCCATAGTCGTCTCTGCCTTCCTTGAGCAGGCGGCGGGCCTCTTCCTTGTCAACTAATTTGAAGTCGCCAAAAACTTCGGTGCCTTCAGCTCCTTTGTGGTTAAGGGCGGACAAGTCATTAACGTTGATGACGGCTTTGACAATGGCGTTGCTTTCGTCGCTGAAGCCGGAAGCCGTGAAGACCAGGGGGTTGATGACTTCAACCGTGTCCTTTTCGCCGATGCTGAGTCCGGTTTCTTCCTTGATTTCACGGATCATAGCTGTTTTGATTGGGTCCGGGCTGGCCAGGTCAGCTGGGTCAATCAAGCCTGCCGGCAGGCCGAGCAGGTAGCTGCCAGCCGGGTACCGGTACTCGTAAAAGAGCAGGAGCTTGTCTTTCTGACCGGCTTCTTTAACGATGATTACCGCGCAGACGGCATCAGGCAGGGCGCTTCCCAGCTCTGGATCCTGCTTGAAGGCAAAGAGCTGGTCTTTGTCCCGCCTTGAAGCAGCATAGTAGTGGACCCCGTTTTCATATGCCAGGTCGTAGAGTTTGACATATTTGGTAGCGGCCAGGGTTTTGCTCTGGTCAGGTGAAATTTTAGGTTCTTGCATTTAGTGTCAGTCCTCCTTGTATCACCTTTATTGTACGATAAGAATGGAGCAGTCATGAGGAAAATCAGCAAATTTTTGAGTATTGTGGCCCTGGGCCTGTTAGTCGGGGGATGCAGCCAGGGGCAAAAGGCCAAGCAGACTAAGACGAAAACTGAGACCAAGACCAGCCAGAAGGCAAGCGGGAAAAAGGTTGGCATCAGCATTTGGCGGATGGAATAAAGGCAAATAGCCAAGAAAAAACTAGCTGAAAAATCAGCTAGTTTTTTCTTTTTTCTTTCTTTTCTTTTTCCCGTCTATAATTTTTGCAGGTATTCCCGCAAAAGCTTTAATCCGCCCACTGGGGTGCAGAAGTCCGGGTCTTTGGCCTGGGCCTTCTCCCAGACCTCATCAAGGTCAAACCAGGCAACGGATGAAACTTCTTCTTCCTGCAGGACTAATTTATTTTCGTCTACGGGCTTAGAGTAGACATGCACAAAGGAGACCTCCCGGTTTTTGAATTCTGCCTGGTGGAAGACCTTGTCGTAGCAGTTGTGGAAGGTGCCGATAAAGGTAAAGTCAGCGGCCTGGCTCTTGATGCCCAATTCTTCTTCCAGCTCTCTGATGATGGTTGCCAGGGGCTCATCTCCGGCAGCGATGTGGCCGGCAGAAGAGGTGTCAAAGCAACCTGGGTAGGAGTCCTTATTGGCGGACCTTTTCTGTAGGAGGACTTGCCATTTGCCGGCTTTTTGCCGGATGATCCAAACTGAGGCGCAGCGGTGCCAGGCCCCAATCCGGTGGGCTTCATTACGCTCAATGGTCTGCCCGGTAGGCCGGTCCTCTTTATCCACAATATCAAGAATTTCCATAATTTACCTCGAATTTTCAACGCTTTTAGGGCGATTTTACCAGCAAAAAGTCTTTTTGTCATGGCCCCGTGAAACTAAAACGCCATTTTAACCGGTTACAAGGCAAAGGGGCGTAATCCCTTAATAACAAGCTTTTTCTCTTAAAAGATGGTCAAAAATCATTTGTGCACCAAGGCTATTAAATACAGAAAATTAACGACCAAGCTAGATATACCAAGCAATTAAAGGACCTTAAAAAAGAAAGCTGAAAAAATCGCGACAACGTGAAACGGTAAAAGTGGAAAAAGGCAAATATTGACCAAAAAAAGCAAGGCAAAAGGAAGTTCCTTTACCTTGCTTCTTTAAGGAGCGATAAATGTGTTTAGTAGACCAGGAGGCCGATTCCCAGGAAGATCAGGCAGATCACGAACTGGATGACCAGTTGCTTCCATATAAACTTAAACCAGCGGTCAAAGCCGATATTGACCATAGCCAGGGACATCAAGATCAGGCCAACTGGGGCGATCAAGCCGATGTAGCCCTGCCCCCAGTTATAGGCATCGATCACGCTGGCCCGGTCGACGCCGACGATATTGGCCAGCGGCGCCATGATCGGCATGGACAGGACGGCCAGACCAGATGATGACTGGATGAAGAAGCCGAGGACGATGTAGATCAAGAAGAGGATCCAGACGAAAGCCAGCTTGTTCATGCTGGTGATCTGCTTGCTGAAGAAGTACATGATCGTGTCGCTGGTGTGGCTTCCATCCATCACGATGGAGACCGCCCGGGCCAGGCCGACCGTCAAGGCAACCCCTAAAAGGTCAGCCGCTCCGCTGACAAAGCTTTCCATGAAGCGGTGTTCACTTAAGCCGGAAACCAGGAAGAGAAGGTAGGAAACGGCCAGGAAGACAACCGCGATTTCCGTGAAGTACCAGCCCTGGCTTTGGACACCCCAGATCATGACTAAAAAGCCAGCCACGAAGGTGAGCAGAGTCAGTTTTTGCCGCCAGGTGAAGTCGCCCTTGTCAGCTTGTGAGTCAAAAGCAAGAAACTTCTTCTTGTTTTCTTCATATTGGTCGTAGACCAGGGACTTGCTTGGGTCCTTGCGGACTTTTTCAGCATAGATAATGGTGTAGAGAGCATCCCGGCCCCCAGGGAAACCAGGAGCATGATGATTCTCAAAGGCAGGGCCCGGGCGAAGTTGACCCCGGCCGTGTTTGAAGCAATAACCGTTGAGAAGGGGTTGATGGTTGAACCCAAAGTCCCTAAAGTGGTGCCCAGGAAGATGGTGGCGACCACGGTCATCGTGTCATAGCCGGCCTCCAAGAAGACCGGGATCAGCATCGGATAGAAGGCCATGGTTTCTTCGGCCAGGCCAAAAGTAGTTCCGCCCAGGGCAATCAGGCCCATGAGGATCAAGAGGATTTACTTGCCCTTAATATGTTTTACCTGCCTTTAAGAGGATTTTTAGGTAAAAAATCAGCTAAAGTAAACTAAAAGTTATATTACCGGGCTTAGTAGCGAGGCAGGAAGATGAGAACGAGATGAAGCGCATACAAAATATTTACGATATTTTTGCCAAGGGATCGGTTTATTTTAACGAAAGGACCTCCGGCTTAAGCCCCAGCAGCTGGCTGAGCTGCCAGGTCTTGGCCGGCAAAAGGCCCAGGCGGTCCAAAAGCTCCTGGTCACTAAAGAGCTGGTGAACCGGGCCGTGGTAGACCAGCTGGCCCTGGCTCATGGCATAAACCTCCTGGCAATTTTCGGACAGCCAGTCCATGTCGTGGGTGATCATGATCACGGTCTTGCCCTGGGCCAGCCGTTTTTCAAGCAGGCGGGTGACCAGGCAGCGGCCAGGATAATCCAGGCTCATCAAGGGCTCGTCCAGCAGGCAGACCTCCGGGTCAAGGACTAAGGCGGAGGCGATAGTCAATAATTTCTTTCCGGAAGAAGACAGGTCGTAAGGGTTTAAGTCCCGGAATTCTGCCAGGCCGAATTCTTTAAGGGCGGCTTCCGTTCTTCTGGTGATTTCGTCTTCCGGCAGTTTAGCCTGCTTCATGGACCAGGCCAGTTCTTTTTCCACGCTGGAGTTAAAAAGTTGGTCATTGGGATCCTGAAAGGCATAGGCGATCTTGCTCAAGCGGCCGGAGGCCAGATATTCAGACAAAGCCTGTCCGTCTGCTTTAATGGCATCCCCAGCTGGCAGGAGGTCAGCCAAAAGTTTCAAGAGAGTGGATTTGCCGGACCCGTTTTGTCCGACCAGGCAGATCAAGCCGGGAGAAAGAGTCAAGTCTGGGATGTCCAGGGAAAAATTCGTTTCCGAGTATTTATAATGAAGGCTTTTAATCTTAATTTGCATTTTCGGCAGCTTCCTTTAGTTCACGGGCATTGACCGGGTAGCAGCCATCGAGTTTAAGCTCCAGCTTTTTGGCCATTTTCCAGGCAGCAGGCTTATCGAAAGCCGGGTCATCCAGCTGGTTGAAGACCGTTTGCGGAGAGTCCGCCATCAAGAGGCAGCCGTCTTTTATGACCCAGATTTGGTCGCATAGGGCAGCTAAGTCATCCAGTTCATTCTGGTTTGGCGACTGGTCCAGCAAATTGGTCAAGTCCAGCTGGTCAAAGCGTAAACGGTGGAAACAGGTGACAGGGTCAAACCGTAGATGACATTGTTGATAAAGCCGTTGATGGCCCCCGCAACAAGACCAGCCAGCATGCTGGCCAGGAAAGTCCCAAGTGATCCCAGCCAGACCGGCAATTTCAGCCCTTCAGCAAAGGCCTTGGCAGCATAGTGATCCCGACGGCGGCCGGAATTAGGGTCATGGCGGGGGCTGGACCTGAAGCCAGTCTCCGTCAACCTGGCCCATGAAGACTTTGAAATGCCTAATCTGGTTGAAAAAATCAACAACCTGGTTACCGGAGCAGGTCTCTCCCGGTCTTTGATCAAGATTGAAATTACGGAGAGGGACCTGTCAAACAGCACTAGCCGCTTGAAAGAGCAGATCGATCAGCTGCGCTCCTACGGATTTGAAGTTTGGATGGATGACTTCGGCAGCGGCTATTCCTCTCTCAACGCCTTAAACGACTATAGCTTTGACCTAGTCAAAATCGACATGGTCTTTGTCCGCCACCTGGATGACGGACAGTTAAACCGGCTTTTGATTCCGGAAATCGCCAAAGTCGCCCATAAACTGGGTTTGAAAGTACTGGCTTAAGGGGTCGAAACGGAAGAGTAGAGAGACTTCCTGCGAGAAGCAGGCTGCGACCTGCTGCAAGGCTTTTTGTTCAGCAAGCCGGTTGAATTGGATGAAAATCAGCAGGTTATTTCCTAAACAGGGTTGGAATGTAAAGTTTAATGTGATGTGATAGTGATGAAAGAGAAAGGAAATAAAACATACTAATCTGGTGTTGGATGATTACTCGACGGAGTAGTCGTTCAACACTTTTTCTTTTACTATATAAAGTG
>NZ_AZCR01000033.1:0-2406 GCF_001433875.1 Lactobacillus delbrueckii subsp. delbrueckii DSM 20074 = JCM 1012
GATTTTTTGTGCTCTGATCCAGTGAAAACGATTTTTCTTACTGGATCGGAACAGTGTTCAGTTTAATTTTACAATCGGCGAGCATAAAGAAAATGGCTTCTAGGAGAAAATCCTGGAAGCCATTTTTGTTTACTGTTCTATTTTTTCGCCCATAAAAGGCCACAGGCCAGGGCAGCGTAAAGCAAGTACCAGATGCCGATTGAGATGTACCCATGAATATTGAAGACAAAAATTAAGACGATAACCGCTAATGCTGCAGCAGTTACGTAGCCAACCGCCGGGCTGAGCTTGGTCAAGGGAATGATTCCCAAGAAAAGGGTCAGCAGAGTGATCGCGATCATGCCGACAATTGCCCAAGATACTGGACCAGGGGTGCCTACGGCAAAGATCCACTGAACTAGGCCAAACAGATGCCAGCCAGCAAGAAGACGGTTTTAACGGCTGGCTTAGTTGCAAAGTTTTTCATCATAATCACGCTCCTATTTTTTAAGGCTATTTACTTATATTGCAAGCTCAAGTTCTTCTTTTGAGCAGTGATTCTTGCTAAGCTTAATAACTTTTGCATTTTACAACGTTCTCTTCTAAGCTACGTTTTCTTGCAAAAAGCGGCTAACAGCCAATAACACTAAGGCCAAGAAGTTCAGTGGCAAATTGCCCGGACCAAAAGCGATTGGCGTAATCAGTCCTATCAACGTCAAGGCAAGGCAAACTAGGCCAATAATCAAGAACGGCTTGCGGGGAATTTTTTGGCTAAATACAGCTAAGGCTAATTCTGTCAGTAAGACCAAAATTAAAATCACATGGCCAAAAACCGTTACCTTTAAATCAGTCCCTTTGATCGTTCTTAAGGGCATTGATGTAGTCCTTTAGATTTGAGCAAACTACCACAGTCAAAAAGCATAGTAAGATTACATCAACCACTTTGACTAAAATCTTTAAGAATTTCACCTCTGTCATCTCCATTTTCACCCAAGCCAGGCCATCACGCAGCTGACCAGACTGACCGCCAAAGCGACAACAGCCAAAGTCCAATATCAGGTCAAGCCAAAATACAGGCCTACCACCCGGTCAATTACAAGGCCCAGCAAAAGGCAGACACCAATTACCCAAGCCGCTGCAGGAGCCAGCCACTTGCTCAGCCAGGCTCCCAAAGCAGCCGCGGCAACGAGCAAAATAAAAGCATCATAAAAGCAGTTCTGTTGCCTGCCCATGACTGCCGCTAAAGGCATAACCGGAAGCCGTCTAGCCAACTAAATTAATGATCAGCGACACTGCCGCTGCCGTCAAAAGCAGGTCATTGGCCAGCCACATGTAACGCTCTGTTTTAGTCATTTAAATCATCCCTTTCATGACTAAAATACTTTATTTAAACACTTTCACCCTAGATTCTAGCACTAGACTGATTCGTATATAAGCCCCTCCTGCTGATTTCCCAGGAGAGGCTTATACTTTCTATTCTACTTGTGGTAAGGACTGCCGGAGTTGATCATAAAGGCCCGGTAGATCTGCTCAATCAAAACCAGCCGCATCAATTGGTGGGGCATGGTCAACTTGCCGAAACTAAAGAGGTCATTGGCCCGCTTGTTGACCGCGTCACTGGTCCCCAGGCTTCCCCCGATCACGAAAGTAATGTCGGAATGCCCGTAAGTCCCCAGGTTCTTCAGTTCCTTGGCGAACTCTTCACTAGCCCGTTCTTTGCCTTTAATGGCCAGAACGTAAACATATTCCTTGTCCTTGATCTTGCTCAAGATCCGCTCGCCTTCCCGCTTCTTGACCTCTTCCATCTGGGCCGGGCTGAGGCTTTCCGGCGCCTTCTCATCCGGCACCTGCACGATCTCCACCTTGGCAAAGCGGCTCAGCCGCTTCTGGTACTCCGCGATCCCGTCCTTAAAATACTTCTCTTTTAATTTTCCAACGCAAACAATTTTGATATTCATAATGCCCCTATTTTACCATTTTTACTTCTATCCCCACAATTAACAGTTTATCAACCGCCTTTTCCCACAGCTGTGGAAAGGCCTTTTCTAGATCTAGTGGACTAGAGCAGAATTCTATCTAGGTCTAGATTTTTGTAAAAAAATTTATAAAATCCCGTGTAACCATTCCACAAACTACCTGTGGACTGGAACTTTTCACAAACAATCACCAAAAAAGCCCGGCCTGTCGCCTTGAACAGACGTTTTAACATGACTTTTACCCGTGGAACTTACACACAATCCACAGCTTATCCACAGCTTTTTAGCGATTTTTACTCTGTTTTTTGCACAATTCACAGTCTTTTCCACAGGATTGGGGATAAAGTCTCCTTAAAAATTTCCCTTGACAAGAAATATATACGAACTTTACCTTCCTTTCACCCTTTTTTTGTTTTGAAAAAAAAAAAAAAAAATAATCCAGCAGATCTGC
>NZ_AZCR01000033.1:2431-15710 GCF_001433875.1 Lactobacillus delbrueckii subsp. delbrueckii DSM 20074 = JCM 1012
AAATTAGTTGCTTGCCTGCAGGGTTACCGTGAAGGTCATGGTCTTGCCATTCCGGTTGACCGTAATCTTGACCTTATCACCAACACTGTGGCTGTACAGGATGCTGTGCAGGGTGGCTACGTCGTTGACCGTCTTACCGTCAGCCGCCGTAATCACGTCGCCCTTCTTGATCCCGGCACTGGCTGCCGCGCTGCCTGAAGTTACGCCGGCCACGTACAGGCCCTTCTTCAGACTAGTTGAAATGCCCAGCTGCTTCTTGTAGTAGCTGTTCAGTTCATCAATTGCTGCTACCTTGATGCCCAGTTGCGGCCGGGTGATCTTCCCATTCTTGACCAATTGGTTGACGATCGTCACAACTTCGTTTGACGGGATCGCGAAGCCCATCCCTTCGACGGAGTCGCCACTGCTGGAGCTGGACAGCTTCATGGAGTTGATCCCGATAACCTGACCGTCAGAGTTGACCAGGGGCCCGCCGGAGTTACCGGAGTTGATGGCCGCGTCAGTCTGGATGACCGTCATCTGGTTGGAGTTGTAAGTGATCGTCCGGCTTGGTGAGGAAATGATCCCTTGCGTTACCGTAGACGCGTATTCATACCCTTCTGGTGAACCGATGGCAATCACCGTCTGCGCGGACTGCAGGCTGCTGGAGTCACCAAATGAAGCGGTCTGAGTCACGTACTTGGAGTCGATTGACAAAACTGCCAGGTCACTGGTTGAGTCCTTGCCGACAACCTTAGCAGCAATCGTCTTCCCGGAATCCAGCATGACCTTCACCTTGGCTGCCCCAGAAATAACGTGGTTGTTAGTGACGATGTAGCCCTTACCGTTTGCCGTCGTGTAGATGACCCCGGAACCCTCAGAGTACAAAGTCAAAGACTTCTTGGAGCTGGATGAGTCTGAACTGTCCGAGTCATCGTAACCAAATATACTGAAGATGTCAGAGCTTGATGATGAACTGGAAGTATGCTTGTAGTTCAAAACTGAAATAACCGAGTTCTTCACCTTCTTGTAGGCGGAAGTCATCGTCCCGCTGGTAGTCCTGGACTTGTTGACCTTAGTCGTGCCGCTGGATGAAGTCGTCACTGACCCGGTTTCACCAGTGTTGCTACTGCTTGAGCTGGCCGTGGATGATGAAGCATTGCTGTTCAAATTGGCTGCTGACAAGCCGCCGTAGGCAATCCCCCCGCCCAAAAGACCGGCAACGACCCCAATGATGGCCGCTTTAGTTAGCAAACGGTTGTTTTCCTTCTTGCGCGTGTTTCTTTGCTTATCTTGTTCTTCAGACATAGTTATCACTCCTTATCGTTGCCATTATCATATCCTAGCTTTTTGAAGTATATATGAACAAAACGTATTAATTAAAAGCTTTAAATCCTCTGTATTATAAATTAATTAAAGAACTCGGCGTCATCGGCTCGGTATCGTGCAATTCCAGGTCACTGGCCACGTCGGCGTCTCTGGCCGCCAAAACCTCTTCCGCCACGTCCCGGGCCAAATAGTTTAAATTGTTCTGCTGGCTGCGGTGGGCCATGAAAACATGCTTGGTTTTAGAACTGATAACCCTGGCCAGAGTCTCAGCCGCCTGCTCGTTTGACAGGTGGCCGTGGTCTGACCGGACCCGCTGCTGCAGGCTCCAGGGATAGGGGCCGCTTCTCAGCATCAGGTCGTCATAGTTGAACTCGAGCAAATAAGCATCCGCGTCTTGAATCTCATATTCGACTTCTTCAGACACGTAGCCCGTGTCCGTCAAGCAGGCCAGGCGCTTGCCCCCGCTGGAAAAAACGTAGTACTGGGGCTGGGCCGCGTCATGGCTAGTGGCAAAAGCCGTCACTTCCAAGTCCCCATAGCACTTGGTCTGGCCCGGCTCAATCACATTGATCTGGTCTTTCGGCAGGCAGCCGATCTTCCCGGTCTCCTCCAAGTACTTCCAGGTGCCCGTGTTGCTGAAGGCATTCAGCTGGGGATAGCGGCGCATAAGGACCCCCATCCCCCCGCTGTGGTCGCCGTGGTCATGGCTTAAAAAGACAATGTCCAGATCCTCGATCGCCACACCTACCTTGGCTAAAAGCTCCTTGGTCTTCTTGCCTGAAAGGCCGGCGTCCATCAAAATCTTGTGCTGGTCAGTCATCAGCAGGCTGCAGTTGCCCGCTGATCCGCTCGATAATACCGCGAATTGCAAATTTTTTCCTTCCTGCCCTTAATCGTCCAATGTACTGTTTTGCAAAAGCTGGCCGCTGAAGGCGTTGACCCGCTTCAAGCAGCTGCTCTTGCTTCTCTTATTTTCGATCCAGACCAGCCAGGTCGGGACGAAAATCACGCTGCCCCGGACCTCGGTCAATTTGGTGTAGCCCAGCTTGACCTGCATTACCCGGGAGTTGTCGGCCAGTTCCCGGGTGGTGTAGAGGTTGGTGACCGCCCGCAAGGGGCTGATAGTTGCCTGCAGCTCGCGGACGCTGGACAAGTCAGTCAAGTAGGTCTGGTAGTAGCCCGTGATCTTCTTGTTCTTGACATTGACCACCAGCTGGGCCAGGCTGCTGTAAACCAGGCCGTACTGGGACTTCTGCACGTAAACGTAGCTGCTGTTGCTGGAGAGGTTCTTGGCATAGACATACTGCTTGCCATGCGGGACGTAATTGCTGTCATTCTTGAACTCGCCCACCGTCATCCGCTCCAGCGGAATCGCGGTCTTCATGGTCGCGTACAGGGTCTTGTCCCCTTCAGCGTAGCTGGTGGAGACGTCGCTGCTGAGCTTCTTGGCGGCTTCCTTCAAGTCGCTCTTACTTCTAGTGGCCAGGTAGTAGCCCGAGTCCCCCTTTCTGGACAGGTAAGGAACCGTAATATTGTCTGACTTCATTTCAGCCTTCAAGCTGGTTGAGGTCGTCACCGAATTGGTTGATGAGGTCAAGGTAACCGGGGCCCGCCAAAGCTCAATCAAGAGATAGATGTCGACTAAGCAGAAGAGGATCAGAAAAAGCCATTCAATTTTGCGATGATCCATTTACTTTTCTCCTTCCTTTGAGCTGGCAGAGCTTGCTGATACGGCGGAACTTGAACTGGAGCTGCTGGAGCTGGAGCTTGATTCAGCCGCCGGCTGGCTGCGGCTGCTGGAATATGCTTCCTGGCTGCCCGCCTGGCTGACGCTGGAACTTGCGCTTGCGTTGGCTTCACTGCTCGACTCATTGCTGGAATAGCTGGAAGACGAGTAGCTGCTGAAGCTGGAACTTGACCCCTCTATTAACAGATCCGTGTTTTCCGCCTTAATCTTCTTCCAGCCGGCCAGGCTGTTCCAGCTGCCGCCAACCTTGATGAAGTAGGTCGGCACCAGGGTAATCAAGTCGCTGCGCTTCTTGTCGGCCTGGATATGGTAGCCGATGGTGATTTTTTCAATTTCGCTTTCCTTGATGCCGATGCTATTCAGCTCCTTCAGCAGAGTCGCGGTTTTCGGCAAGGTCTTGACATGGCCGTCATACGGGATCGGGATCTGCAGGTTCATGCTGCTGAAAGCCACGCTGACCGACTCCGTCCCCATGGTTACCTGGGTCTGAGCCAAAGCGTCGTTGGCAAAAATCGGATAGCCTTCAATATAGTTGATGTAGGACACCGTATTGCCGCTGCTTTCAAAAAAGCGCAGGTCCTGTTCAGCCAGGCCCAGCTGCTTGACATAAGCAGCACTCTCCAGCATCTCCTGGGTGGCCGTCCGCTCCTGGCTGGTCAAATAGTTCTGGTACAGATACTGGTGGTCATTGCTCTTGCCTTCCTTAGGAATCTGCAGGCGCTTGGAATAACCAGCCGTGTAGACAGTGCGGCCGTTCTTAGCCACTGACTTCCGGTAGCTGCTGCCCAAGAGCCGGGAAGCATAGTAGCTGCTGGACTGGTAGCTGATCAGGTAGCTGTATTCCTTGGCCTTGATTTCCTTGGCATAAAAAGGCACGTAGAGCTTCTTTAAGTGCAGAAAGCTGACCTCCTGCCGGTCTTGGGCGCTCTTGACGTACTTGGCCAGCTGCCGGAAGGAGCCGGACTTGATCTTTACCCGGTAGACCCGGCTGCCCTTGTCGTTGCCGAAATAGAGGTAGCGGGTCTTGCTCTTGACCGGGACAAAGACCCGGTTGAACTGCAGGCTGGAATTAGCTTGTTTTTTGCCTAAAAGGACCGTGAAATTGATCTGGTCCGGGTAGGCAAACATAATATAGTTCTGGTCAGCCAGCAGTTTCTCATAATCACTGGCCGTGGTTGACATTTTCTCGATCGTCCCCAGCTTGACCTTTTCCAGGTACTGGACAAACTTCAAAGGCAGGTTCCGCTTGGCGTCATGGACCTGGTAGCGGACCCCGTTTTGAAAGACATAGGTCTGGCCCGGGGCATAAAAAGACTGGACATTCCGGTAGTGGGTCGACAAAGAAGCCGAGCTCTGGGAGGATGATTCATTGCTGATCCGGCTGAAGCGCTGGTCACTGGTCATCACCGTGACCCAGAGGCCGATCGAGATCAAAATCACGGTCAAGGTCGCCAGGTGGAGGAGAAAATCATTGAATTTGAACTTGAATTTAAACTTCATCCCATTCATCCTCCTCATCCATTGGTTCGTAAGGCAGGGCAATATAGAAGGTTGACCCGTGCCCTTCCCGGCTGTCTGCCCAGATCCGGCCGTCATGGGCCGTCACGATTTCCTTAGCGATGGCCAGGCCCAAACCGGTCCCGCCTTGGGCCCGGGACCGGGCCTTGTCTACCCGGTAGAAGCGGTCAAAGATCTTACCCAGGTCCTTCCTTGGAATCCCCAGGCCCTGGTCGCTGATGCTGAGCAGGATCTGGTTCTGGTTCTGGGTCAGGCGGACCGTGATGGTCCCCCCGTCAGGGGAGTACTTGATAGCGTTGTTCATGATGTTGTCGATCACCCGCATCATCTGGTCAGTGTCGATTTCCACCCAAAGGGCCTGGTTGCCCAGGTCCCGCTTGATCACGTATTCCTTGGTATCGCTCTGGGCCTCGCCCTGGTCATGTTCGACAATCATGTCGAAGCGGTTGAGCAGGTGGGAGACAAAGTCAGTAAAGTTAACCCATTCCGGTTCCAGCTTGGTGGCTCCCCGGTCCATTCTGGACAGAATCAGGAGGTCGTTGACCATCCGGATCATCCGCTCAGTTTCCTTTTGCGTCACATCCAAAAACTGGGGGGCAATCTCCGGATCCTTCCAGGCCCCTTCATTCAAGGCTTCAATATAAGCCCGGACACTGGTCAAAGGAGTCCGCAATTCATGGGAAACATTGGAAACGAACTGCCGCTGCTCGTCTTCGTTCTTGATCTGCTCAGTCACGTCATGCAAAACACAGACGGCCCCGGAAACAAAGCCCGTGACCCGCTTGATCAAGGTAAAGCTGGCGTGCAGGATCATTTCATCATCCGTGCCGGCATTGACCGTGACCTGCATGTCGCTTTGGTTGGAGATCAAGTCCTGGGAAGTGTAGTCCTCCCCCAGGCCTAAAACTTGAGAAATCGGCTTCTTGATCGCGTCTTCGGCCTTGACGTCCAGGAAGTCCTGGGCCATCTGGTTCATGATCGACACATTCCCGTGCCGGTCGGTCGCGATCACCCCGTCAGTCATGTGGGACAGGACGCTGTCCAGCCGGCGGCGCTCAGATTCTGACTGCTCATTGGACCGCTCGATCTTGGCTGAGAGGGTGTTAAAGGCCGCCCCCAGCTGGCCCAGTTCGTCATTAGAGTAGATCTTAACCTGGGTTGAGTAGTCCCCGTCAGCCACCTGGATGGCCTGCTGGCGGAGCTCTTCAATCGGCCGGGTTATTGCCCGGGAAATAAACATGGAGGCAATCGCCGCCACGACTACGGCCAAAAGTGAGGCCGTCAAGAACATCATCGAAATATTTCGCAAGTTATTGAAGACGTCAGCCATGCTGGCCCGGACGTAAACCGCCCCGACGATGTTGGTTCCGCTGGTCAGAGGCACGATCTGAACCATGAAGCTGCCCTTCTGGTCACTGGTAACCTGGGTCTTCTGCTGGCCGGAGTTGATCACTTCCCGGATATCGCCGTTGTTAGACAATTGCCCCACCCGGTTCTTGTCGCTTAAGTTGGACACGGCCCGGATCACGTTCCTGCTGTCCACGACCTGGATTTCAGAAATCGCGTCATTGCTGTAGTCAGTGATAATCTGGTTCATCTTCCGGTCAGCACTCTTGCCGTTCTTGACCAGCTGGGTAGTCAGCTGGTCGGTCACGATCGACTGCAGCTGAATCGTGGTTTGAAAGTTGTTGATGCTGGTCTGTTCCATCTGCCGGGTAAAGTAGGCCCCGATGATTTCAATCGTGGCCAGCAAAAGGAGCATGAAGATAAGGGCGATCTTGGTCTGGATCGAGCTGACCGCGCGCTTAAGCAGGTTGGTCTTCTCTTTCTTCACTTTCTCTTTGCGTGCTTTTTTATCTTTCTTCATTAATCCATCCACATAAAGAAAGCCACCTCAAACAGTGGCTCCCAAATTATTCTTCTGTTTGCTGCTTGACAAAGTAGCCGACTCCCCGCCGGGTAACCAAAATCTTCGGCCGGACCGGGTTGTCCTCGATCTTTTCCCGCAAGCGGTGAACCGTAACGTCAACCGTCCGGACGTCGCCAAAGTAGTCGTAGCCCCAGACCGTCTGCAAGAGGTGCTCTCTGGTAATAACCTGGTCCATGTGCTGGGCCATGTAGTAGAGCAGCTCGAATTCCCGGTGGGTCAGTTCGATCTTTTCCCCGTTCTTTTCAACCAGGTAGGCATCCGGCTTGATCAGCAGGTTGCCGATCTGGATGTCATTGCTTTCCTGTTCTTTTTCCTTCTGCTGGTTAACTTCCACTGCCTTCTTGACGATGTCCCGGCTGCGCAAATTGGCCTTGACCCGGGCCACCAGCTCACGGTTGGAGAAAGGCTTGGTTACGTAGTCATCCGCCCCCATTTCCAGGCCGAGGACCTTGTCGATCTCACCGCCCTTGGCAGTAACCATGATGATCGGCATGTCATGGGTCTGGCGGACCTCCCGGGCTACTTCCAGCCCGTCTTTCTTCGGAAGCATTAAGTCTAAAATCATTAAGTCAGGGTTGTATTCTTCAACCTTCTCGACAGCTTCCTCGCCGTCATAAGCGGTCTCTACATCAAAACCCTCTTTGGTCAAGTTGAACTTGATGATATCGGAAATCGGCTTTTCGTCGTCAACGACGAGAATTTTTTTAGGCATTATGAACCTCCTTCACTGTGACTATTATACTTGATTTGCCCGCCAAATTAAGAAAATTACAATTAATGTAAAAAAGAAGATTGCTTTTACTGAAATTTATGGCATAATAAAATTGTTGGTTGACACGGGTCGTTAGCTCAGCTGGCAGAGCACCGGACTCTTAATCCGGGTGTCCAGGGTTCGATCCCCTGACGACCCATCATCTCTAAGCACTGCGCTCGCAGTGCTTTTTTTATTTTACAGCAAGCGGGGGGACTTTTGATGAGTAAAAAGATTTACTACTACCACAGCGAAAGCGAGGACCTGGTCAGTTCCGCCCAGCAGGACTTCCAGCTCCCAGATGACTACCAGGTCTTCCGGAAAGGGGCGGCTTGGCAATTCTGGAACGTCCTGGTCCGCAGCCTGGCCTGCGCCTTTGCCTGGCTCTACTCCCGCCTCTTCTTACTAGTTAAAGTCAAAGGCAAGGAAAAGCTGCGCCCTTTTAAAAAGCAGGGCTATTTTGTCTATGGCAACCACACCCAGATGCTGGGTGACCCCTTCACCCCCATGACCATCGTCAACCCCTACCACTACTATGCCCTGGCCGCCCAGGCCAACTGGGGGATTCCTTTTTTAGGCAAGTACGTGATTCCGGCAGCTGCCCTGCCGGTTGGGAAAAACATCAAGCAGTCCATCCGCCTGCTCAAGGACGTTAAATACGCCTATGAAGAAAAGCAGGCGGCCATCGTCATCTACCCGGAAGCCCATCTTTGGCCCTACTACACCAAGATCCGCCCTTTCCCGGCGACCAGCTTCAACTTCCCGGTCAGCCTGAAGGCCCCGGCTTTTGCCATGACGACCACCTACCAGCCCTGCCGCTGGCGCAAGCGGCCGAAAATCACGGTCTACATCGATGGCCCCTTTTACCCGGACGAGAAGCTGGGCAAGAAGGCGGCTCAGGAAAAGCTGCACGGTGAAATCGCCAAAAGCATGCAGGAGCGGGCAAAACTGAGCACTTGCGAGTATTGCTCGTATGTTAAAATTGACAGTAAGAACTAGGACTTTTTCTACTAAGGAGGCAAAACCATGAACTTTCTTTTTTGTGGTGACCACAACGCTGAAAGAGGCGTGCTGATTGCCGTCTTATCCCTGCTCAAAGCCGAACGCGGCGAAGAGGTTCACGTCTACATCCTGACCATGAGGGCTAAGAGCAAATCCAGGTCCTTCAAGCCCTTCAGCCAGCACGCGGCCGACTTCATCCGCTCGCTCATCGTGGCTGACAACCCCAACAGCAGCCTGGAGCTGATCGACTGCACCGAAAACTTCATCAAGGAACCGCCGACGGCCAACATGGGCACCCGCTTCACCCCCTACGCCATGCTCCGGCTTTTTGCCGACGAACTGCCTCAAATTCCCGACCGCATCCTCTACCTGGACGATGACATGATCATCCGGAAGCCAGTTGACCAGTTTTACACCCAGGACTTGACCGGGACGGAACTAGTCGGGGTCCTGGACTACTTTGGCCGCTTCTTCTTCCACAATCAAAAGAAGATTTTTGACTACTTGAATTCCGGGGTCCTCCTTTTGAACATGCCGGAAATCAAGCAGACTGGCCTCTTTAAACGGGTCCGCCACTTGATGCAGGTTAAGAAGATGTTCCTGCCTGACCAGACGGCCATCAATAAATTAGCCAAAGAAAAGCGGATTGCCCCGCGTAAGTACAATGAGCAATACGCCCTCCAGGACGATACGGTCATCCAGCACTTCACCACCAGCCTCCGCTTCTTCCCTTATTTCCGCACCCAGACGGTCAAGCCTTGGGACGTGAAACGAGTCCACAGCGTGCTCAACCTGCACGAATACGATGACTTGTTAAACGAATATCTCAAGTTAAAAGATCAACTATAGTTACACGTGAAACTTACGGGTATCACAGAGATTAAATGAAAAACAAATAGGAAGGTATACAAGATGATTATTGGTGACCACCGCCTGGACGTCATCCACAATATCGAGCTAGCCGCAAACAACCGCGACTTTACGGCGAAAACCGAAATCGGCGACCCGCAAATGTCTATGGAAGAGCGGGTTAAGCTGGTTGAGGACTTCTGGGCCAAGCAGGATAAGTTCAAGACTAAGGCAGAAGGCCTAGCCGGCAACCTGATCTTGCAGGCTTTGACGCAGAAATTTTTTGGCAAGATTCAGGTAACAGGCTTAGACAAGCTGCAGCACCTAGCTAAGGGCGGGGCCATCGTAACCGCCAACCACTTCAACCAAGTTGATGCCTTAGCCGTCAACCGCCTAGCCCAAAAGACCCACCACCGGATGGAGATCGTGATTGAAGACACCAACTTGAAGCTGCCGGGCTTCTTCAGCTTCATCATGAACAATATGGGGTCCATTCCCCTGGTACAAAGTCCCAACTACATTGGGCGGGAATTTATCCATCACCTCAGCCACGCCTTCAACAAGGGCCACTGGGTCTTGATTTTCCCTGAGCAGGAGATGTGGTGGAACTACCGCAAGCCAAGAAAGCCGCAGCGCGGGGCCTACTACTTCGCGGCTAAGTGCAATGTGCCGATCATTTCCACCTTTGTGGAGATCCAAGACCTGCCAGAAGTCGAAAACGATAACGAGCACTTTTACCAAACGCGCTATACCCTGCACGTTTTGGGGGTGCTGTATCCGGACCCAACCAAGTCGGTGAACTTTAACGCGACGGACTTGATGGAAAAGGACTATTCCTTGAAGGTGCAGGCTTTTGAAGACTGCTACCATAAGAAACTGGACTACGACTTCACTCCATGGGATATCGCCGGCTGGCGCGGTGAAGATGATTAATGAATAAAAGACGCAGAGCATCGAGGTGCTCTGCGTTTTGCTTTCTATTCGACTTTATCTAGCAATTTACTGTCAACAATTTTCTCGATTTGCGCCACATCTTCACTAGAGAGCTTGAAACCCTTTTCCTTCAAAATAGCCGCAATCGAATTCACGATGTTCTGCTTTTCCTGATTAGAAAAGCCAATCCGGCGGTAAAGAGCAACGTAGTCGGCAAGAACTTGCTCTACTATAGCAACGAATTGCTCTAGCTTTCGGTTCTTTACATGGATTCGCCTTAAGATAGTTAACAAGGCGAGGCTAGCGAGCCAGATGGCAAACGCAATTAATTCTGGATATACACTTATATGCTTTTCACCTCAGTTCTTGATAGAATGTGCTAAAATCAAAACATAAATTAATTTTTCAAGAGGTAATTATGGATACTACTAATAGCATAACCTTTACTAGCAAGCTAACATTCTGGGATAAGTTTAAATGCTTTTATTTGCTACACCTTTGCAGTCTTATTTTTTTAATACGATTTCAAAAGAAGTGGCAAAAGATTCTTATTTATCTGTGGTATACCAGTGTTTGTGGATTTTCACTTGCGATTCTTGTTGTTTCCTATCCTTTTGTCACCATTAAAATGTTTATTGATGTCTTTTTAACGCTATCTTGTTTTTCGTGGGTACCAGCTATCACTGCATTCCTAATTTCACTAAAGTGCCCATCTATTATAAATCTTAAGCTTTCACCCGATAATAATTTAGGAAGAGCGCCTATAGTAAAAATAGGTGATTCAAATTCACAGATAGTATACTTAAAAAGTTCTTTACTACTTGATACTAAGAATTTCTATTTGATAATGTGCCCAAATTACTTGCCAAAGCATAAAAGCAGAGTATTCTATAGCTTCATTTCCAAAAGCCAAAACACTGCAGCGCTATCTAAAGTCAACTTTATAGCTTCCGTAAAACCACATTTTAAAAAATTCATCAAGTTGCATATTTGATGTTAAAAAATACGAACTTATTAGTCTGGGATTCTAACCTACTAACAACCCGGTAAACAATTGTGGAATAAGATCTAATAAGACTGAAAGAGTCCCTCCACTAATAAAAATAGATACTCCAGCTATTGCAACAACCGTTGAAAAGCCAATTAAGGTCTCCCATGATTTCTGATCAGTTTGACTTTGGGTTACGAGCTTCGGAACATCAACGTTTGGAATTTTCGTGCCAGTAAATAGATCTGTTGGCTTTGAAGTGACAGTGATAACTACAGACAGTTCATTATCCAATTGCTTATCCTTAGCTTCTAAAATATGGTAGATAAATTTAAGCTTGCTTTCACCAGAGTTGTTAATCGAAGCTTCTATCGCCACGTTACCATTGGTAATGCTTGCGCTTGAGATCACCTTATTTGCTTCGTTTACAACCGCATCAACACCATTTCCTTTAATATGTCCTGAAGTTTGAAGCCAATTGGCAAAACTGATTGAATCTAACTTACCGTTTGAAATAGTAATTGCAGGAGATTCATCAGCTACTGACAGCGAATTAACCAATTCTACTGAAATCTTTAAAGAAGGGATATCCACTAATTCAATCTTCTTGTTGAACTCAGCAGATACCGACTTACCAAAGCCCTTTAGTACATCAGCTGCTACTTCCCTATAAGAAATAGTACCGTATAACTGGGGAGAAAACTTATTGACACCGGCATCTTTGCCAGAAGCTGCTACTTGGTCAATATCCGTGCTGCCGATTGGATATTCGGTGAACTGGTCAAAAGCCCAATTTGTTGGCATTCTGAAACCGAGATTACCACTCCAGCCATAGGACATATCCGCCACGAAGCTGTACTTCATCCCAACTTCTTCACCATGCAAGCAGACATTTCTAGTACCATAAATACCTGGCTCATATGGACTAAGCTTCACGGCATCGATGACGCCTTTCATATAAGGAACGACTGTCCCTTCAATGTCGCTATCTTGAATATCGACATCTACTGCAAAGTAAATTACTGTCCCACTTGGGAAGCCTAGCTCAGCTGCTTTCTTAGCAGCAGTAATCCCATCTTGGTAGCCGCGGTTTCTGCTAAAGTATTCGATCTCGTACCCACCATCTTCATAGATTGGGAAGACCCGCAGCCCCGCATCAGTAATCCGTTCCAGCTCATCAGATGTTAGGTATTTGTTTCTCTTGCTTGCACCAGTACCAACAGATCCGGTTAAGTATCGGCCGACAACGCTAAAGCCATATCTCTTAAAGTTAGAAATATCCTTATCAGTAAGCTGAGCTGAAGTATCCAAGGCAATTGAATCACGATCAGTATTACCGTTACTCGTTAACAGTCCCTTAATGACTGAAAGGTCAGACTTGCCTGTAAATGGCGGCAGGTTCATAAACTTACGGAAAGCAATTACGGCACTAGTCACATCCGCATCATACTTGCCATCGCAATCACCATCATAAAAACCATTAACTAGCAAACCGTATTGGATCACCCGAACCACTTCACCGCTAGCACCTTAACTAACCGTTGGCGTTGTTGCTACAGTACCTGGACCATAATTGCCATTAGCACCTGCTACGCCAATTGCCTTTTGCAAGGCAAAGATCAAAGCTGTATTGGTTGCTCTTTGATAGATGCCATCACAGGGTAAAATCCCCAACTCATCGCCATACTTACCATTAAGATACTGCTGCATTTGTCGAACTTTTGACTTGCCTTGACCAGGGATTAAAACAAAAGCACTCATATCAAACAATGCAGCCATTAAATTAACAGTAAGCTGACCATTGGCAGTAATCCCCGCATCGCCTTGCAAGCTCTTAATAGCGGTAGTTAAATCACTGTCAAAGCTATCCGTAAAGTTATTAGGACTGATCCCTTTGCACCAAAATGCACCCTTAACCAACTTGATGATATTGCCATGATAGCCACGCTTTAAGTCGCCAATTTTCGCACTTAAAGCTTTTTTAGTGCTATCGCCAAAGCCTTCTGCAAGAGCAGTAATCCCCAATTCGTGTTGCAAGCCTTCTCTTAAGCTATAAATTGTTGGCCAACCAGTTAAGTGGTGCCTTTTTAAAACCAGATACCTTGCCATAGGTTTGATTAAGCCAAACCTGTACATCTTTTACTCTTTCGTCCATTTTGATATTCTCCTTTATTTTTTGGTTCAGTATAAATTCTTGTGTAAATAGAAAATAGGCAACAAAAAAAGAAGGGTTGTCCCTTACAATGTTAATAA
>NZ_AZCR01000034.1:0-14673 GCF_001433875.1 Lactobacillus delbrueckii subsp. delbrueckii DSM 20074 = JCM 1012
ATTTTTTGTGCTCTGATCCAGTGAAAACGATTTTTCTTACTGGATCGGAACAGTGTTCAATTTGATTTTACAATCGACGAAAAATTAATACTTCAGCTTGCCTTCAGCCACTGCCTTGAGGTGCTGGCCGTAAGGGCTCTTGCCGTAGTGCTTGGCAGCTTCCATCAACTTGTCTTCGCCAATCCAGCCGTGCACGTAGGCAATTTCTTCTGGGGCTGAGATGCTTACCCCAGTCCGTTCTTCTACCATCTTAACAAAGTTGGAGGCGTCAACCAGGCTCTGCATCGTCCCGGTATCCAGCCAGGCGTAGCCCCGGCCCAAAAGCTGAACGTCCAGGGTGTTGTCGTTTAAGTACATCTCATTCAAAGAAGTGATTTCCACTTCCCCGCGGGCACTTGGCTTAACCTGGGCAGCTCTTTCGCTCACGCCAGCTGGGTAGAAGTACAAACCAGTTACAGCGTAGTTGCTCTTTGGCTGAGCTGGCTTTTCTTCGATGGAAATAGCGTGGCCATCCTTGTCAAATTCCACAACCCCGAAGCGTTCCGGATCGTTGACGTAGTAGCCAAAAACCGTTGCCCGGCCAGCTTCCGCGTCCTTGGCGGCGTTTTCTAGCATGTCAGTAAAGCCGTTGCCGTAGAAGATGTTGTCGCCCAAAACCATGGCGCAAGGTTCACCGTTGATGAAGTCTTCGCCCAAAGTAAAGGCTTGAGCCAGGCCGTCTGGACTTGGCTGCACCTTGTAAGAGAGCTTGACGCCAAATTGTGACCCGTCGCCCAAAAGTTCCTTAAAGCGCGGAGTGTCAGCTGGCGTGGAGATGACCAAGATGTCCTTGATCCCGGCCAGCATCAAGGTTGACAACGGGTAGTAGATCATTGGCTTGTCGTAAACAGGCAAAAGCTGCTTACTGGTAACCAGGGTTAATGGATACAGACGAGTGCCTGAACCACCTGCTAAGATAATTCCCTTCATTTTTTCTCTTCCTTGCCTCTTACTTTTCGTCTAAAACTTGCTTCTTGCCGTACATCTCCTGGTAGTAGTTCTGGTAGTCGCCAGAGATGATGTTTTCCCACCATTCCTTGTTGTCCAGGTACCATTGGATGGTCTTCTTGATACCGTCCTTGAACATGGTTTCTGGCAGCCAGCCCAGTTCTTCGTGAATCTTGGTTGGGTCGATAGCGTAACGTTGGTCGTGACCCTTGCGGTCAGTAACGTGTTCGATCAAGGAGTAAGGCTTGTCCAGGTAGTCGCAGATCAGCTTAACGATGTCGATGTTGTGCATTTCGTTGTGGCCGCCGATGTTGTAGACTTCACCAACCGTCCCCTTTTCCAAAATGAGGTCGATGGCCTTGCAGTGGTCTTCAACGTAAAGCCAGTCGCGGACGTTTTGGCCTTCACCGTAAACTGGCAAAGGCTTGTCGTCCAAGGCTCTTTGGATCATCAATGGGATCAGCTTTTCCGGGAATTGGTAAGGGCCGTAGTTGTTTGAGCAACGGGAAATAGTTACAGGCAGGCCGTAAGTTCTGCCGTAAGCCCCGACCAAAAGGTCAGCGCTGGCCTTTGATGATGAGTATGGGCTGGAAGTGTGCAGCGGCGTGTCTTCGTGGAAGAAGAGGTCTGGCCGGTCCAGTGGCAGGTCGCCGTAAACTTCGTCAGTTGATACTTGGTGGTAACGCTTGATCCCGTACTTGCGGCAGGCGTCCATCAAAACGGAAGTACCGATGATGTTGGTTTGCAGGAAGATTTCCGGGTTTTCGATTGACCGGTCAACGTGGCTTTCTGCGGCGAAGTTAACCACAACGTCCGGGTGTTCTTCTTCAAAAAGCTTGTAGACGCCTTCACGGTCGCAGATGTCCAGCTTGACGAAGCAGAAGTTTGGTTTGTCCATGACATCCTTCAGGGTTGACAGGTTGCCCGCGTAAGTCAGCTTGTCCAGACAGATGATCTTGTAGTCTGGGTGCTTCTTCATCATGTAGAAGACAAAGTTGGAGCCGATAAAGCCGGCACCGCCGGTAACGATAATTTTCATGTAATGAACCTCCAAGTTCAACTAATCATTTTTGCTTGCTGACTCAAAGTATAAAACATGACGTAACGTAAGCTTCAATAGGGAAAATAAAATAACTGCCGTTTTCAAAAAAATGGCAGCTATTTGCGGCAGATAAAGGTCCCAGCGTCTTTAGTAATGTGGAAGCCCCCGGCGACCTCGTCTTCAACGAATTGCTTGAATTCCTGGTAGCGGTCCAAGAGAAGGGCGTTTTGGTTGCCGTGGCAGGACAAGATATAAGAAATAACGGGTTCTGCTTCACCTAATTCGATAGCGTCCTCGTAGCGCTGGCAGGTCACTTGGGCAAAAGACGGAGCCAGGATCTCTTCCCCGTTGTCTAAGCCAAAGCGGTCATAGAGGTTGACGGAAGAGAGTACGATTTGGGAGTTGAACTCCTGGACCAGATCAGTGATTTCGTGCATGTGGCGCTTGCTGTAAGTTGACGCGCAGAAGCGGCCGCCTTTTTTCAAAACCCGGCGGACTTCTTTAAGGACCTGAGGGATATCGTCGCAGTAAAAAAGCATGTGGTTGGCGACGACCAGGTCAAACTCTTCGTCAGCAAAGGGCAAGTGAGCAGCGTCGCATTGGTCATAGGAAAAGCGGCTGTCTTCGCCGATTTCCTTTTTGGCATCGGCCAGCATCCCTTCTGAAATGTCGGTCAAGATGACCTGGCAGTCCTCCGGCAGACGGTAGCAGCTAGTGGCCCATAGTTCACCGTTCCCGCAGCCGATCTCTAAGATTTTTAAACCAGGAGTCAAGTCCAGCTGGCGAAAAAGCCAGGGGAACCAGCCCTCCTTGTTCATGGAGTAGTCCCGGTGCAGGCGGATCCGGGCAGAGATGTTGGTGGCGTTCTGGTACTGGGTCTTGAGACTCTGGGTCATGGTTGACCGGTGGAGCAGTTCCAGCATCCGGCTCCAGTCAACAGGCTTACCAGCTTCCAGGGTTTGGGTGGTTGAGTCGATGGCGGCTTCAACGGCGGTCATTTCTTCAATCCGCTCTTCCACCAGCCGGCGCTGGATCTGAAGGGAATCCAGGAGGCGGCGCCGGTCGCTGGCCCCCAGGGTCAGGCCGCGGATTTCCCCTAAGGAAAAGCCCAGGTACTTTAACAGGAGGATCTGCTGAAGCTTGGCGAAGTCAGCGTCACTGTAGCGTCAGGCCCCGCCCTTGCTTCTGGCTGAAGGCTTGAGGAGGTTCTGCTGGTCATAGTAGCGGATCGTTCTGACGGACACGTGGGCCCGCTTGGCGAATTCACCGGATGTGTAGTAGTCGGTCATGGAAACTCCTTTCTGCCTTAGATTATAACCGATTTTTTCCAGGCAAAAATACCCTTGAGCTCGAGCTGGAGTTCAAGGGTAAAATTTTACAGATTCAAGGTGAAGTGGAGGGCGTTGTCGACCTTGCTGGCGATAACGTCGTATTCCAGCGGGTGTTGCCGGAAAAGATTGTCAATCATTGTATAAGTCAGACCCAGGCAAAAAGTTTCCACAAAGTCCTTGGCCTGCTGATCAAAATCCGCCCCTTCTTCTTCAACGATCTGCTTGAGCAAAACGGCAATATGGCTGGAAATTTCCCCGACCACATCAACCTCTGTCTGGCTTTCATAGACGCTCTTATAGAACTTTTTATTCAGTTCGATCCCGTAAAAGACCAAAAAGATGATACCTTCCCAGTCCAGGTAGCCGATATTGCTCTCGATATCGTTTTCCATCATCGACTTGATCGTATAGTCCAAAAGGTCAAACTTGTCCTTAAAGTTCTCGTAAAAAGTCTGTCGCCTAATCCCGCTTTGCTTCATGATCTTGGCAACACTGACATGGTTAAAGCCGTTTTTAGCCACCTCATCTTTAAAAACTTACGAGATGTGCAGCTTTAAACATTCTGACATTGGCTAACTCTCTATTTCAACAATGCCTGCAGGCCGCTAGCTAAAAGACCACCGGCGATTGGCCCTAAGACAGGAACCCAGGCATAAGCCCAGTTAGCCACGCCCTTGTTTGGCACTGGCAAAATCGCGTAGGCCAGACGAGGTGAGAAGTCCCGGGCCGGGTTCAAGGCAAAGCCAGTCGTTGGACCCAAAGCTTGACCAACAACCATGATTAAGAAACCAACAATTAATGGCTTTAAGCCTTGGGTGAAGTTGCCCAGGTTGAGCAAGGTGAAGATGAAGACAAAAGTCGCGATCGTTTCACTCAAGAAGTTGAAAACAGGGTTGTTGATGGCTGGGCCAGTCGCAAAAATCCCCACGCTGTTGCCTTCGTCAGCCTTAGTCGCCTTGAAGTGCGGGTAGTAGTGCAGGATTACCAGAGCTGCCCCGACAAAGGCGCCCAGGAATTGCCCCAGCAAGTACGGCATTACCTGGCTCCACGGGAAGAAGCCGAAGGCCGCGAAACCAATAGTTACCGCTGGGTTGAGGTGGCCTTGTGCGCCGAATTGGCCAGCCACGTAAACGCCGAAGGTTACCGCCATTCCCCAGGCCAGGGTGACAAACAGCCAGCCCTGCCCCTTGGCATAAGCCTTATTCAAACTGATCCCGGCCCCGCAGCCGACACCCAGCACGATCAAAATCATCGTTCCTAAGAACTCTCCTAAAAATCCATTCATTTGCACTTTTCCTTTTCTAGTTCAGTCTAATATCCACATTATATTGTAAGCGCTGCCACTTAACAAGGGATTTTTGTCTATTTTGTACAAAAATCTCTCCTTTCCTACTCCCGTCTACTTCCACGCTTAAATTCCAGCAAGACCCGGTTACATAAAGACAGCCCAGCAAACGGCTGGCCAGCTTTTTCCCGCTGGGCAAGAGGCGGGCCGACTTTTTCGCCAAAAAGTAACAAGCCAGACAAGTCACCAGGTCGGCAAGCAAGGTTGCCAGCGCTGCCCCTGCTTCCTTAAAGGCCGGGATCAGCAGGAAGTTCAAACAAATATTAACCACAGAAGTGATGCTAATTGCAAGCAAGGCCACCTTCTCCTGCCGGGCCGGAACTAAAACCGCCGCCATGTAAAACCAGCCCAATAGCGAGAAAACCAAGGCCAGGCCCAGAAACTTCATGGCCCCTGCAGCCGGCGCGAAATCTAAGTCCGCGGTTAAAATGACAACCTCCTCGCCTAAAGCAAACAAGGCGCAAGCAGCCGGCAAGGCCAGCGTCACTAGCAAATCCGCGATCTGCCGGGCCAATTTTTGAAAAAATTCTCCGCCCTTTTGCCCATATAAGCAGGCCAGACGCGGCACGGTCACAACGATCACAGCACCTAACAATTGCTTAAGCAGGGCCGTAACCTTGCTGGCCACCGAGTAAAGGCCTACATAATAGTCGCTGGTCATCACTCCCAGCTGGGCGACATCCGCGCTTACGTAAAGCAGGTTAACCAGGGCGTTGGCGAATAAGACGAAGATAGGCAGGAGGTGCTTTTGCCAAGAAAAGCGCCAGGTCAAAGACCAGCTGCAGTACTTACGCAGCCGCAGAAAGTTGATCAAGTTGGCCCCCGCGCTGGCAGCCACCGTAGTCCAAGCATACAGCAATAGATCGCTTTCATCCTTGACATATGTCAAGAGCAGGATCAGAGACAAAACTTGAAAGCAGATGCTCCGCAAAGCCAGGTAGCCATATCCCTCGTGAATCGCGTAAAGCCACTCGCAGCCCAAGGTCGTAAAAATAATGCCGAAACTAAGCGTCCAAATCAGCGGTCCATATTCCCGCAGCTTGCTGGAAAAAAGCAGACAGGCCGCCAGACCTAAGTAAGCCAATAGCACTAAGGCTGTCAAGAACTCCAAGAAAGCACAAAAGAAAATAAAGAGCATCTACTCTGAGTTTGTCTGGATCTTAGGAATCTTTACAGCAATGTCCTTCGCCATGATGGGCTCCGTCGAGATTCTTGGGAATCTGTTTAGCGACTTAAAGAATCTGTCTAGCGCTTCTCTAGGATATGCTTTCATAGTTGGTGGCGTGTACCTAATCGTCATCTACTTGATAATTTTGATGCTGTTTATCGGCATTAAGAAACTGTTTGCTGATGGGGAATATCAGATTGATTTCAAATTTTGCATATTGCTTTCGATAGTTTCCATTATATTTTTTACCGTAGAAATTGTGCTACTCAATTGCTAATTTCCCATAAATTACTACTCAAAGTACTCTATTACTTGATATATCAACCTTTTAGAGGATTTCGTTGAGTTTAAGTTACAACTCAAAAAATATTATCTTAAACTTCGAAAAAGGCCGTAATAGTAGGCTTTTTAGACATTGAGTTGTAAAATCCTGGGAAATTAGCATCAATACACTTCACTTAACGTAATGCATTAAAGCCCATAAAAGATAAAAGTTCTCCGCTCTGTTAGAAGTGAAGTCTAACAGTTTCAGAGAACTTTTTTTCTAATGCTATTTAATTCTGTACCCGGCTGGTACCATCGCTGTAGTTCAAAACAACGCCGGGCTGGACGTTAAAGACATAGACGTTAAAGGAAACCGCGTTGCTGCCAACAGACTTGGCCTCCATTTGAACGCCACGGGCCAGAAGTTCATCGCCCTTGAAGATTGGCTTAACCCGGTAGCGGACGTAGTTATTTGAAGATTCCTTCAAATAGTCAGCTACTTCATTTTCGTATGGCAGCATCCCCGATACGTTCATTTCTTCCGTACCAGTGATTAGGTTCTTCGGGTTGTTATTCTGTCCAGTCAGCTGGTAGCCGATCAAGTGACTCCGGTTATAGAGCCAACCGCTGGAAATCCGCTTGTTGTGCCAGCCAGTTGGATCCCAGTGCAAAGGTTCTCTTTTAGCAGTCGGCATCAAGGCCTGATTCAGCATTGCATTGGCCGTAGTAGCCCGGTTAAAGCTGTCTAGATTGCCGTAGGTCTGCCAGGCACCACGGCTGGTTGACAGGTCACTTTGGCTGAAGTCTGGTTGGTTGTTATTTACTTCAGTAGACAGTTGCCCGCTATAAGTCAGGGATGCCAGATCAGTTTGCTTTGACTTAGCAGAAGCCGTTTCTTTCGTGGACGTAGTCTGGCTGGTCTTACTACCCGGCTTTTTGGCCAGCTTTTCCTTAGCTTCCTCAGTCTTATCCTTAATAAGATCAGTCTCAGCTTCTAAAGTAAGATTATCGGACTCGTAGTGCTATAAGAAATGTGGAAGAATGTGCGCTTGATACCGGCTGGTTCACATTATGGTCAAGATATTCAACTTTGTGGCTATTACATCATCGATATCTCTACTTCCAGCACCGACATGCTCGGCTGGAACATACCCAGCACATAACATAGGACTCTGCCGGCTTCCATTTCTCTCACGAGCGTTCACTGCCAAGCTTTCGCATTGACAGCGTGGGCGATCTCTGCACTCGGTATGCCCACATCACCTGTACGGCCGAAGCCGCAGACAATGCCTTTATCCGAAGATGAGCAACCGAACTGGCTCACGAGTTCTGAACTCGCTTCTCGCATGTTCTTCCATTTGAGGAATTGCATGCGCGGTCGCAGAAGCCAATTCGCCGCCAAAGCGGCTGATTGGCCTCTCGTCCGGTGAGCCAGCTGCACCGAAACAGCCACTTACGCAACTGTCCAAGCAACAGATGGCATTCCGGCCATTAGCCTGCCCGCATGGATCCTTGCGGATCCTTTAATTTTACAATCGGCGTTCTGGAAATTTTACCAGTGTTCTGAGGGATATTAACCAGGCAGTTGTAGTACATAATGGCCTCCTTTTATCGAGTATGATATTGTGCTCGAATTATGACATAGAAAAGCACATCAATGCAAGCAAAGATGTGCAAAAAATGTGGTATTTTCGCGGGTTTAGGACGATTGTTTAGCTGGCTTGAGTTTGATTGCCATGGGCACGTCAGGCATGCACGGAAATTTGAGAGGAAGATACCAAAAAGTGAACAACAAAAAAGCCACCAGCCTACTTAGGTTTTGCAAGCACTGGTGGTTAAAAGAAGATGTAAATGAGAAAAATAGTTCTAACACTAATTCCCACTTACTGATATTTTAAACTATATCATTGCTCAATGCAATAGTACGGTATATTAATCAACTAGTAATAAACTTTAAGGATCTGATACCTTGGATGCGTAAACAGCTATTGAGTAATCTTTTTACTAAAGCTTTAATATACTGCGCTATTGGGCGCTTACTTAGTTCCTAATTTCCAACTTCTGAATGCGAACTGTTTCTTCTATTTTTCTACGTCCAGAAGCTCTTCAGTTCTTTCAATAGACTGGCCACGATCAAAACCATGACAATTCCTATAGGAAAAGCCACTATAATACTTACACTTTGAATATTTGACATGGAACTGTCACTGAACAGCAGCGCAATCGGAAGTATGATTAACAGAATGCACCACATAAATTCAATCTTCTTTGATGGCTGCTGTCCATCCTCTAGGTGTTTATAGCTGTAGCAGGAAGCTATCAGAGCAATGGAGTCAAAGGTTGTCGCATAGAACGCGATCATCGTGCAGATCAGCCAGATCAATACCACCGGCACGAGTGGCATCATCTTTATAATACCGATGATCAGATCATAGGTATTTGCACCAGCCTGGTACTGTGCAATGAAGTCTGCAGCCCCGGCCATCTGCTTTCCCATGGAATAATTACCCAAAATGATGAAGCTTACACATGTGCTTCCGACACCGAATACATAACCACCTAATATTGTCTGCCGAATCGTACGTCCTTTTGAAATTTGCCCAATGAAGAATGGCGCTGCGATGCTCCATACCATCCAATACGCCCAATAATAGATCGTCCATTTCTGTGGGAAGCTAGATGTACGGAGAGGATCTGTGAAGGTTGCCAAGTCCACAAAATGATTGATCATTCGACCGAAAGACTCGAGTCCCGTTTCAAGAATATATTTACTCTCTCCTCCAAATACCAATACATAAATCAGGAATCCGAAGAACAAATACATACAAGCATTTGCGAGATGGCTGATTCCTTTAATTCCGTGCAGAAGACTGTAAGTATAGATCACGCAGGTGATGATCAGAATAACAATTGTCACTATTGTTCGATTTACTGTAATCCCAAAAAGTGCCTCTATTGCTGCAGCCATCAGAGGCGTAGCTACAGAAAATGTTGTTGCTGTTCCCGCCAGGAGGGCAAATACCGCAAGCAAATCGATGATTCTCCCTGCACATCCGTCTGTATGTTCTCCAAGAATAGGTCGGCACGCTTCCGAAAACTTCTGACGATTTCTTTTCCGTACATGAAGCATAAAGCCAAAAGCTACGGCAAGGACTAAATAAAAAGCCCAAGGAATAAAACTCCAATGAAAAAGAGGAAAGACACCTGCCCATTCCTGAACCGATCCTAGTTCCTTGATATGTGGATCAGAAGCATACATAACCCACTCTGCAAAGGAATAAAACAGAATATCAGCGGCCAGCCCGCACGTAAACATCATTGATCCCCAGACCCAGAAGGAGTACTTTGGCTTCTCTTCCTGTCCGCCCAACACGATCGTCCCGTACTTTGATCCTGCAAGGTAAATGGATACGAAGAGAATCCCCAGCCCGATGATCAGATAATAAACACCAAATGTATCACCGAAAACATATCGGATTTGCCCAACTATCTGATTTGACTGTTCCGGAAATGCAAAAAAAAATGATGCCAGGGACAGAATCAGAATCAACGGAACCAGTGTGATAACCCAATCGATCTGTTCTGAGGCCATTTCTTTTTTTCTTTTCATGATCTTATCCTTTCTTGCTTTGTTCGTATTCTCTATATATTGTCATTTCGTGAACATCAAGAGCCAAAAAAACTCTATCTCATTAAAATTAAGAGACTGGAAACCTAATCTCTCAATCCTCCATCATACAGATACGAATAATGATGCCCGCTTACATCAAAGGTAAAACCAATTGCTTCTGTTGATTTGGCATCCTTCAAACAATTGATATGAACAATATCCGCTTCTGTCACTCCAAGTTTCGATGCAAGTGCCCTCAAGATGCGTGAGTGCGTATTGTTTATATAGCTTTCATCAAATGCCCGAAGCTCATCTAGTGTGTCAAATTCAAAGATGTAGTTAGCCGGATACTTTCGGATTTTCATGCGTAGATGATCAAGATGCTCGATATAGATGTCTTCCCAAAGCTTTTCCGACGTTTCCGGTTCATCATATACCTCATCAAGAATTGTCCGAAAAGTAGAGGAAAACTTCTCATCCCAAAAGGTATGTCCTAACATATACCAGGCATTTTCACCGCCGATTGTAACCTTTCGTATCCATCCGTCGACATCTGTTTCCATGCACCATTCTTTTGTCGGTCCATCGCTATAAACAGCTGCATAATATGCGCTGTCTACTTCTCTTTCAAAAGGATTCTGACTAAAATAATTGTCTGCCGAGCAGATATAGGTATTGGAAAGGATATTCTCAACCACCTTAATGCTGGCATTATTATTTCGAGTGTTATAGTACGGATTGTTGACTAATTGAATTCCAAACTTACCTTTCAGGTACTGGAACTCCTTAGCCTTATACCCTGTTACAACAGTAACATCATTGATACCGCTTTCTTTCAGTTGCCTGATTTGACGTTCGATCAAGACCTCTCCCTTCACCGTAATCAGTCCTTTAGGTCTTTCATAGGAAAGTGGAGCAAATCTTGAACTTGTCCCCGCAGCCATAATGACTGCATTGTCAACGTGATACATCACTTTATCCTCGTTCCCTATTGCGCGTTTACATGCGTTCCACAGCATACCGATAATAATCCTTTGCATATCGATACTGACGAAGACTGTACTCACCGAATTCCACACCAAGATGTGCTTTGTATTCGCACCAATTGGACCAAAGCAGTCCGCAGATTGCGATATAACAGTATATTTTGGTTCTTACTTCTTCGGAACAGTTGTGATCAAAATATATATCAATCAAATGATCGACCTGTTTTCTATCATAGAGACTGTAGATGCAGAACATTGCGATATCTACATGCGGATCCTGCATTCCAGCATACTCCCAGTCAGTGAGCTGCAACTGTTCTGCCCCCGAAGCATCTTGATAAAACAAAAAATTGTCCGGAACCGCATCAATATGTGTCAGGCAGTATTCTCCCTTGTGCTGATCAATATATCCTCTTAGTTGCAGTACATTCTTCTTAGTTTGTTCATAATCTTGATACATAGATCCGGAGCTGTTCCACAGAGACTCGTAAAATTCCATATTCTCAAACAGATCAAAGGAATGGTTTACAATTAGCTTCTCATCGTGAAACCTTCGCAGAAGTTCCATGCATTTCTTTAAATCATCATCGTTATGTGGATCACATTCTCTGACACCGTCTAAGAACTTTGTGATCTTATATCCATTCTCCGGATTGATATAGATAGGATCATCACAGAAGTGAAAACCACTGATTGCCCGATATACATCCGCTTCTTCCCTGCGGTTGATCAGCTGATCCGTTCCTTCTCCCGGGATTCGCATGATATACTTGACACCCTTGCATCGGAAAAGAAAAGACCTGTTTGTCATCCCTTTTTTTAGGATTGTAATATCCGTAATATCATTTGGCCTTGTATTAAAAACATTTTCAATCGTGTGGATGGCTTTGGAATTCAGCTGATTCGACTGATCATCCAAATCGCGCAGTTGCTCATAAGTGTTGATCTCAGTAACATCCGAGGCATGAGCCACCTTTGCCGTTACAATCATTCGATCATCCTTATAAAGAGATGTTTCCCAAAAATCGTTGTCATACCTATTATCCTTGCAAAATGAAGAAATCCTCTCTTTTACCCACTCACAATCAGATCCCGTCAAGTATGAGATACCAACCATAGCATTTCCAGCCTTATTGGTAAGCACAAGTTCATTTTTACGATTCACTCTAACATCAGAATCATCATCGATCAGATCGCTGACCATATACCAGGAATAAAGCTCATGTCTACTAAATGGATTTCGATCACACCAGACATCACAGGGTACTATATAGGTATTATGAAGATGATTCAAAGCCCTGTAGAGCGAATGAATGTTGTTCTTTGTGGCATACTCAGAATTAACGATCAGCTCCACATTGTATTTGTCCATGAGGTACTCAAACTTTTCTTTCATGAACCCTACGACAATATAGATCTCATGAATACCCATTGCATGAAGCTGACGGATCTGTCTTTCAATCAGCTTTTCCCCATTGACCTCAAGAAATGCTTTCGGTGTCTCATGATTGATTGGTACCATCCGCATGCCAAATCCTGCAGCAAGGATAATAGCATTTTGGGGCTGTCTCTCATCCATCAGCTTTTTGGTCTTGGCCGTTGCCTTCATCTCGTCGATATATCCATTCTTTTCCAATGAATTCAATGCTTTATTCACCACGCCAAGTGCGTGACCCGTATATGCAGCCAGTTCCCTTTGATTCTCAAAGGATCGTTGTGCAATTGCCAAAAGAACATCAGATTCTTGTTTGTTCATGGTATTCTCCTTTAGTAATGTTCGTGTTCTTTACTTATAGTACATCTCGTGAACATCAGTGTCAAGAAAAAGGCAGTATTTACGATGATAGACATCCGTATACTACTGCCACTGCCTTAGCCATAAATCGATCATGAGACATGCTCAAATTTAATAAACTTATTTTTTATATACTTGATAGTCGTGATGGCCGACTCTCTCATTTTCAGGCGGGAGTTTCATGTAGTCACCGTAAATATGCTTCAAAATTTTGTCGTACATCCGTGGTATTCTGAATGTGTACTCTTCAAACGGCACCTCTATGTATTCATCAAACCACTCTCGTGGAAAAATATCCTTCTCTCCACCAGAAAGCCACACAACACAGCCAACATATTTATTATCGTCATAGGGCTTTACCCGCGCCAATTTTTCTAATTTATCCTGTAATCTGTCTTTGCCAATTGCCTTAGAAAATAAGTAGAAAGGAAACTTAACCATTTTTCTTAATGGAGAAGTCGTAGTTTCAATAGCAAAGTGATCTCTTGTTGCCTGATAGCAAATCGACGATAAGCGATCTCCCTTAAGGCCATATTGTAATGCCTCTTTCTCTGTATTTCCTAGTCCATCAAAAGGATAAATATCAATAAATACTCCCATTCCGTACGGTTTTTCATTAGCCATTACAATTCTATAACGGTCGTCACTTATTCGGGTGATCATATAGGGATACTTCGGGTTTACATCATGATTAAAAACCTTTAGATTGGGAAATTTACTGATGTTCTTATACAAATAATTCAATAGCTGATCATAATCAGGTCTTGGCATCATTATGTCAACATCATCATCCCAAGGAATATAACCATGATGCCTCACCGCACCAATCAATGTTCCATAAAATAAATAATAACGAAATCCATTTTCTTCGCAAATAGAAGCTATGGTATGCAGAATTTCAAGTGAAATTCTCTGAGTCTGCTGGATTGTAATTGTATTTTCCATTTTCATATTATCGCCTTTAATCGCTAATATTATTATAACTCTTTGCGATATATCTTAATCGCTTTATTGCTAACTTCCCAGAGCAATCAAACTCAAGTCCTTTGAGAAAGTGCCCTAAACCCGCAAAAATACTGTATTTTTAGCACATCTTTGCTTGCATTGATGTGCTTTTCTATGTTATAATTTGAGTATGATATCATACTCAACGAAGGAGGCCATCATGTATTACAACTGCCTGGTTAATATTCCTAAGAACACTGGTAAAATTTCCAGAAATAAGCGGGGGAAGACTACCTACATCGAATACACTTATGCTAGAGAGTACCTTCCCGAGAAGAAATACAACGTCGCCAGAAGAACGACCATTGGGAAAGCCGATCCAGATCATCCGGGAATGATGTTCCCGAACCCCAACTTTGAAAAGTTCTTCCCTGATGTTGAGATTCCTGCCGAGGGAACGGCGGCTGAACCAGTTAATGAATCAAGAAGCAGCTGTATTGGCATCGGTGCCTTCTCCGTAGTCAGAAGAATTATTGAAGACTACAAGTTCGCTGAACACTTGAAGCGCTGGGATGACCGGGGAAAGGGACTGCTTCTTGATCTGGCCGCTTACTCTGTTATCGCAGAAAGCAACGTGGCTCAGCACTTCCCGGATTATGCCTACAACCACCCATTGATGATACCACAGAACAAGATTTACTGCTAATTTCCCAGGATTTTACAACTCAATGTCTAAAAAGCCTACTATTACGGCCTTTTTCGAAGTTTAAGATAATATTTTTTGAGTTGTAACTTAAACTCAACGAAATCCTCTAAAAGGTTGATATATCAAGTAATAGAGTACTTTGAGTAGTAATTTATGGGAAATTAGCATTTACAGTGACTCTACAATCTCGCGCTTCATTCGCGAGATAGATGACAATGACAGGGTCGACTTCTTGAACAGCTGGAACGCCACCCACGATAAGAACGAGAAAATCTACGTTTCCTATGACTCCACCAACAAGAACTGTAAAGCTGGAGATATTGAGATGGCTGAATACGGCCACCCTAAGAACGACGTTGGCGCACCAATCATCAACTACTCGATTGCTTACGATATGACCAATGAGAAGCCCCTGCTTTACGAAAGCTATCCGGGTAGTATCGTCGATGTCTCACAGCTCAAATACATGCTGGAGAAGATTCGCGGCTATGGCT
>NZ_AZCR01000034.1:14718-15144 GCF_001433875.1 Lactobacillus delbrueckii subsp. delbrueckii DSM 20074 = JCM 1012
CCTTTGTACACAGCTTGATCATGGAGCACATGGGCGAATTCGAATCAAAGAGAGCCTGCTCTATCAAGGCTTACCGGACTTACGGCATGACAGTTAAAGCCAAGCTGTACGCGGATGACGAAACTGACCGCTATTTCCACATCTACTACAAGGCCAAGAAGCAGGCCAGTGAACGTGCGAGACTGGAAGCTGATCTGGACAGAATGGAAGCCGAGATGGACAAGATAAAAGGCAGAGAATACAAGCTTCCAAAGCGATACGAGCACTACTTCAAGCTCACCTACCACAAAGACAAGTTCTATGGCTACGAGGAACGAGAAGATGTCATCGAACGAGAGCTGCAGCTGTGCGGCTATTTCGCGATCGTGACCTCCGAAAAGATGACAGCCTCTGAAGCCTTGAATCTTTACAAGAGCCGCGATATCT
>NZ_AZCR01000035.1 GCF_001433875.1 Lactobacillus delbrueckii subsp. delbrueckii DSM 20074 = JCM 1012
ATACTTTGCTGAAAAGTTTGGTTTGGAAATTGACGCGGCTTCAGGTGCATCCGGCCACTCAGAAGACAAGGCAGAAGCATTGCAAGTTCAAGCAACTTCAAGTGCTTCAACTCCAGAAACTGCACCAGACACTAGTTCAGGTGCTTCTCACTAAGAGCCGGCATAACTAGTAACATCAAAAGAAGATCTCCTTTTTTGAGGTAGATCTTCTTTTTGCTTTTTTAGAAAAAATTTACTTTTTTCTTAGGAGCAGTTTTCCATTGCTTTGCTAGGCTGAAAAGGCAGGAGAAGCAAAAAAGAGCCGACCCTTAGGTCAGCTCTTAAAACTACCATGCTGGACGTCCCAGCTATTCATTCATGCCCACTAAAGGAGTCGAACCTTCACTCTGTTGCCAGAACAGCGACCTGAACGCTGCGCGTCTGCCAATTCCGCCAAGTGGGCATCTCGTGCCTCAGCACATATTTAATAATAGCAAAAATTTGGTAAAATGGAAGTGCTAATTCAAAATTTTCGTAATTTTTTGAAAAGAGGAGCGATTTTGTTAAAAAAGATCAAAAAGGCGCTGCTGAGTCTGGCAGCCAGTGGATTATTACTGACCGGAATAAGTACTTGGCAGGCCGCGCCGGTTGCGGCGGCAACCGCTAACTACCAGCAGCAGGACCTGAACCTGGACGTCAAGGCCGCGATTGCCGTTGATGCCGATAGCGGGCAGATCCTTTATGCCAAGAATGCCACGACCCCGCGGCAGATTGCTTCCATGACCAAGCTGGTGACGGTTTACCTAACCCTGCAGGCCATCAAGCAGGGCAAGCTGTCCTGGACCAGCACGGCTAAACCGACGGCCGCGATTGCCAAGATCAGCCAGAACACTGAGTATTCCAATGTGCCATTAACTAGCAGCCATGCTTACACGATCAAGGAACTTTACCGGGCCACTTTGATCGAATCCGCTAACGGGGCAGCCATGACCCTGGCCCAGGCTGTCAGCGGCGACCAGGTAACTTTTGTTAAAAAGATGCGGAAGCTTTTGACCAGCTGGGGGATTAAGGACGCCAAGATCTACAACGCCTGCGGCTTGGCTAATGGCAACCTTGGCTCAGCCGCTTACCCGGGCGTGGGCAAGGACGTTGAAAACGAGATGTCAGCTACTGATATGGCCATCGTCTGCCAGAAGCTCTTAAAGAACTTCCCGGAAGTCTTGCAGACGACTTCAATTACCAGCGCTACCTTCTCATCCGGTTCAACGCAAAGCCAGATGACCAACTGGAACTGGATGCTGAAGGGGCTGAGCAGCTACTACTCTGACCTGCCAGTTGACGGTTTGAAGACCGGGACGACTGATAAGGCCGGTGCCTGCTTTGCCGGGACTGTGAAGAAAAACGGCCACCGGATCATCACTGTGGTTTTGGGCGCCAAGCACGCAAACAGCCAGGACCCGTCCCGTTTCGTGCAGACGGCCAAATTGATGCATTATGTCTACCAAAACTACACGGCCGTAACCTTGAAGAAGGGGTCCAGCATCAGCGGGGCCAACACGGTCAAGGTGCCAGAAGGCAAGGAAACCAGCAGCAAGGTTGTTTTGGACAAGACGGTGACTATCTGGGCCAAGCAGGGCAGCAAGCTGCAGACTTCTTTATCCAAGACTACTGTTTCTGCCCCTGTAAAGAAGGGGAGCAAGGTGGCCAGCTACAAGTTCTCAGCAACTAGCGGTAAATTGCCATCTCTTAGCGGCAAGACGGTGACTGCCTCAGCTGTGGCAACTCAGGACAACCAGGAGGCCAACTTCTTTGTCCGTTTGTGGCGGAGCATCTTTGGCAGCAAGTAAGATGAAAAGCATTGATGAAGATTTAGCCCGGCAGGTGGTCCGCCCCCGGCCGGCTGAAAGCCACAAGGGCAATTACGGCCGGGTTCTGCTAATTGGCGGAAATCACCAGTATGGCGGAGCCATCAGTATGGCTGCCGAAGCTGCGGTTTACTCCGGGGCGGGTCTGACAACGGTAGCGACCGACCCGGTCAATTTTGCCGCCCTCCACGCCCGCCTGCCAGAAACAGCCGTGCTTGACTACAATTTAGATCTGGCTAAGCAGATTTCCCGGTCTAATGTAATTTTGTGCGGGCCTGGCCTGGGCCTGGGGGAAAAAGCCTGGGAAATTTTAGAAGCAGTCTGCCAGCATGTAGGTTCTGACCAGACTATTATTTTTGACGCCAGCGCTTTAGACTTGCTCAGCCAAAAGCCTGACCTGCTGAGAAATCTCCAGGCCGGCCTGGTCATTCTGACTCCCCACCAGATGGAGTGGCAGAGGCTGAGCGGGATCAAGATTGCTGACCAGGAAGACCAGGCCAACCAAGAGGCTCTTTCGCGTTTGTTCTCTGGCAAAACGAAAAATGTTATACTAGTCTTGAAGGCACATCGAACGCGAGTATATGCTTTTACAGGTGAAATCTACCGCAATTCAGCCGGCAACCCCGGAATGGCTACGGGCGGAATGGGCGATACTTTAGCTGGAATTATTGCCGCTTTTCTTGGCCAGTTTGGCCCCAAGCTGACCAGCGTTTTAGCAGCAGTTTACTGCCACTCAAGGGCAGGGGACGACCTTTACCAGTCCTCCTACCTGGTGCGGCCAACGCAAATTTCAGCTTATATGCCGCACTTGATGAAGCGCCTGAGCACCTGTTAGATATCGGAGGGAATTATGAAAAAGTCAAAGTATCTTACCCTGCTTTCAGTGGCAGCTTTGACCCTGCTGACCAGTGGCCTGGGCAGCCAAGGAGTCTTGGCTGACACGGACACGGCGCAGACGACCAATACGTCAACCAACACAACGGATACGTCAGAAACGTCAACTGCTTTAAACCAGCAGGAAGCCAAAGGGAAGAAGCTGACCACGCCTGTGGGCACTCTGCCGAATGCTTCTGACGCCATCAGCAACAAGGATGATTTAAAGAACGTCCAGGGTTACATCTGGAAGACCACGCCAGACGTGTCAGCTGCCGGCAGCCAAAAGGCAACGGTAGTCATCACTTATACTGACGGGACGACCAGCGAAGTTGAAGTCGACCTGGAAGTAGTAACCAGTTATGCCAGCCAGAACAGCCCTGTAGCCAAGACCGGCTTGACGGTCAAGGTGGGCAAGAGCCTGACGGCCAGCTCAGCCATCAGCAACCTTTCCAGCCTTAAGAACGTGGCCAGTGTGACCTGGAAGCAGGCACCAAGCACGGCCAAGGCCGGCACGTTCAAGGGGACTGTTTTAGTAACCTACACTGACAAGTCTACTGACACGGTTGATGTTACGGTTAAAGTGTCTTCAGTCGTGACGACCAAGAAGTCGGTCAAGAAGAGCAAGAAGAAGCAATACACTACCAAGATCCGGAAGATAATCCTGGATCGGCCGGGCAAGAACAAGACCATCACCCAAAAGGTTAAGCTGTCCAGAACGGTAACGACCACCACCACGACGACTAAAACCTATACTGATGGCAAATTAACCAAGACTTCCAAGAAGGCGAAGAAGAGCTATGGCAAGTGGTCAAAAGGGACCTGGAAGAGTTATAATGTTCCTGCAATAAGCGGCTACAAGCGCAGCACGACTAAAGTTAAGGCCAAGACGGTGACCAGCAAGACCAAGAATGTTACCGTCAAGGTCAGCTACAAGCGGGTTCTGCATAAGCCAGCCAGCGCTCCTTACTATGACCCAGCCGACATGCGGCCCAAGACTGGAGCTTACTACTTCCAGTCAAGTGAGAAGCGGGCTTACCCGAACCTGGCCAAGCACAAGAATGTCTGGATCCGGGTTTCCATCCTGGGCAACCGGGTTTACGTCATGAGCGGCAAGAAGGTCATCTACACTATGTACTCTTCAGCCGGCCGTTTTGAAATGACTAACGGCAAGTACCAAAGCGACACGCCGCGTGGCACCTTCTACTTGAAGGCAGCTTATGGCCCGTCCTTCATGTCTTCAGACGGCGTAGGGGCCCGTTACTACATGGCTTACTACGGCAGTGACTACTTGTTCCACAGCGTGCCAATCAACAACTATGGCTCTGGCGTCTACTACAAGGGCTACCACTACGGCTACGGCGGCGTCGGCAGCACGGCCCACCTGACTGTGCAAGGGACCAAGCCAGACTCTCACGGCTGCATCCGGCTGACGCTGAGTGACGCCCGCTGGCTGTACGGTCAACGGACTTCAGGCAAGCTGAAGGTGGGTACCAAGGTCGTTATCAAGTACAAGTAGGCCTTTAAGTAGAATTTCTAGTCAAAAAATTAATATTACTTGTTAATGTAAAAGTAAACAGGACTTTTTCACGCGATGTGGAAGAGCCCTGTTTTTTTGCCTTGTATAGAATTGAATTGCTGATTGTTGCGGTTTTGCAGGACGACATCTATAACGCAACCAGCTATACCAGACATGATGAAGCCGTAACTGACCGAGGGACCGGCACTCACTACGCTTTAGCCAGTGAGCTTTACCGGGAATTAACCGACAAGAGCCATCAGAGCTTGACTGACGATGACAAGACTTATGTCCTTGATCAAGAGCTACTAATTAGTAACAAGTAATATAGAACTACGCGTGGTGCTAGTTGAAGAATCTGAATCCATATCTCTGTAGGATGTAGCTGATATTGTAAGTTAATACAATTATCTCGACAGTTTGTTGGAAACCATCTACATTTCTTGCAAGTATATTTTCAATTACGTAGTACTTTAGTACTGAAAACACACTCTCGATTGTTCTGCAAATCGCCATTAGCTCTCTTTTGTTATGCTGCTTAGCACTCTTCATATTTTTCCGATAAGGTGTCCACAGTATATAACCGTCTATCTTGAGGGTATCGTGCAGTAGTTTGCCTATATAACCTTCATCGCCTAAGATAAAGTGCCCTTCGGGACGGGGACTGAGAATAAGCTCTTCTGCTTCTTTTGCATCGTGGATTGATGCCTTGGTGATTACATAGCCAAGAACATACCCGTCCTAAGATACAGCAAAATGGCCTTTAAAACCGTAGTAGTAAAACTGTAAAACTTTTTGGTTGAGTTATAGCCAATGTTGGCTGTTCCTTCAAACACCTTAGCTCTGCGGTTTCTGATTGGCTGACACAAAGGCATGGGTAGACTGTCAATGATCATATACTGATCAAACAGATCGACTCTTGACTTCAGATCGTTGACGATCTGAGCAGTGATGCCAAGAAGCGCTCTAGCCCTGCGATTAAAACGAGACCTAGACCACAAAGTCCCCAGCAACGGGCAAATCTGCGCTGAGAAGATATACCTTCCTCAGCTTGCCAGACAAGTAATGCAATGATCTCGTAGTCTGGAACCTTTACCAGACTGGCATTGCGGCGGTGAGTTAACCGAGATGGGGCGTACTTGTAATAAAGTTTCTTGCAGATTTTCGACAAAGTTCTAAACTCTACTTGCAAACGGTGACTATAAGGTTTAGTCTATAATTGATTCAACATTGTAAGGACTCCTTTCTGTTTTTGAATAAAGAAATGCCAGTTATATAATTACAGTGTATTAGTATACGCAAATAACTTCTCAGGAAAAATTAGGAGACGCATCAGAGTATGAATTCAAGAAAGAAAATGATGAATGAACCATCTAGCGAAAAGCAAAGATGGTCCTTAAGAAAGATTAGCGTAGGTATGACGTCTGTGCTTCTTGGGGCGACTATGTTCTGGGCTAGTGGCGCGGGCAGCCAAGTAAAGGCTGATACCACGACTGCTAGCGAGCAAGCGGCCCAGACGCAGACGAATACAGCGGAAAAAGCTGCCGGCACGGAAAGTACCGAGCAGACAGAAGACAATAATGCCAATGCAGATGCAGGCAAGACTGCAGAAAATCCCGCGGCAACTGACAACGGCAGTCAAGAAATCACCACGGAATCGACGGCTGCCTCTTCTTCTGCCCAAAATCAGGGCCAAGCAGCAACCGCTACCTCAAGTACAACCACCAAGGCTGCTTCGAGTATCCTCAGTCAAGCGGACAGCGAAACTGCCAACTCAAACACTAGTCAAGCAGTAACTGCTACCTCAAGCGCTACTACCGAGGCTGTTTCGAGTGCCGCCAACCAAACGGGCCAAAAAGTAAGCTCCAGTAATAACAAAAGCCATGAGGCGAAAGCTCACACAACTAGTGCTGCCTCTGGTTCTATTAGCCAAGTAAATGATGGACAACCTATCACTGGTCTACGACACTACAGTAATAACAAGCTAGAATATTATGGCAAAGATCATGTTCAGTATCGTAATCGTTATGCTAGTCAGGGAAATAAGTGGTATTACTTTGGTAGCAAGGGTGACGCAGTTACCGGCTTACGTCATTACGGCAATAACAAGCTAGAATATTATGGCAAAGATCATGTTCAGTATCGTAATCGTTATGCTCATCAGGGAAATAAGTGGTATTACTTTGGTAGCAATGGTGACGCAGTAACTGGCTTACGTCATTACGGCAATAACAAGCTAGAATATTACGGCAAAGATCATGTTCAGTATCGTAATCGTTATGCTCGTCAGGGAAATAAGTGGTATTACTTTGGTAGCAAGGGTGACGCAGTAACTGGCTTACGTTATTACGCCAATAATAAGCTAGAATATTACGGCGCGGACCACGTTCAATATCGTAACCGGTATTATCAAGAAGGTAATAAATTCTATTACTTCGGTGGTAACGGTGACGCAATGGTCACCATCCGTGGGGCAATTGAAAACGGCAAGTTTAATATTTATGATATTCGGACAAACAAGCTTATTAAGAGCCTCGACGCTGGTACTTGGGAGAACTTGGCCTATTCGATGGATGCCAACTCCATTAACAATGTTGATGGCTACCTTAGCTACAGTGGTTGGTACCGACCAATTGGAACAAGCCAAGATGGTAAGACATGGTACAAGACCGGGGCTGGTGACTGGCGGCCAATCTTGATGTATGTATGGCCAAATAAGGATGTTCAGGCACAATTCATTAAGTATTTTGTTAATCATGGTTATGAGAATGCTAATTATGGATTAACAAAGGTATCGGTAGCAAATTTTAACAAGGACACAGATGCAACAGTTCTTAACACGGCAGCACAAAATCTTCGTTACGTAATTGAACAAAGTATTGCTACTAATAAGGGAACGGGTAAGTTAGCAAATGACATTAATGGTTTTGCAGCTACTGTTCCTGAACTATCGGCTTCATCTGAATTATCAGTACAGAGCATACCAAATTATAAGCCTAATGAAAGCGGAACTGTAGATAACGATCAAGTAATCTTCGTTAATGACGCTGATAGTAAGTATCGCTTAATGAACCGTACGATCAATAACCAAACTGGTAATGATAATAGCGATAACAGTCCTGAGTTATTGGTTGGAAATGATATTGATAACTCTAATCCGGTGGTACAAGCTGAGAACCTTAACTGGGAATACTTCTTGTTAAATTATGGTAAGCTGATGGGTTATAACCAGGATGGTAATTTTGACGGTTTTCGGGTTGATGCTGCTGATAATATTGATGCTGATGTGTTCGACCAGATGGGACAATTAATGAATGATATGTACCATATGAAGGGTAACCCGCAAAATGCTAATAATCACTTAAGCTATAACGAAGGATACCATTCAGGTGCTGCCCGGATGTTGAACAAGAAGGGTAATCCACAATTGTACATGGATTCTGGAGAATTCTATACTTTAGAGAATGTCCTCGGACGTGCTAACAATCGTGATAATATTAGTGATTTGGTTACTAATAGTATTGTTAACCGGCAAAATGACGTTACGGAAAATGAAGCTACTCCAAACTGGTCATTTGTCACTAACCATGATCAACGCAAGAACTTGATTAATAGGTTAATTATTAAAGACCATCCTGGCATAGCTTCCATTATGGGATCAGCATATAAAGCAGAATATGCTAACCAAGCTTGGCAAGAGTTTTATGCTGATCAAAAGAAGACCGATAAGCAGTATGCTCAGTATAACGTTCCAGCACAATATGCAATTCTTCTAAGCAATAAAGATACTGTACCGCAGATTTACTATGGTGATCTTTACAACGAAACTGCACAATATATGCAGGAAAAGTCGATCTACTATGATGCAATTACGACGTTAATGAAGGCACGGAAACAATTTGTTAGCGGCGGACAAACAATGACCAAGCTTAGCGATAACTTAATTGCAAGCGTTCGTTATGGTAAGGGCGTTGCTAATGCTAATAGTGAGGGTACTGATAGTTTGAGTCGAACGAGTGGAATGGCAGTTATCGTTGGTAACAATCCACAAATGGCAGAGCAAACAATTTCTATTAATATGGGTCGTGCCCATGCTAATGAGCAGTATCGTAACTTGCTTGACACAACGGATAATGGTTTAACATATAATGCTTATGGTGCTGAAAATCCAGAGACCTTAACAACTGATGATAATGGTATTTTGAAGGTTACTGTTAAGGGATACAGCAATCCCTATGTAAGTGGATATCTTGGTGTGTGGGTCCCAGTTGTTTCTGGAAATCAGGATGTTACTACTAATGCCGCCACTGTTTCAGCAGATAGTAATAAGATCTTCGAATCTAATGCTGCACTTGATTCTCATATGATCTATGAAGACTTTAGTTTGTATCAACCTGAACCAACAAGTACAGAGAATCATGCATATAATATTATTGCCAAAAACGCTGCGCTCTTTAACAACCTGGGAATCACTGACTTCTGGATGGCTCCTGCTTACACACCGTTTCGTATGAGTCGCTATAACGAAGGTTATTCTATGACTGATCGCTATAACCTAGGGACTAATGCTAATCCAACCAAGTATGGAAGTGGTGAAGAATTAGCAAACGCGATTGCCGCTTTGCATAGCGCTGGCTTAAAGGTTCAGGAAGATATTGTTATGAACCAGATGATTGGCTTTTCCGGTCAAGAAGCAGTAACGGTTACCAGAACTAACAATCGTGGAATTCAGATTTACGTCAATGGTAAGACATATGCTAATCAAATATACTTTGCATACACAACCGGTGGTGGAAACGGACAGGAAACTTATGGTGGTAAGTATCTGTCAGAGTTACAGTCCAAGTATCCTGACTTGTTCACCACAAGGGCCATTTCTACCGGCGTAGCTCCTGATCCAACTACTCATATTACTAAGTGGTCTGCTAAATACGAAAACGGTACATCACTTCAAAATATTGGAATTGGTTTAGCTGTGAAATTACCTAATGGCGATTACGCTTACCTGAATGGTGGTAATAACGATAAGTTTAAGACGACCCTTCCAGAACAGATGGGATCGATTGGTTACTATGTTCAACAGGAATTAAAAAATAAGGCTTTCCTGCCAAGGCAATCGTACGGACGATCGAGCAGGCGCCAAAAACTGCGAAAGCAAAGAAATCTGGCAAGGACGCGATTAAAGTCAACGCATGCAGCGGTTATCTCAATTTCCCGACTTTAAATCTGACTTTGCCGGTAGCCAGCAAGTGGCGCTTCAGCCGGCCAGCGCTATGTCTACCAGGTCCAGAAAATGGAAGTCCTGCAGCCGACCGCCATCAGCAAGATGGTTCAAAGTAAGTACGATTTGAGCCTGTTCACTTGTACTTATGACGGCACGACTCGTTTTACAGTTAGATTTCGTTTATTACAAATCAAATAAGTTTTTTAAGAGCAATCCATTTTGGATTGCTTTTTCTTTAAAATTCGGGCAAACTGAAGTGGTTTGACTATGTTTTTAAGCTGATTTGTAAGATAATAAGCTTAATCCTGTGTGAAATCGCTATATTGGAGATTGCGAGCTTTTGAAAAGAAATTAGGAAAAGAGTGTAACTGATGAACAAGGCCCATAAACGAATAGGAATGCTGCTGATTGCCATAATCGCGTGCTTGATGGTCATTCCAGTCTTTGAGCCCCTGCCGGAGGTCGGCGGAAAGAGCAAGGTTCAGGAGCATCCCCCGAAGAAGGAGCAGGTTGCCAAGAAAGAAAATGACCGTCCTTACCCTGACCCGAGTGACATGCGTCCCATGACCGGCCACTACTACCTGTACTCCAGCGAAACCAAGCGCAAGTACCCTGACCTGCGTAAGTACAAGGATGTCTGGATCCGCGTCTCCATTTTGGGAGCCCGGGCCTATGTCATGTCCGGCAAGAAAGTCATCTACACCATGTACGCTTCCCCGGGCGCGATCAAGAAGAACGGTGAAAGCCGGACCCCAGTCGGCAACTACCGGATCCAGGAAGAAGCCGGTGAGGTCTTCTACACTAATGACGGGGTAGGGGCCCGCTATTGCGTCTCCTATCACCAGCACGGGGTCTACCTCTTCCACTCAGTCCCGATCAACAACTTCAATTCCGGGGTTAAGGCCGGCAAATACCACTATGGCTACAAGGGCGGAGCCCACCTGACTACCCTGGGCAAGAAGCCGGACAGCCATGGCTGCGTTCGTCTGTCAGTCAGCGATGCCAAGTGGATCTATGAGCAAAGATTGAACGGGGGCCTGCCAGTTGGCAGCAAGGTTGTCCTCAAAATGCGTTAGGAAATCTGCATAGAGAAAGCGAACACAAATATTTTTGGTATAAAGCACTTACAAGAGAGAATTTGTTTGCTCTAATATTCATTATTGGGTACAATAGAGTCGTAAGAAGCTAGGAGGTATTTTTATGGCTTATTTTGTTAACGGTAATGACATTTTTAAGAAGGCTCGTAAGGAACACTACGCTGTTGGTGCCTACAACACTAACAACTTGGAATGGACCCGCGCTCTTCTTCGTGGTGCTGAAGAAACCAGAACTCCATTGTTGATTCAAGTTTCAACTGGTGCTGCTAAGTACATGGGTGGCTACAAGCTCGTTAAGGACTTGGTAGAAGACTCAATGGACGCTATGAACATCTCAGTTCCAGTTATCTTGAACTTGGACCACGGCGACTACGACTCAGCTGTTGAATGTATCAAGCTTGGCTATTCAAGCGTTATGTTCGACGGCCACGCATTGCCAACTGAAGAAAACTTGGCCAAGACCAAGGAAATCATCAAGCTGGCTCACGAACGCGGCATTTCTGTTGAAGCTGAAATCGGCAAGATCGGTGAAAACCAAGGTGCCGGCGAACTTGCTTCAGTAGAAGACGCTAAGGCTTTCGCAGCTGCTGGCGTTGACAAGCTTGCCTGCGGTATCGGTAACATCCACGGTGTTTACCCAGAAGGCTGGAGCGGCTTGAACTTCGACCGTCTTAAGGAAATCGCTGAAGCTGTTCCTGAAACTCCACTTGTTTTGCACGGTGGTTCAGGTATTCCTCAAGACCAAATCGAAAAGGCAATTTCTTTGGGTATCTCAAAGATCAACATCAACACTGAATTCCAACTTGCATTCCAAGAAGCTACTCGCAAGTACATCGAAGAAGGCAAGGACCAAGACAAGAGCAAGAAGGGTTACGACCCACGTAAGCTGCTCTTGCCAGGTACTGAAGCTATCACTGACTCAATGAAGGAAATGATCAGCTGGATGGGTACTCCATCAATCGACGACAAGGAAGCTGACGCTTCATTCGACAGAAGCTCACTTAACGAAGAATAATCTGAAGCTTCAGATTATTTTTCATGAGAAAAGGCTCTACAACAGCATTTGCTGCTATAGAGCCTTTTTCTTTTTCTCTTATTCAATTTTGTACTTATTTTTTGTCTAATCTGACTGCGACCTGGTTAAAGCTGTAGGGTTTGACGAAGGTCAGCTGCCAGCCGGTTAAAGCCAAGTCTTCGCCGGCAAAATTTGGGTTGTAGAGGGGATCGCCCACGATCGGCCAGCCTGAGGCTGACAAGTGGACCCGGATCTGGTGGGTCCGGCCGGTTTCCAAAGTTACCAGCAGTTTAGCCTGCTTTTTCTCCTCGTCTTTTTCTAAGACCTGGAAGTGGCTGACTGCTCTTAAGCCGTCAGCTCTGACCTGCCTTTTTCTTTGGTCTGCCGGGTCTTGCCCGATCGGCAGGTCAATTGTGCCTTGATCGGGTATTTCTTTGTTTAAGTCAACCGTAGCCAGGTAGTCTCGTCTTAAGGTCTTGCTAGTCAGCTGCCGGTTTAAGATCGGGACGACTGCAGGATTTTTAGCGACTAGCAAGAGCCCGCCCGTCAGCATGTCCAGGCGGTGGACGATGTAGGGGCTGTAGCCTAAGTAGCTGGCGCAGTCGTTAAGGGCCGTTCCGTTTTCCCCCTGGTTGGGGTGGGTCTTTTGCCCCTTGGGCTTGTCAATGACTAAAACATTTTCGTCTTCATAGACGACTTCTGGCATTTTGCCGCTGGCCGGGTAGTCCCCTTGCAGGGATTCCACCTGGTCTAAGTAGAGGTCGACTTTTTCATTGCCCTTGACCAGTTGGTTGAAACTGTGGTATTGGCCATTGACTAAAACCTGCCGCTCAGTACGAAGATAGTGCCGCCATTTGCGGGGAATTAAGAGCTGCCTAAGCAGGTCACTGACGGAAACTGGGGGACGGTCTGCGGGATAGATTAAGCTGAAATGATAGATCATGACGGGATTTATCTTCTTTCTAAAAACCTTGTTAGCGCAATTAAGAAATGGATAACTTGCTCCTTGCAGGACAGCCGCGGCCAGCTTTTATGATAAAATCAAACTGTTTAGACCACGTTCTAACGAAGGAGCAGATATTAATGGAAAACAGGCGCAAAGCGCGTAAACAAATGAACGACTCCCAGCCCAAAAAGGGCTTGTGGGGATGGCTGAAAAGGATCAACTACCGCTTCCAACTGCTAAGATGGTTGATTTTGATCGTTTTGAGCCTTTTTTTAGCTGTATCTTCTTATTATACCTTTAAAGTCAAAACAGCCAACCTGTCCAACCTCCAGGCTTCCCTGGCCAAGACCACGGTTATCTATGACCAGAATGGCAAAAAAGCCGGGTCCGTGTCTTCCGGCAAGGGGACCTATGTCAGCTTGAGCAAGATTTCCCCCAATGTTCAAAAGGCCGTAGTCGCCACCGAAGACCGGACCTTCTGGACCAATATCGGGATCAGCCCCAAGGGCATCCTCCGGGCGGCGGTCAGCTATGTCATCCACGGGGGCAATATCGCCGGGGGCGGGTCGACCATCACCCAGCAGCTGGTCAAGAACTCCATTTTGACCCAGCAGCAGACTCTGTCCCGGAAGGTGGAGGAAATGTTCTATGCCATTCAGGTGACCAAGGTCTATTCTAAAAAGCAGATCATGGCCATGTACCTCAACAATGCCTACTTTGGCAACGGGGTCTACGGGGTCCAGGATGCCAGCCGCAAGTACTTCGGCAAGAACGCTAGCCAATTGACGGTGGCTGAAGGGGCAACCTTGGCCGGCATCTTGCGGAACCCTTCCTACTACAACCCGATCGATTCCCTCTCGCACTCGGTTTCCAGAAGAAACCTGATCCTGCAGCGGATGGTTGACAACAAGTCTATCAGCCAGACGACCGCCAACAAAGCCAAAAAAGAGGGGATGAACCTGGTTGATACCTACAAGGCGACCAGAGGCTACAAGTATCCTTACTACTTTGACGCCGTCATCTCTGAAGCCATCAGCAAGTACGGTTTAAGCGAAAACGAGATCATGAGCAAGGGGCTGAAGATCTACACGACCCTGGACCAGAACTACCAGAAGTCCATGCAGGCCAGCTTCAAGAACAAGTACAACTTCCCTGTCAACCCGGCCGGCATGGCCCGGGCCCAAGGGGCCAGCGTGGCCATGGATCCCAAGACTGGGGCAGTCAAGGCCCTGGTCGGAGGACGCGGCAAGCACGTCTTCAGAGGCTACAACCGGGCCACGCAAATGCAGCGCCAGCCCGGCAGTGCCATCAAGCCCCTGGCTGTCTACGCGCCGGCTCTGGAGAACGGCTACCACTATGACTCTGACCTCTCCAACAAGCGGCAGAAGTTCGGCAAGAACGGCTATGAGCCGGTCAACGTCGACAACCAGTACTCGACCACGATCCCGATGTACCAGGCCCTGGCCCAGTCCAAGAACGTCCCGGCTGTCTGGCTTTTAAACAAGATCGGGGTGTCCACCGGGGTCAGCTACTTGAAGAAGTTTGGCATTACCGTCTCAAAGAGTGACCAGAACCTGGCCCTGGCCCTGGGCGGGGTGTCCACCGGGGTCAGTCCTTTGCAGATGGCCCGGGCCTACTCAGCTTTTGCCAACAGCGGGAAGCTGCCGGACAGCTCATACATGATCACCAAGATCACCGACGCTAGCGGCAACGTGATCGCGGAAAACAACAATACCGGGACCAGCCAGATTATTTCAGCTGACACGGCCAAGGAAATGACCCAGATGCTGCTCAGCGTCTTCACTTCCGGGACGGCCGTTAACGCCAAGCCAGCCGGCTATTCAGTAGCTGGCAAGACCGGGTCAACTGAAGTATCTTTTGCTTACGGGACTAAGGACCAGTGGATTGTCGGCTATACCCCGGACGTGGTCGTGGCTACCTGGGTCGGCTTTGACAAGACCGACAAGAACCACTACATGCAGGGGATTTCGGAAACCGGGATTACCACCCTTTATAAAGACGAAATGACCCGGATCCTTCCTTACAGCAAGCAGACCAGCTTTACCGTTCAGTCAGCTGACTCCATGGCCCAAAGCAATGGGACAAGCAGCTCTTCTTCAAGTTCTTCGGACTGGAGCAAGAAGCTGAAAGAATCGATCAGCAATGGGGTAAAGAATGCCGAATCAACGATTCAGTCATGGTACAATAAGATTACTGGAAAATAAGCAAACAGAATTTTTTATGTAATAAAGGTTCAGTATAAATTCTTGTGTAAATAGAAAATAGGCAACAAAAAAGAAGGGTTGTCCCTTACAATGTTAATAACGAC
>NZ_AZCR01000036.1 GCF_001433875.1 Lactobacillus delbrueckii subsp. delbrueckii DSM 20074 = JCM 1012
TGACCGCATTTACCGGCGTAGATAGTCAAAATCTACCAGATGTTATGGTAAGTGTTCAATTTATTCTTGCAATTGGCGACAAATTTGCTTTGAATAATGTAAAAGTTAATCTGATCTACAATATTCGGAAGTTTCAAGAAAAACTGGACTTCACCACAACAATTGGCGACTTGCACCTGGGGTTGACGTATAGCTTAACTACTGATGATGATATCGATGAGCAGTTGACCGAAACAATAGCTTTTTATCAAAAAAACATGTTTAACCCTAAAGCTGTAGGCTACAAGCATTTTCCAAATCTAAATTCAGATGAGGAAAGAATTGTGAGATGTTTTGATGATACAGTTTATGTTTCGATAGATTATCTTGGGGTCGTTTCGCGCAAGGAATTTAATACAATCAAGCAGTCAGCAATTGAAACAAATACCGAAATTAAAAAGCTGAACGGAAGCAAATTAAATATAACGGCCTACATTGTTGATAATCGCTTGGAATTGATCATGTCCAAGGCGCTTGATTAGCAGCAAGATACTAAGAAAGGGGCTCTGGCATGAAAGCAGAGAACAAAAATATCAGCCTATTGGTAAGCAGCAGAACGATCTCTAAAATAGGCGATGTTATGTTTGACTTTGCCAACAATACTTTTTTAGCAGGAATTAATCCAAATTCCCTGTTTCTGGTAGGCATTTACCAGTCACTGGAAAGCTTAATCGGCATTTTCCTTAATCTATTTGGTGGTGTGGTTGCAGATAGCTTTAACCGAAAAAGAATTGTCATCGCGACTGACTTTTTAAGTGGTCTGGCTTGTATTTTGCTATCTTTCATTACTAAAGAAAAATGGCTAATCTATGCCATTGTCGTAACCAACATTATTTTAGCCATTATGAGTTCATTTTCTGGGCCAGCTTATAAAGCCGTAACTAAGGAAGTTGTAAGAGAAGAGCAGATCTCTCGTTTAAACTCTTTGTTAGAAACAAGCAGTACGATAGTAAAAGTTACAGTACCAATGATCGCGGTATTTTTGTACAAAATACTTAAAGTGCACGGGGTGCTGCTGCTAGATGGAATAAGCTTTACGCTTGCGGCCTTGTTGGTTCACTTTATCACTCCAGTAAAGGAAGATCCGGCTGTAAATAACAAAGTTACTGTTCGAAGCGTGATGAATGATATGCTGCTAGGCTTTAAATATATTTTTGACCATAAACAGATCGCAATTATCATTCTCTTGTCAGCTCTAGTGAATTTCATGCTTGCAGCTTACAATCTATTACTGCCTTATAGCAACCAAATGTTTAGTGGCATGCCTAAGGGAATGTACGGGATGTTTTTAACGGCAGAAGCTATTGGCGGATTACTTGGAGCAGTTTTGAGTGGCTTTCTCAATAAAAAAATGTCCAGCATGTGGTTAATGTGCTTTTTGGGCGGGTCAGGACTTGCACTCGCCTTGGCGCCAATTTTGTACTTTTATTCACACAACCAGATTATCGTTTCATTATCCCCCGCGCTTTTTAATCTGCTTTTGACTATTTTTAACATTCAGTTTTTTTCAATCGTGCAAAGGGAAGTAGACAACGAATTTCTAGGGCGGGTTTTTGGAATTGTATTTACTGTTGCTGTTCTCTTCATGCCAATCGGCACATGGATTTTTTCAATCATCTTGCAAGCTAAAAATTCCTTGAATTTCTTGTTTGTGGGACTGATGATTGCTGCTTTATCGGTACTTTTTGCTCTTCTTTTAAAAAAGTATGCGGTAGAAAATAACTAACTATGTAACCCCCGGGATTAGGACCCTAATTTCGGGGGTATTTTCATGCCTAAAAACGCTGGGAAATGTTAAACTTTTTTGTAAGCGAATTCTTTTTATATAGTAGAAAACAGAAACGAAGGAGCAATAAAATGAGTCTGACTGTCAACCTTTACTACCGCGGCCAAAATGGTTCTGCCCGCAAGTTCGCGGCTGAGATGGAAGAAAGCGGTGTGGCCAGCGCCATCCGGGCCGAAGAAGGCAACCTGCGCTATGAATACTTCCAGCCCCTGGATGACCCGGAAACCATCCTTTTGATCGACAGCTGGGAAGACCAAGAGGCACTGGATGCCCACCACGCTTCAGCAATGATGGGCCAATTGGCCAAGCTTCGTGAGAAGTATGACCTGCACATGAGCATTGAGCGCTATGTTTCAGCTGCAGAAGCGGCTGGCGACGAGCAGTTTATCAGAAAATAGTATTCACGGCCTGTATACTGTCATAGAAAAGGAGCAATTTTATATGGCGGTTTTTCTGTCTATACTGTAACTGTCAATGCGGTAGAGCGTAAGTTACAGAAAGCGTGAATTCGATGAAAAAATTAATTGCCCATTATTCCTGGTCCGGCACGACCAAAAAAGCCGCCCAAAAGCTGGCGAAGAAAGAAGGGGCCGACCTGCTGGAAATAACGGTGCCAGGCCATGTTTACGAGCTAGGGATGCGGCAGGTGGCTGACTTGGCCATTAGCCAGCTGGAAAATAAAGAATACCCTGTAATTGCCCACGACCAAGTTCCCCTGGTCAGCTATGACCAGATCATCGTGGCAGCTCCCGTTTGGAGCGGGGAACCAGCCGTGCCAGCCTACAGCTTTTTAAAAGAACTGGCTAAACGCGGCTACCAGGGCAAAGTCTCCGCCTTTGAAACTGATGCCGGCAGCACGGGCAAATTTTTCGCCAGCTTCGCCGCTGAAGCAAAAAGCCTGGGTCTGGACTATGACCAAAAGTAAGTATACGGATGACGTATAGCGACTTGCAGAAGAAGCAATATTCAAAAGCAGCTTAAGCGGCTATCATAATACTTGTCAGCAATGACAATTCACAGAAAGCAGGTGTCAAAAGCAAGATGACAAATGTACCAACAGTCAAACTGAACAATGGTGTGGAAATGCCAGTTCTGGGCTTTGGCGTCTTTCAAGTGCCGGACCTGGCTGAAGCGCAAAAGGCCGTCGAAGAAGCTTTAGCAACGGGCTACCGTTTGATCGACACGGCCGCTGCCTACCAAAACGAAGAAGCAGTCGGCAAGGCTATCAAGGCCAGCTCAGTCAAGCGCGAGGACGTCTTCGTGACTTCTAAGCTTTGGGTCTCCGACTTCAGCTACAAGCGGGCCAAGGCCGGGATTGACGCTTCCTTGGAAAAGCTGGGTCTGGACTACATGGACCTTTACCTTCTCCACCAGCCTTACGGCGACACCATGGGGGCCTGGCGGGCTTTAGAAGAAGCACAAAAGGCCGGCAAGATCCGGGCTATCGGCGTCTCTAACTTTTACGCTGACCAGCTCAAGAACCTGGAATTGACCATGCCGGTCAAGCCAGCCTTGAACCAGATCGAGGTCAACCCCTGGTACCAGCAAGAAAAGGAAGTTGCCGCGAACCAGGCTGAAGACGTCCGCGTGGAAGCCTGGGCGCCGTTTGCTGAAGGCCAGCACGGCATCTTCACCAATCCGCTTTTGACCGAAATTGGCGCCAAATATGGTAAGTCAGCTGGCCAGGTTATCCTGCGCTGGCTCATCCAAAGAAACATCACCGTCATCCCCAAGTCGGTGCACCAGAAACGGATGGCAGAAAATATCGCTGTCTTTGACTTCGAATTGACCCAAGAAGAAATGCAGAGCATCGCTGGTTTGGACCGGAATGAAAGCCAGTTCTTCGACCACCGTGACCCAAAGACCATTGAACAGATCTTCGGCAGCAGCCTTGCCGCTGTCAAGGCTGACGAAGAAAATTAATTCCTATAGTCATATAGTTTTCAACAATTTTATCCTCATTTTCAAAATCGATTTATTCTATTTCTCATTCTTTTTTATACCTGATATCTTAAAGACATTACACAAATAGTTCGAGATCCTCCTTGGTCCACCCTGTTTCCGGTCCAAAGGGGATTTTTGGTCAAAATAAAACGGCTTCCTGCAAATGAGGAAGCCGTTTTTGCGTTAGGCGAGTTTTTTACTGATTGAAGCCTTAATGGCTAAAATAACGAAGGTAACAGCGACTGGAACCAGCCAGCCCAGGCCATCCTGGTAAAGGGGCAGGACGCGGCCGTAAAGGCCGGTAACCGCCTTGACCTGCATCCCTGCCGGAAGGGCCTTGAAGAAGTCGCCCAGGGCGCAAAGGAAGGTAACAGCCGTCATAATCTGGTAGTCGACCTGCTTAAAGTCAAAGAGCTTGCTGGTCAAGGCCAGCAGGATCAAAGAGATGGCCAGCGGGTAGAGCAGCATCAAGACTGGCAGGGAGAAGGAAATGATGGTGGTCAAGCCCACGTTGGCAATCCCAAAGGCCAGGAGGCTGAAGATAATGGCCCACTTGTTGTAAGACAGGGTCTTCGGGAACATTTCCACGAAGGTCTCGCTGCAGGCCGTGATAAGGCCGATGGCCGTCTTAAGGCAGGCCACGAAGATCATCAAGGCAAAAATTACTGCCCCCAGACCTGGGAAGTAGTGGCGGGCAATCTGGGACAGGGCTTCCCCGCCGTTAGCAGCTAAGCCCAAGGCAGTCCGGCTCTGGGCTCCGACCAGGGCAGTAATGGCGTAGATCACCGCCATCAAAAGGCAAGTGAGGACCCCGGTCTTCAAAGTCGCGGAAGCAACTTTTTCCGGCTTGGTAACCCCAAAGGTCCGGATGCTGGAGATGACGATGATGCCAAAAGCCAGGCCTGCCAAAGCGTCCATGGTGTTGTAGCCGGCCAAGACCCCGCTGATTAGTGGGGCGCTGGCATATTCGCCAACTGGCTTAACTGCCTGGTAGTTGCCCAAGGGATGCAGCAGCGCTGTGATCATGATAAAGAAGAAAAAGAGCAAGAAGGCCGGAGTCAGAAACTTGCCGATCCAGTCCATGATCCGCCCTGGTCTTAAAGAGAAGAAAAGCATGATCGCGAAGAAGATCAGTGAGAAAATAAAGAGGCCGGTGCTTTTGGTCATCCCGCTTGGCAAAAGCGCCGAGATCCCGGTTTCAAATGGAACCGTGAAGCAGCGGGGAATGGCGAAGAAGGGCCCGATGGTCAAGTACAAAAGGCAGGTAAACAAGTAGCTGTACTTGTGGCTGACCCGGCCACTGAGGTCTAATAGCCCTTCTGACCTGGTCATCCCTAATGAGGCGATGGCCAAAAGGGGCAGGCCCACCCCGGTGATCAAGAAGCCCAAGAGGGAGATCCAGAGGTTGGCTCCGCTGGCTTCCCCCAGGTAGGCAGGAAAAATCAGATTTCCGGCCCCGAAGAAGAGGCCAAAGAGCATGCTGGAAATCGTCAGCGACTCAGCATGCGTCAGCTTTTCTTTCATGTTGATCCTCCATAAACCAAGTTAAAATAACAATACATAGAAATTAAAAACTAGAAAATATAAATTTGAAAACTATTGTGCTAAAGCACACAATAGCTTATATTTTACCATACAACTGACAGAAAGATGAAAACATGGTGAAATGATGCCCCCTTTTGAAAAGTACCAGGCGGTTAAAAAGGCTTATGCGGCCGGGGCTAACAAAGAAAATGCCCAGGCCATGGGCAAGTACATGCGAAATCTTTTTCCCTTCTATGGGCTCAAGACGCCAACGCGACGGGAATTATCCAAGCCCTTTTTAAAGGGCGTGACTAAGGAAGAAATCGCCTGGGACCTGGTTGACCTCTGCTTTAAAGATGACTACCGGGAAATGCAGTACTTTGCCCTGGACTACTTGAAGAAAGTCCAAAAGCAGCTGACTTTTAAGGATTTACCAAAAATCAAGCAACTGGCTAAGACCAAGTCCTGGTGGGACAGCGTCGACAGCCTGGTCAAACTGGCAGGTCAGATTTTTATCAAAGATGAGGAAAACAAGGAAAAGACGGCAGCCCTCATGCTGGCCTGGGCTCAAGATCCCGACTTCTGGGTTAGGCGGACGGCGATTGAATTCCAGCTGGGCTTAAAAGAAGCAACTGACCCGAACCTTTTGGGCAAAATTATCGACCGCAACTTAGGCAGCCAGGAATTTTTTATCAACAAGGCTATCGGCTGGGCTCTAAGGGACTACTCCAAGACCAACCCGGCCTGGGTCAGGGAATACGTGGCTTCCCGCGATCTCTCTGCCTTAAGCCGGCGGGAGGGCAGCAAGTATATCTAGTTGCTGCAGGTAATGATAAGTAAGCAGATAAGAGTGACAAAAAATGTTTGAACTGACCTACTGCCCCCAGTGCGGGCAAAAATTGACTAAAAAGGAATTGCCTCTGGATGGCTTGATCCCTTATTGCGAGCAATGCGGCGACTTCCGCTTTCCAGTTTTTTCCGTCGCTGTCAGCATGATCGTCATGAATGAAGTAGGCGACCAGGTACTCTTGATCAAGCAGTACGGGAAGGACTCCTATATCCTGGTAGCTGGCTACGTTAACAAAGGGGAGAACGCCGAAGACAGCTGCTGCAGAGAACTAATGGAGGAACTTCATCTAACGGCTAAAAGCCTCCACTTCAACCGCAGCCAGTATTTTGCTCCCTCAAATACCTTGATGCTCAACTACACGGTGACCGTTGACCAGGCTGAAAAGGTTAGTCCAAATGAGGAAATCGACGCCTGGAACTGGCTAAGCATAGACGAAGCCCGCCGGCAGATCCGGCCAAATTCCTTAGCCCGGACTTTTTTGTTGGAATACCTCAATAAATGCAAGCTGGATAGATAACTGAAAACTTATCGCATTAGCGATATATCCTTGATTTATTAAGGCTTACCTAATAAAAGCAATAAGTGCTTTATTATTTTGCGCCAATAGCTTGATTTTATTAATCGAATGCTTTATAGTATTTTTTGCTCTAATAAGGTAGACACTCCCGGCCTAGCCGAGGGTGTTTTCTTCAGTTAACCGTATTTTGGCTAGGAAATTTGCATTTTACTTGGTGAGGTAAAGCTTGGGAAAATACGGCGCTTTTAAAAGGAATTTTGATTTCAGCGGTCTTTCTCCCCTGGAAGCTCAGAAAATGCTGGGCTATGTAGAATTGATGAACCAGTGCATGGACCGGGTCAGAATCGCGGCCAACAATGCCGTGGGCAACTACCAGAACTACTACTGCCGCTATGAGCAAAAGATGGAGGCTGACCTGACTTTGGCCAACTACCTTACCTGCTGGGCCATATCGACGAGGCAGTGGCTAAGGGCTGGATCAAGGTCTACTACCAGCCGATCGTGGACACCTTCAGTTCCAAGATCAGCACTTATGAAGCCCTGGCCCGCTGGATTGACTCCAAGTACGGCTTTTTGAACCCGGGAGAATTCATCGAGGTCCTGGAGCGGGGACATTTGATCCACAAGCTGGACCTGGTCTGCCAGGACCTGGAAGAAGCGATGCAAAAAGGCGAGACCTATCCAATGATTTCGGTTAACTTGTCCCGCTATGACCTGGAGCTGCCCGACCTGCATGAAAGAGTCAACACGAGTTTAGCCAGGCATGAGGTAAAAAGCTCCCAGATCCGGATCGAAATCACCGAGTCGGCCTTGCTCAGCAATACTGAAGCCGTCATCAAGGAGCATATCGGCCGCTTCCATGAGGACGGCTACCAGGTCTAGCTGGATGACTTCGGCAGCGGCTTCTCATCCTTGAACAGCCTGCAGAACTTCGACTTTGACCTGCTCAAGATTGACATGGCCTTCCTCCGCCACGCCAATGAGAAGACCCCGACCATCTTGATGGACGTGATCGACATGGCCAAGCGGCTGGGGATTGAAACCCTGTCTGAAGGGGTAGAGACTAAGGATGAGTATGACTTCCTCCACTCCATCGGCTGCGTTTTGGTCCAGGGCTTCTACTTCTCCCAGCCTTTGCCAAAAGCCAAGATTACCGCCAAGCGGAAGGAGCGGGGGCTGGAATTTGAAAGCCCGGCTGAGCATGCCTTTTACCAGAAGATCGGCCAGGTCAATGTCTTGAATGCCCTCTATCCCTTCAGCGGGAGCAATTGCCAGGAGCTGGTGGAAAACGTTCCGGTCATGGTCTTTTTAGACAAGGGCGGAGACTTTGACATTATCTATGCCAACAAGGCTTCTAAAAGCTGGACTGATGCCCTCCGTCTCAAGGGTGAAGATTACGCGGCAGCTATCAAGGAAGAGTTTTGTGCCCTTTTAAGGCAGCTGGTCAGCCAGACCGATGGTGAAATCAGTGAAAAGAGTTTCCGGATCAAAGGCTATGCCGGCCGCCTGCGCCTGCAGCTGGTGGCAGAGATGCCGGGCCAGCGGGCATATGTAATCAGCACGAATATGGTTTGATTTTTTCAAAGTCTTTTTCTTTCAAACTCTTTTCGCTTATAATTTAACTAGTTTGAAAAATTCGAGGAAAAAGACGATGAATGAACTAGACAAAATGCGCTCCAGTGATTTCTACCAGCTGACGGCACCGGAGGTGGAGCATTACCAGGAAGCGGGAATCATCTGGAACGACGAGTTCAGGCAGGGCAATAACCTGGACCGGCCAGCCCAGCTCCTGCGCTTGAAGATGCACCTGGGTGCTTTAGGGGACCAGGCCAGCTTTGGGACCAGCTTCAGCTACTTGAACGGGCCGAATATCTATATTGGCCATCACTTTCTGGCCGCTGGAGGTTTGACCATCGAAGACGCCGGTGAGGTTCATATCGGCGACAACGTGGTCGTGGAAGCCGGGGCCGTGGTAGCCCAGGATCTGCCCGCCAACGGGGTCTTTGCCGGCATCCCGGCAGGAAAATCGCTGATCTGGCCAATGATTGCGGATAAGTGTCAACTTGTGGTTTGACTTTATCATTATGTTTTAAGTAAAATATCACTATCAGCTTGCACTGAAGTGAAAAGTTGAGGAGTTAACAATGAAAATAGCTTTACAAGTTTTAGCCTGCCTGGTGGCAGTTGAGTTCTTCTATATCATGTATTTAGAAACTTTTGCAACGACTTCCAAGAAGACGGCAGAAGTTTTCCAAATGGACCAGGAAGAATTAAGACGGCCGTCAGTCAATATGCTGTTTAAGAACCAGGGTATCTACAACGGCCTGCTGGCCGTTTTGACCTTGATCGCGGCCTTTGCCCTGGGCAAGATCGTCCTGCAGCTGGTCTTGGCCTACATGATCCTGGTAGCGGCCTACGGGGCCGTGACCAGCCAGCCGAAGATCCTCTTGATGCAGGGGGGCTTGCCTATCTTGACCTTGATCGTCAGCTTCTTTGCTTAAGGGCGGGATGCAAGATATAACTCTTTTTTCAGAAAAGCCTTGCGCTGAATTCTTGTAGGAATATAATATTTTTAATAAAAGGACCAAAATAGTCAGCGCAGCTGTTGAATAGGTGGGAGAAAGAAATGGTTGAATACAAAATCGACAAAACCGACCGGCGCATTTTACAAATGTTGGAAGAGAACGCCCGCATTTCCGTCAAGGATATCGCGGAAGCCAACTTCATGTCTTCTCCGGCCGTAGCCAACCGTATCAGACGGATGGAAGCCAACAACCTCATCAAGCACTACTATGCTGACATTGACTACCCGTCCATGGGCTACGTGGTTAAGGCTTTCATCAATCTGGAAGTCAAGCCGGAAGACAAGAGCGAGTTCTACCCCTTCATCGAAAAGATTCCGAATGTTATCCAGTGCGACTGCGTGACGGGGGACTACTCCATGCTGATTCAGGCTGCCTACCAGCGGCCTGAAGAACTGGACCACTTAGTCAACGAGCTGCAGAAATTCGGCCGGACCAAGACCGAAATTGCCTTTTCCACCCCGATCGAGCACCGGCCAATCCCGGTCAAGACCGAGAGTGATGACGAAGAAGACAAGAAAGAAGACTGATTTTAAGCCTCTGTCTGCCAAGACGGGGGCTTTTTTTGACCTTTTTGCAAAGAAATAGTTAAGCTCGCCACTTTACCGCTTACAATTATACCAATTTGCGAGCAAAGACTTGACCCGGGCTAAAAAAACGGCTATGATTCCTATTGCAAACGCAAAAATACAAATTAGTCCAATAACTTAAATTGAACTAGACCAAAGGAGAAGAAATATGTGCGGAATTGTCGGTGTAGTTGGCAAGCCAGCTAGAGAAGTTGTTTTAAACGGTTTGAAGAACTTGGAATACCGCGGCTACGACTCAGCTGGTATCTACCTCAATGACTTACAAGGGCATGAATACTTGACCAAGGCGGTTGGCCGGATTGCCAACCTGGAAGAAAAGCTGACGCCAGAGGAAGAAGGGACGACCGGGATCGGCCACACCCGTTGGGCAACCCACGGCCAGCCAACGGTGGAAAACGCCCACCCACACTACTCAGAAGACGGCCGCTTCTACCTGGTTCACAACGGGGTCATTGAAAACTACCTGGAACTGAAGGAAAAGTACCTGGGAGGCGTTCACTTCAAGTCTGAAACTGATACTGAAGTTATCGTGCAACTGGTAGCCAAGCTGGCCAAGGACGAAAACCTGGATGCTTTTTCAGCCTTCAAGCAGGCTTTGAAGCTGGTTAAGGGTTCATACGCCTTCTTGCTGGTGGACAACACCAAGCCAGACCACATTTACATTGCCAAGAACAAGAGCCCGATGATGCTGGGCTTGGGCGACGGCTTTAATATTATCGCTTCAGACGCGATTTCTGTTTTGGATCAAACCAAGACCTTTATCGCCTTGAACGATGGCGACTGTGCTGACGTAACCAAGGACTCAATCGAAATTCAGGACTACGACGGCAACAAGGTGGAAAGAGAAGCTAAAGTTTTGGACATCGACCCGAACGCTGCTTCCAAGGGCACTTACGAATTCTACATGCTCAAGGAAATCGACGAACAGCCAGCAGTTATGCGCCGCCTGTCAACTGACTACTTAGACGAAGCAGGCAAGCCAGTTGTTGACGAAAAGATCGTCGACGCTGTCAGCCAGGCTGACCGGATCTACATCTTCGCGGCTGGTACTTCCTACCACGCTGGTCTGGTCGGCAAGGAAATTTTTGAGAAGTTCACCGGGATTCCAACTGAAGTTGGCTATGCTTCTGAAGCCGGCTACCACTTCCCAATGATGTCCAAGAACCCATTCTTCATCTTCCTGACCCAGTCCGGTGAAACTGCCGACTCCCGCGTGGTCTTGACTGAAGCCAACAAGCGGGGGATCCCAAGCTTGACCATGACCAACGTTGAAGGGTCAACCTTGTCAAGAGAAGCAACTTACACCATGCTTTTGAACGCTGGTCCGGAAATCGCCGTTGCTTCAACCAAGGCTTATACTGCCCAAGTTGCCCTGCAGGCAATTTTGGCCAAGGCTGTTGGTGAAAAGCTGGGCGACCAGGCGGCCAAGGACTGGAATTTGAAACAAGGCTTGAGCCTGGCCGCTGAAGGTATCCAGGAAATCGTTGACGGCAAGGACAAGATCGAAGAACTGGCTAAGAAGTACCTGGTACCATCTAGAAACGCCTTCTACATCGGCCGGGGGATCGACCATGCCGTTGCCATGGAAGCTGCTTTGAAGCTGAAGGAAGTTTCTTACATCCAAACCGAAGGTTTCGCCGCTGCTGAACTGAAGCACGGGACCATTTCCTTGATCGAAGACGGCACACCAGTTATCGCCTTGATCGACGACCCGGTAACGGCTGACCTGACCCGGGGCAACATCCAGGAAGTGGCTTCCCGCGGGGCCAACGTGATCACTATTGTTGGCAAGCAATTTGCTAAGGAAGGCGACAACATCGTCTTGCCGGAAATCGATTACTACCTGTCAGCTTTGCTGTCAGTAGTGCCGACGCAATTGCTGGCTTACTTCGCGTCCAAGAACAAGGGCTTGGACGTTGACAAGCCACGTAACCTGGCTAAGAGCGTTACGGTTGAATAACTTTTTGGAAAACTACGCTAGCGTCTAACAATTTACCGCACATTAAAAAGGACACCTGCCTGGCAAGTGTCCTTTTTCTGTTGAGATAATTTCGGTGAAATCTGATATTAGCCCGAATTACGCAGGCCGGAAGCGACCCCGTTGATGGTGATGTGGATGATCGATTCGTAGATGCCACTGAGCTTTTCTTGCCGGCCCCGCTTGATCATTTCCAGCTGGACGTAGTTCAAGACGTTGAAGTAAGGCAGGCGGTAGTCCAAGCTGCTTTCCAAAGACGGGTTGTCTTCCAAAAGCTTGCTGTGGCCTTCGATCTGCAGGATGACTTCCTTGGTCAGTTCCCATTCCTTCTTGATGATGTCAAAGACTGACCGGGTAGCTTCGTCTTCACAAAGACCAGCATACTTTTCCGCGATTTCCATGTTGGACTTAGACAAAACCATGTCGACGTTGGACAGCAGGGAGTGGAAGAATGGCCAGCACTGGTACATTTCCTGCAGTTCCTTCAAGTTATTCGGATCAGCATCAATGAAGTGCTTGAAGGCTGAACCAACCCCGTACCAGCCTGGGAACATGACCCGGCTCTGTGACCAGGAGAAGACCCAAGGAATGGCCCGCAAGCCGGACAGTTCAGTAATCTTCTTTCTGGCTGCCGGCCGGGAGCCGATGTTCAAGCTAGAAACTTCCTTAATCGGCGTAGCCTGGAAGAAGTAGTCATGGAAGTGCGGGTTGTCAAAAACAAGTTCCCGGTAAACTCGGTTGCTGTCTTCCACAATGCCGTCCATTGAAGCCGTAAAGTCCTGGATGTGGTCCTGGCTGACATTTTGCTTGGAGACCGTCCGGTCAACCGCGGCGGAAACCAGCATTTCCAAGTTGTAGTAGGCAGCGTCCTTGTTACCGTACTTGTTCTGGATGATTTCCCCTTGTTCAGTGGTCCGGATCCGGTCCTTGATGGAGCCGAATGGCTGGGAAGTGATGGCTTCATATGATGGGCCGCCGCCCCGGCCAACCGTGCCGCCCCGGCCGTGCATGAAGGTGATCTTGATGCCCTGTTCCTCGCCGATGGCTGTCAGTTCCTTTTGGGCCTTGTACAGGCTCCAGCAGGAGGCCAGGTAGCCGCCGTCCTTGTTGGAGTCGGAGTAGCCCAGCATGATTTCCTGGTAGTTGCCCTTAGAAGCAACCCAGCGCTTGACGATGTCGAAGCTGAGGTAGCGCTTGATGATTTCCCGGGAGTTCTGCAGGTCTTCCACCGTTTCAAACAAAGGCACCACTTGCACCCGGGCCTTTTCGGAATCGAGCAGGCCGTATTCCTTCAGCATGATGGCTTGTTCCAGCATGTCAGAGATGCTTTCGGTGTGGGAAATGATGTGCTGCTTGATCACATTCTCGCCCAAGGTGTCCTTAAGCAGGCGGGCAGTGTGGTAGATCTTCAGTTCCTTTTGCAAAAGCTCTGACTTCGGCGAGTTGGATGAGTGCAGGCTGCGGGGATCATTGTTTAATTCACTGAGCAGGATCTGGATCTTTTCTTCTTCGTCCAAATCGCTGTAGTTGTCACAGATCCGGGCACTCTTTAAGAGCTCTGCCACGCAGGCTTCGTTGACGCTGGAGTCTTGCCGCATGTCGATCGTAGCCAGGTGGAAGCCAAAGACATCAATAGCTTCTAGGAGGTCGTCAAAGAGGCCGCCGGTAACTGCCCGGTCATGGTTTTGGATTAATGACCGCTTGATGGCTTCCAGGTCTTCCTTGAACTCGTAAGCATCCTTGTAGACCGGAGCCTTGAGGGCAGCTTCTTTCTTAACGACGGCTTCCTTGGAGAAGACGTCCAAAAGCTTCATTTCCGTGTGGGCCAGGCGGCTTTCCAGGTAGTAGAAGGCCCGGCGGTAAGGTTCGTTTTCTCGGAATGGGGAGTTGTCGGCTGACAATTTGGCCAGTTCGGCAACTTCCGGCGTTGGCTGCACGTAAGAAGTTGAAACAGACACTGTCCGGTAAAGGTCGTTGAGAGCCTTGATGTAGTATTCAAAAATGACTTCACTTTGAATCGTCGCGCTCAAGCGGAGGGTTTCAGCCGTAACGTAAGGGTTGCCGTCCCGGTCCCCGCCGATCCACATGCCCATGGTGATTGGCGTTGCCCCGTCAACGTTGAGGCCCTTTTCCCGGGCAAGTTCCTTGTAGCGGGCAGTCAGCTTAGTGATGGCCGGAATCAGGGAGTCAGGGTAGTAGACCATGACGTTCTTGATTTCATTGGAGACCTTTAGTTTCTTTTCCCGGATGATGTCCGTCTGCATGATGATTTCAATGTAGCGGCGGAGCTGGTTGGTCCACTCTTTCCGGTTGATGGTGCCGGTCTTGAAGTCCCGGTAGCGGCGGAGCTGGTCGTGGATCTTGTTAGTCAATTCCAGAATGGTCTTGCGCTGCACCTGGGTTGGGTGGGCGGTCAGAACTGGCACGACATTGACATGACTCAGAATTTCAGCGGCATTGTCCTTTTCCGCTACCAGGTCAACCGTTGATTCCAGCTTGCCCAGGTAATCCTTGTCCGTGTTGTTGAGCAGGTTGACTTCGCTGGCCAGGTCAACGTCTTCAGTAATGTTGATCAAAAGTGGCAGGGTCGCGAAGTAGCGGGCGACAATGATCATCTCTTGATTGCTTAAGCAGGCAATCTGACTTTCCAGCTGGCTGTGGTCGCCGCTGGCAGCAATTTTAACCAGGCCCTTGATCTTGGCGAATTCTTCGTCGCCAACCAAATGGCGGGTGCTTTCGTCAAGCAAGTCGGTCAAAATCTTGACCTCTTCAGCAATAACCGCGTGGTTACTGTTGTTCTCTAATTTCTTAGCAGTCACGCTTAACTTCCTCTTTCTTTTAAAATAAACTTTGTTTGCTAATGCTTTTTCTCTATCATACGCCTTTTTTGCCCAAAATTGAATTAGCTTGGGCTTGCTTTCAGCAACTTTTTCTAAAAAAACGAACAATCGTGATGTGACCCCCAAAATTGGGACAATTTAGTATTACGCCGTTAAGGTTGTTAAAACATGATTCCGATATTCAATCGGG
>NZ_AZCR01000037.1 GCF_001433875.1 Lactobacillus delbrueckii subsp. delbrueckii DSM 20074 = JCM 1012
CAACCAGGTTCAAGTAAACGTTGAAAAGAAGATCTACAGCAAGAAGAGTACTTCCTGGCTGAAGACCTTGATGACTGAGTTCAAGAACACTGAAAGCATTTGGACCAAGGCCAGTGAAAGTGAAAACTTTAGCGGCCTGCAGTTCCAAGGCGGCTTCCTGCGTTATGACAACTCCAGCATGACCCCATGGGCCAACTCCAGCTACCGCTTGATGGGCCGCTATCCTAAGAACATCAAGGGTGATACGGATAAGCAAAAGGAATTCCTGCTGGCTAACGACATTGACAACTCTAACCCAGTAGTTCAAGCAGAGCAGCTGAACTGGATGCACTACTTGCTCAACTACGGGACGATCACTGCCAATGACAAGGATGCCAACTTTGACTCTATCCGGCTTGACGCGGTGGACAACGTTGATGCGGACTTGCTGAAGATTGCAGGTGATTACTTCAAGGATGTCTACGGAGTTGACACGGATGCCAAGTCCAACGCCCACTTGAACATTTTGGAAGACTGGGACTACTCTGACCAGGACTACGTCAACCGGATGGGTAACCCTGAAATTACCATGGATGACCGCTGGAAGAGTTCAATCATTTCTGCCATGAGTGAAGGCGGAAAGATGGAAGACATCATTGGCAGCAATGGTGAAAGCTCCATGGTCAACCGGGCTAAGCTGGATGGGTCAGAAAAAGTAACGCCAAACTATACCTTCATCCGGGCTCATGACAACATGTCCCAGGAAAATATCCAGCAGGCCATCAAGGATGTGACTAAGAGCAGCCAGTATCCAAATGGTAAAGACTATACCAGCTTCACTGAGGCTGAAGAAAAGCAAGGTCTGGATGCATACCGGAAGGACCAGCAGTCAACTGACAAGAAGTACAACTTGCGCAATATTCCAGCATCTTATGCTTTGCTGTTAACTAACAAGGACACCATTCCCCGGGTATACTATGGTGACCTTTACTTCGACGGCAGCCAGTACATGGCTGAAAAGGGCATCTACTATGATGCAATGACCAATCTGCTGCAAGCCCGGGTTAAGTACGTGGCTGGTGGCCAGAGTATGGCAGTTGACAATAATGGCGTGCTGACCAGCGTTCGCTACGGCAAGGGCATTAAGTCTGCCAGTGACAAGGGGACTGATGAAAGCCGGACTGAAGGCATCGGTGTTATCGCAAGCAACAAGTCAGATTTGACTTTAGGCGACAGCGATAAGGTTGTCCTGCACATGGGCGCGGCCCACAAGAACCAAAAGTACCGGGCTTTGCTTTTGACCAACAATAGCTATGACTCCAAGAACGACGGTACTAATCAGGCTTCTACTGGTGTTATCAGCTATGACAGCGACAGCAAGGCACCAACGGCTACTACTGACGAAAATGGTGACTTGGTATTTACCAACAAGAACCTGACTGTTGATGGCAAGACTGAAGAAAACACTGCTGTAAAGGGCACGAAGAACCCTTGCGTAACTGGTTACCTGGCTGTGTGGGTACCAGTTGGCGCCAAGGATGACCAAGATGCCCGGACCAAGGCAAGCAGCAGTACTGTTTCAAGCGCCTCTCACTACCGGGTTAACGACGCCTTTGACTCAAACGTGATCTTTGAAGGTTTCTCAAACTTCATCTATGAGCCAACGACGACTGAGCAGCGAACCAATGTGCAGATTGCCAAGAACGCGTCCTTCTTCAAGAAGTTAGGTATTACTTCCTTTGAAATGGCACCGCAATATGTTTCAAGCACTGACCGGACTTTCCTTGACTCAACTATTTACAACGGCTACGCCTTTACTGACCGCTATGACTTGGCTTTAAGCAAGAACAACAAGTACGGTTCAGCTGAAGATTTGCGTAATGCAATCAAAGCCTTGCATAAGGAAGGTATGCAGGTAATGGCTGACTGGGTTCCAGACCAGATCTACAGCCTGCCTGGTCAAGAAGCCGTAACTGCCACCAGAGTTGATGACTACGGCAACGACTGGCCAAGCAGCAGTTTGAGCAAGGTGGTCTACATTGCCAATACAATTGGCGGCGGCAAGTACCAGAAGGAATACGGCGGCAAGTTCCTGGCTGAATTGAAGCAGAAGTACCCTGACCTCTTCAGCAAGGCTCAAGCTTCAACTGGCAAGCCAATGGATCCAAGCGTGAAGATCACTGAGTGGTCAGCCAAGTACATGAATGGGACCAACATCTTGCACCGCGGCTCTGGTTACGTGCTTCGTTCAAGCAGCAGCTATTACAACGTTGGCTACAGCAAGGACGGCAGCAAGATTGCCCAATACCTGCCAGCTCAGTTAGCTAGTGGCAAGACCCGAGAAAAACTGGGCCTGGTTTCAAGCGGCAAGAACTACATCTACTACGATGAAAGTGGCAACAAGAAGACCAGCTCCTTTGTTCAAGACAGTGTCGGCAACTGGTACTACTTCGACAAGTCCGGCAATATGATTAAGAGCAGCAATTTCGCGAATATTGGCGGCAGCACCTACTTCTTCATGAGCAATGGGGTTTCATTCAGAGCTGGTTTGCTGACCAAGGGTTCAAAGACTTACTACTTCGATAAGAACGGTAAGATGGTCAAGGGCAAGCGGGTGAAGAGTGGCGAATACACGTATACTCTGAACAAGAGCGGCTACTTGACTTCAGAGAAGTACACCGCGGCTTCTAAGAACCAAGCAACCACGAAGAATACTTTGGGCGCTGCTCAAAAGTAATTTGTGTCGATCTAAGATTTATTAAAGAAGAAAAGGAAAAATGAATTATTCAAAGAAGGGAAAATTTACTTGGTTGATGACCGGGGCAGCCGTTCTGGCAACTTTGGCCAGCCTGCCATTTGGCCAATCAGTTTCTGCCGCTAAGAAGAATGGCTGGCAGAACACCAAGGCTGGCCGGGTGTACTACAAGAACGGCAAGAAGGTCAAGAGCTCTTTCCTGGTCAGCGGCGGCTATGTTTACTACCTCAAGAAGAACGGGGTAATGATTAAGAACAAGATCAGCAAGATCAAGGGCAAGAAGGTCAAGTTCGACAAGAAGGGTCACGTAACCAGCTTCAGAGGTAAGACCAAGATCAACAGCTCCTGGTATTACTTCACTAAGAGCGGCAAGATGGTCAGAAACAAGACCGTCAAGGGCAGCAAGTATGTCTACCACTACTCAAAGAGCGGCAAGTTGCAATCCGGCTTGTCCAGCTTGAAGGGCAAGACTTACTACATTGACGCGGTCAGTGCTAAGCCACGGACCAACTTCATGTACAAGTCTGGTTCCAAGTGGTACTACTTTAACTCAAAGGGCTTAGGCAGCAAGAGCTTCAAGGTCAGCTTCAAGAAGCAGGGCAGCCTGGTCAACACTAACAAGCTTTTTGCGCAAAACAACCAAGCTTACAGCTTGACCAGTTCAAGTATCGACAATGTTGACGGCTACTTGACAGCGGACAGCTGGTACCGGCCAAAGAAGATCTTGAAGGATGGCAAGACCTGGACCAAGTCAACGGCCAGCGACAAGCGGCCGCTTTTGATGGTCTATTGGCCAAGCCGGGAGATTTTCATTGATTACTTGAACTTCATGAAGAAGAATGGCTTTGTTGCTGCCAATGCTGATTTCAAGAGCAGTGACAGCAACAGCGACTTGTTCAACGCGGCCAACCAGATTCAAGTAAATGTTGAAAAGAAGATCTCCAGCAAGAAGAGTACTTCCTGGTTGAAGACTTTGATGACTGAGTTCAAGAATACTGAGAGCATTTGGACTAAGGCCAGTGAAGATGAAAACTACGAAGGGATGCAGCTGCAAGGTGGCTTCTTCCGTTATGACAACTCTGACTTGACTCCATGGACCAAGTCAAGCTACCGGCTGATGGGCCGTTATCCAGCCTACTTGACTGGCGATGACAAGAATACATTGACTGAATACCTGCTGGCTAATGATATCGACAACTCCAACCCAGTGGTGCAGGCTGAACAGCTGAACTGGATGTACTACCTGTTGAACTTTGGTGAAATTACCGGGGGCAGCCAAGACAGTGACGCCCACTTTGACTCAATCAGAGTTGACGCGGTTGACTTTACTGATGCTGACTTGATCAACATCATGGGCCAGTACTTCAAGGCTGCTTACGGAATGAATTCAGATGCCAAATCTAATGCCCACTTGAACATTTTGGAAGGCTGGAATTCAGCAATTCCAGCCGCAATCAACAAGCTTGGCAACCCTGGCTTGAGCATGGACGACAAGATGCGGCAGTCATTTAACGGGGCCCTTAACTTCGTTTCTGACAGCTCATCAAGCTCAGAAAAGGCAGATCAGTTAAAGAAACTCATTAACAATTCTTTGGTTGACCGGACTAATGACTCCAGTGAAGGCAAGGCAATGCCAAACTACTCCTTCATCCGGGCACATGACTCCAACTCCCAGGACCAGATCCGGCAGGCAATTCAAGCTGCTACTGGCCAGCCTTACGGCAAGTTTACCCAGGCTGAAGAAGAAAAGGGGATGGAATTATACGTTAAGGACCAAAACTCAACGGATAAGACCTACAACCTTTACAACATGCCAGCATCTTACGCTTTGCTTTTGACCAACAAGGACACTATTCCACGGGTATACTACGGGGATATGTACGTTGACGGCAGTCAATACATGTCTAAGAAGACCCGTTACTACCAAGCAATCAGCAACTTGATGAAGTCCCGGATTAAGTATGTTGCCGGTGGCCAAAGCATGAACGTTGACGATAACGGCGTTTTGACGAGTGTCCGTTACGGTAAGGGCGCGGCTACTGCTGACGATAAGGGGACTGATGAGACCCGGAATGAAGGGATCGGGGTAATTATCAGCAATAACTCCAGCCTGTCTCTGTCTGACAAGGACAAGGTCGTTTTGCACATGGGTGCTGCTCACAAGAATCAAGAATACCGGGCAGTTATCTTGCCAAGTAGCAAGGCCCTTGACAATGGTGCGGTTACTAACAGCTACCTGCACAGCTACAGCAGTGATGCTGACGCTCCAAGAGCCAAGACTGATGACAAGGGTGATCTGACCTTTACCAACCAGGACTTGAAGGGGCAGGACGGTACTGCCATCAAGGGCTACTCAAACCCGGACATGAAGGGCTATGTAGCTGTTTGGGTACCGGTTGGTGCCAAGGACGGCCAAGATGCCCGGACTAAGGCTTCAAGCACTAGCAAGGACGCCAAGTCAGTATACGAATCAAACGCTGCCTTTGACTCAAATGTCATCTTTGAAGGCTTCTCCAACTTCGTTTACTACCCAACTAAGGCAAGCGAAGCTGCCAACGTTCAGATCGTGCAAAACGCGTCCTTGTTTAAGGAACTGGGGATCACATCATTTGAAATGGCTCCGCAATATGTCTCCAGCAAGGACAAGACCTTCCTGGACTCAACGATCGACAACGGTTATGCTTTTGATGACCGTTACGACGTGGCTTTGAGCGGTAACAACAAGTATGGGTCAGCTCAAGATCTGCGCAATGCTTTGAAGGCTTTGCACAAGCAGGGGATGCAAGTTATGGCTGACTGGGTGCCAAACCAGATCTACAACCTGTCTGGCAAGGAAGCTACGACGGTTTCACGGAGCAACGACTTTGGCCGTGACCGGGGTTCAGCTGACTTGAAGAAGTTTGTCTACATCACTAACTCAGTTGGTGGTGGTACTTACCAAAAGAAGTACGGTGGTGCTTTCCTGGCAACTCTGCAAAAGAAGTATCCGCAGCTCTTTAAGATCAACCAAATGTCCACTGGCAAGCCAATGGATCCAAGCGTAAAGATCACTGAATGGTCAGCTAAGTACATGAACGGGACCAACATCCTGGGCCGCGGTGCTGGCTACGTGCTTAAGAATGCTGCCGGAACTTACTACAATGTTGGTTACAGCAAGAAGGACGGCAAGCAAAGCTACGAAATCAGCCAATACTTGCCAGAACAGCTGACTGGCAGCAGCTTGGCCAAGAAGGGCAAGAACTACGTTTACTACGACGACCAAGGCAAGCAAGTCAAGAATGCTTTTGTCAAGGATGACTCCGGCAAGTGGTACTACTTTGACAAGAACGGCAACATGGTTAAGTCCAGCAAGCTGACGGCCGTTAAGACGGATAAAGATGCTGGCACTTACTTCTTTGCGGCTAACGGTCAATCATTTAGAAAGGGCCTTTTGAACGATGGCAAGCACACTTACTACATGGCTTATAACGGTCAATTGGTCAAGAGTAAGAAAGTGAAGGCTGGGCGGTACACTTATAGCTTGAACAGCAAGGGTTACCTAAGCAGTGAACAATACAAATAAGTAATAGCCAAAAAGTAGCTGTCTCATGTTAAAGTGAGATAGCTGTTTTTGCTTAAGAGCTGGAGATAGATTATAGGAGAAGCTATCAAACTGATAAAGAAGACGGTCAGCAACATTCCGTTTGACTTGCATGACAGTCGGATTGTAAAAAAATGGAAGTTAACGATGGCGATCTCACTTTGCATTTAGACCAAGTGTATGAGTACCACAAAGATTCCTAGAAGTTTTATCCGGCAAAGTTAACGTTCACAGATATCGATTTGGAAGAATGTCATACCTTAGTTTTTGACAAGGGGATAGAAAACGGGGCTTTTTCGGGTGTAAGAGACGACTTGCAAGAGTATTTGGAAAAGTACTCGGATGCTGAATTTTAGATTATCACGGACACTTACAACATGACGATAACAGTCATGGAAGGATACATCTACAGAGACGGTCAGGAAGCCGCGGCTGGTATTATCTCACTTTGGACATTAGGCGAGGTTATCGCTGATTTTTAAGAATAAAGTATACGATAAAGTAAAAAAAACTATCCCGCAAGGGATAGTTTTTGTTTGGAATCAGGTTGGATTTTTAGATTAACGAGTTTTGACAGTCTTGGCCTTTGTCCAGGCAGAGTAGTAGGTCTTGCCGGAGAGCTTGCGGTAGGAGCGGAGTTGTACGTTGTACTTCTTCTTGCTCTTCAAGCCGGAAACCTTAAGCTTGGTTGCCTTGGCACTCTTAGTCTTGGCCTTCTTCATTGAGGAAGCCGTGCTGTAGCGAACTTGGTAGCCGGAAACGGACTTAGCCTTCTTCCATTTGCTGATAAAAGCCTTCTTGCTACCCTTCAAGCTAGTAAACTTGCTGCTTGCGACAACTACTTTCTTGGCCTTCTTTACCTTCTTGGCAACCTTCTTCTTAGTGGCCTTCTTAGTAGTAGCTTTCTTGGTAGTCTTCTTTGTATCCTTTTTGGTGGTCTTCTTCTTGGTAGTAGTCTTCTTGCTTTGGGCAAGGGCTAAGACTGCCTTAGCATGTGTTAATTGTTTCTTTTCATAGGCCAGCTTCTTGGTGAGGGATGCAACCGACGCAGTCAGCTTTTCTTGGTTCTTCTTTGCTTCATCGTAGGCCTTTTGAGCAGTTTGGAGCTTTTGTTGTGCGCTGCTTGCGTCAGCCTTTACCTTATCCAAGTTGCTTTGGGTATTTGCTGTTTCTTTCTGAGCAGCGGCTAATGCAGTCTTGCAGTCATTCAGCTTGCTTTGAGTAGTTTGAACTTTCTCATTCGCAGCTTGCAGAGCCGCTTGCTTTGCTGGCAACGAGTCCTTAGTTTCTTTGATCTGTGATTGAAGCTTTGCCGTATCAGTAAGCTGTTTCTGCAAGGATGAGACAGAACTTTGACCGTCACTAATCTTCTTTTGCAAATCGCTGATTTCTTGGCCAAGCTTTTGATTTTCAGCTTGGGCTTGATCAAAAGTGCTTTGTGCACTTTCTATATCCTTGTTGGCCTGATCTGAATCAGCTTGAGACTTTTGAACAGCAGTAGCAAGCTCATCTTGGCTCGGCTTGACAACTTCGTTAGTGTTAAAGTGGCTTGGAACGTTAGCCGGGTTGATCGTCAAAAGGCAGACGTAGAATTTGTCGTCTTGAGTGGTTACGGCAACTGAGAAGTAACCATTGTTGTTAATGATGTTGTTGTAATCAGTTGGATTAGCCAGTTCTTGTGTTACCAAGTCAAAAGCAGCCTTGGCAATTTCACTCATCTTTGTTGTTCCGAATTCATATGAGTTGTAGATGTACCCATTGATAATCGAAATGGACCGGCTAGTAACCTGTCTGTTGGCAGCAATGTCATATCCAGTAACAGCATACTCATCAAGCCCCATGATGCTTGAAGCTGACTTGATTGCGTTGTATTTTCTGAAGACATAGTTGCTGTTTTGGTACTCTTGCGTGTAACGCTTAGCGAACTCAAGTGAACCGTCAGTAATGGTCAGCTTGCTGGTTGATCCAACTTGAGACTTGACGGAATCAATCAAGCTCTTCACGTAGAAATCCAAACGCTTTTGATCACTTTCGGATAAGGCGGCAGGATCGTCGTAAGCAGTATCATTTTCGTCTCCATCAGTAAATGGATAAGTGTGGTTGCTTACTACATCTTGCAGGTCTTTCTTGGCAGTATCCCAGTCAGTTGACTTGCCAGTAACGTAATCAATGTAGCTTTGCGGAAGAGTTAAGCTTTCATTAGTGCTGGTTGCGGAACTTAAATCTTTTTTGGCTGCTTGCAAAGCTTGTGAGGCACTATCAGCCTTTTGCTTCATTTCAGCAAGATCGCTTTGCGCGGATGCAAGCTTAGCGTCAGATTCGCTCTTTTCTTGTTGCAAGCCAGATAAAGTTTTCTGGTTGTCGCTGATCTTATTGTTCTTTTCAGTGACTTTTTGCTTGATGTCGTTATTATTCTTTTCGCCATCAGTAAGTTGCTTTTCAAGATTGGTTACTTTGTTTTGTGAATCAGTCAAGTCTTTTTGCTTGTCGGTACTGTCCTTAACAGCGTTTTGGTAGTCGCTGTTTGCAGAATCAGTAGCCGCTTGGGCTTGTTTGAGGGCAGACTGAGCCTTATCGTTGCTCTTATTCGGAGCTGCCACCTTACTATTAGCAGCTTCGGCAGTGCTTTTAGCGTTTGCCAATTCAGTCTCTTTTTGAGCCAGATCCTTGTTAGCAGTATTCAAATCATTTTGCACTTGGGTTAACTTGCTTTGCGTTTGGTCAACGCTCTTTTGCGCACTCTTAACCTTGGCTTGGTCGTTAGCCACAGTAGTTTTCTTGCTAGCATTGCTTGCCGCAAATACCGGGTGGGTATTAGTAACCGCGAATGCAGACCCAGCTAAACCAACGGATGACACGAGCAGAACATTTTTCGAAATTTTCTTCATAATCACACATTCCTTAATTCATTAATACATATTGGACAAGTCAATTTTAGCACTCACTGGAACCGGATACAATACTTGATATAGTGTTTAACTTATGTTACACCGCACAAAAAAGAGTTGCCCGCTAAGGCAACTCTCCTATATTCGCGTTAGTAATTTGCCACCCGCTTGCGCAGGTCCATCATATCTTCGAACTTGTTGGTGAAAAAGCCGGCCGCGCCGTACTCAATAATCTTCTTGGCCCGCAGGGGACTGTCCACCGTCCAGATTCGCTCCGGCATGTCTGTGTCGAGCAAGCGCTTGGGGTGGACCCCCTTAAAGCCGTGCTCCTTGACAAAAGCTGCCGGGTCCTTGATCCGCTTGTCGGTCAAGAAATTGTAGTTTTCCTCCGGCCGGATCTTCTGCGCGTGGATCAAGGTCTGCAAATTAAAGGAGGAGTAGATGATCTCCTGCTTGAACTTGAACTGGTCCGCCAGGGCAAAAATCTTCCCCGGCAAGCCTGGATAATCGAACTTATTGGTCTTCATCTCCAGATTCAGCTGGCCTTCATAGCCAGATTCTTCAGTCAGCTGGAAGAGGTCCTTCAAACGGGGGATCCGCTCGCCATTGGCCAGGTGAAACTGGTCCAATTCCGCCAAGCTGAAATCCTTGATCAGGCCCTTGCCATTAGTGGTCCGCTTGATGTTCTCATCATGCATGATCACTGGCACCCCGTCACGGGTTAAGTGGACATCGAATTCGATCCCCTCAGCTCCGTGATGCATGCAGTAGTCAAAGCCCTCCAGGGAATTCTCCGGGAACTTGGCTGGATAACCGCGGTGACCAAAAATCTTCGTTCTCATATATGTAATTGCGCTCCATCCTTAAACTGGAATCTTGCTTTTTTCTCTTGCCGGCTCATATTATAGTAGCTCTCTGCTAACTTGCAAGCCTTTTGTCCGTAAAAATTACAGCTGCAATTTGTTGTAACTGGTCATCTGCAAATTGCCAGCTTCATCCATCACTAAAGTCGAAATTGATGAATTTCTCGGGTGAACGGTCGTGTCGATCCCGTCCACCGCAAATTTCTGGGCCAGGGTCTTGATGGCAAAACCGTGGCTGACCAGCAGGATATTTTCTGCCCCGTCCAATTGCTGGATCAAGTCAAAACCTTTCTGCCAGCGGGCCCAAAATTCCTTGCTGTCTTCAGCATCGTGGTAGGGGTCAGCCTCCTTGGTCCAGTCAGCTATCTGGTCGCAAGTCGCGTGTTCAGCTAAATCAGCAGCGTTAGTAAAGCCGTGGGCCGCGCCGACCATCCGCCAGGCCACGTCATTGTCCATCCCCTCAAAGTAGCCGTAGAAATGCTCTCTGAAGTAAGGGTAGGCCAGGTGCTGGAGCAGGTCCCTGTTGCAGTTCTTCTCCATGATGATTTCACAGGTCTCGCTGGCCCGTAAAGTGTTGCTAGACAGGGCAATGTCCAAGGGCAGCTCCTGCAAGGCCTCAGCGGCCTTTTCTGCGCCTTCCCGGCCTTCGTCAGTCAAGGGGGTGTCGCACCAGCCCTGCATCTTGTTGTACTTGTTGATAAAAGTTTTCCCGTGTCTAACCAGATAAATCCGTTTCATTTTTCTAACTTGCCTTATGACTTGCTCTTGTAAATCTTCTTAACCAGCTTGATGTCCTTTGGCTGGATCGTGTAGATGGATCCGGTCGGGTACATGACAGAAACCCCGGTCCGGTGGTCTAAGCCGATCGCGTGGCCTAATTCGTGTTCAACCGTGTTGACGATTCTGGCCTGCGTGTAGTTGTAATAGTCGTTTTCCAGATAGTAGGTGTTCAGAGCCACCTGGGCTGAGTAGAGCCGGTTGGTGTGGCTGAGATACTTGTAGGTAGTCAGGCCCGCTGCCCCGTTGTTCTTGGAGGTGGCCACGACCACGATCTGGGCGTTCTTCTTGTTTTTAGTCTGCTTAAAGGTAAAAGCTCCCGTCTGGTTCCAGGCTGCCATGGCATTGACCCTGGCGTTGTAGAGGTCGGTTTGTTTGACCCCGATGTAGACCTTGGCCGTCGCCTTTGGCCAGCGGTAGCCGGTCGTGTTCTTAGTGACCTTCTTATTGCTTTCAGCAACGACGCCGCCGCTTAAATCCGGAGTCTTGCTCTTTAAGCCTTTCTGCTCCAGATAAGTGCTGGCCGTGCCCGCTGCTTCCAGCAGGAAAGTCTGTATTTGCTCATGGTAGTTGACCACGGCCGCGGCCATGATCGCTAAGATGAGCAGGTTCTTGATGAAATTAAAAAATCGTCGCATCAATTTTCTCCTTTGCGCTAATTATTATAAGATTTGCCAGCTCTTTTTCCTAGCAAAAAGTCCGCTGAAACTGCTTAAGCTTTTCCTAAGGAGGTCTGGCTTTAGTTTTAAGCTGAAAAATGGTAGAATATTAGGCAAGTTTTTTCAAAGAAAAGCTGTTGGAGTTTATTTTTTTAGAAAAGGTGCATATATTACATGGTAGAAAACTCAGACCGCAAAGCAGAACAAGCCCACCTGGACCAGGTTCTGCAAAAGATTGATCAAAAGAGGGACCAGCTGCAGCAGGCTATCGCTAAAGACAAGGCCGAAGCCCGCAACATCAGCGCCCACTTCTATGATGATATTCGCCTGGACTTTGACGACTACTCGACCTCAATGGACACGGCCCTGTCGATTCAGCAGCAGCAAATGCTCAAAGAACGCGACAATGCCTGGCAGGTCAACGACCGCGAACTGGCTACTTTAAAGCGGCTGCATGTCCATCCTTACTTCGCCCGGGTTGACTTTGAGGAGGCTGGCGAAGAGCCGGAAAGCATCTATATTGGCCTGGCCTCCTTCATGGACGAGAACAATGAGCTTTTGATCTATGACTGGCGGGCCCCGATCTCCTCAATCTACTACGATGGCAAGATCGGCAAGGTAACCTACTACTCACCGGAAGGGCCGGTTGAAGTCGACGTGAGCAAGAAGCGGCAGTTCATGATCGAAGACGGAACCATCATCAACATGTTCGACACTGACGAAACCATCGGTGACCAGATGCTGATGGAAGTTCTGTCAGAAAAGTCCTCCATCAAGATGAAGTCCATCGTCAAGACCATCCAAAAGGAGCAAAACAAGATTATCCGGGATACGACCAGCGACCTGCTCTTTGTCCAGGGGGCGGCCGGGTCTGGCAAGACCAGTGCCATCCTGCAGCGGATCGCCTTCCTCTTGTACCGCTACCGGGGCAACCTCAAGAGCGGGAACGTGATCATGTTCAGTCCTAACCAGCTTTTTAACGACTACATCGAAAACGTCCTGCCGGAAATGGGCGAGCAGAACATGGTCCAGATGACCTACTGGCAGTTTATCGCCCGCCGCTTGCCGAAGATGAAGGTGCAGAACCTCTTTGACCAGTTTGAGGACCGGCAGGCTGATACGGCAATCAGCCGCTTCAAGGATTCGCTGGCCTTCTACAAGCTGGCTACCCGCTACGGCCAGCACCTGAACCAGTCCGGCATGATCTTCCGCAATATCTATTTCCGGACCAAAAAGAAACCATTTTTCAGCAAGGAAGAAATCAAGGAGCTCTACTACTCCTTCAATGAAAACTACAAGCTGGGCAACCGGATTGACGCTACCCGCGAGGAACTAATCCGCCGCTTGAATAAACGGGTGGCCAGTGAAGCCCGCAAGGTCTGGGTCAGCCGGGAAATCGAAGGGCTCAGCCGCGAGCAGATGCTGGACATGTACGACCGGCCGGACCAGGAATTCTCTTCAGAAAAGGCTGAACGGGCCTTCCTGGGCAAAAAGATCGTTATCAAGCACCTGGCTAAAGTTGCCCGCCGGATCAACCACAACGGCTTCTTGAACCTGCGGGGTCAGTACCTGGCCTTTTTGCGGGCCGTGCCGAAGATGACGGACCTGGCCAAGTATGGGATCAGCGAAGAAGAATGGCTGGCCCATGTTGAAGAAGTTAAGGCTAAGTTTAAAGACCAGGAAATTGACCTCCGGGATGCTTCAGCCTATCTTTACCTTTACGACCAGATCATTGCCCGCCAGACCAACCTGGAGATGCGCTACTGCTTTATCGACGAAATCCAGGACTACTCAGCCTTCCAGCTGGCCTATCTGCGCTATAACTTCCCCCGGGCCAAGTTCACCATGCTGGGCGACTTGAACCAGGCGATTTTTACCAAGGACGAGAGCAGCAGCCTCTTAAAGCAGATCTCCCACCTCTTTGACCCGGAAAAGACCAAGCTGGTTCAGTTGACCAAGTCCTACCGGTCAACCAAGCAGCTGACTGACTACACCAAGCAGATCCTCCGCCATGGTGAAAAAATCGAAAGCTTCAACCGGCAGGGGCCTTTGCCGCAAGTCTGGGGCAGAAGTGATGAAGCTGGCGCTTTAGCGGCTTTGAAAGCAGCTTTAGCGGAAAATGACGCCCAAAAGCTGACGACTGCCATCATCACTAAGGACCTGGAGGCGGCTAAAAAGCTGGCTGACCAGCTTGAGGGGGTCCACCTTATCTCCAGCGCTAACCAGCGCCTGGTGGAAGGGAACCTGGTCTTGCCGTCCTACCTGGCCAAGGGGCTGGAATTTGACGCTGTAATCATGTGGGATGCCTCTAAAGCGGCCTACCACGAAGAAGACGAGACCCAGCTGGTCTACACGATCGCTTCCCGGGCCATGTACAAGCTGGACCTGGTTTACGCTGGTGAAAAGAGTCCGCTTTTGCCAACTAATGAAGCAACTTTTGTAAAAAAGTAAAAGAAAAGCTTGACGTTTTTTTAATATTGGCTTAATATTACTGGAAATAGACTTAGAGTCGGTTATATTTCACGCGATGAACAGAAGAAGTAGGCCTGCCTGGACAGATAGAGACTTCCCGCTGGTGGAAAGGGGAGCAAGGGCTGGCTGAACACACGTCTGTGAGCAGGAGGGGTGAAGGCTTAGTAGCTCCTTCCGGGTCAGCCCGTTACCGCTGCAGCTTGAAGGCTTTTTCAAGCTGGTGAGGCCGGTTGCCGCGAGGGACCGGTGAACACGAGGTGGAACCACGCTGACGCGTCCTCTTGGCCCTTCGGGGCCGGGAGGACTTTTTTATTTTCTTTTTCTAGGAAGTGGGTAAAACGAATGAAATACGTTATGGAAATACTTCCCTCCCTTTTCAGCGGGGCGGGGATGACCTTGCAAATCTTTTTTGAAACATTGATCTTCTCCCTGCCTTTGGGGATCCTGGTCTCCTTCGGCTTAAGCAGCCGCTTTGCCCCATTGAAGTGGCTACTCAACTTCTACGTTTGGCTGATGCGGGGGACCCCGCTTTTGTTGCAGCTAATCTTTGTTTTCTACGGCCTGCCGATCGTCGGCTTGACCTTCCCCCGCTATATGGCGGCTTTGGTGGCCTTTGTCCTGAACTACACGGCCTACTTTGCTGAAATCTTCCGGGGCGGCAACCAGGCCATCGACCGGGGACAGTTTGAGGCAGCCAAGGTCCTGCAATTGACTTACGGGCAGACCCTTAGAAAGATCGTTATTCCCCAGGTAATAAAAATCGTCCGCCAATTGCAAGAATAAATTGAACACTTACCATAACATCTGGCAGATTTTGACTATCTACGCCGGTAAATGCGGTCAAG
>NZ_AZCR01000038.1:0-5991 GCF_001433875.1 Lactobacillus delbrueckii subsp. delbrueckii DSM 20074 = JCM 1012
CCTTCTGTCTTTGGAGGTCTTCTTTTTGATGGCCAGAAGAAACCCGGCAATAGCCGATGGTCAGCAGCTTCTTAGGCTTAGATGCCTTCACATTTCCTTGCAGAAGCTCATCTAGCATTTCTTTAGTGTAGCGACGTTGATTGGAGGCAGTTCTAAGCGGCGTAATCAGTCCTTCAGCTTCCCAATTGCGGAGAGTTGACTTAGCAACATTAAGATATTCAGCTGCTTTTGATATGGACATGTATTCGCTCATCGTTTCTTCCTTCCAATCTTTTGATACCGGCATTATATCATGAATTGATAAGAAATATTACTATTTAGTACTGAATGAAATTAATACTTTTTAACAGTCACAACCTTTTATATATTGGCAATCGCATTGAAAATCATTGCCCTTTTACACTTATTCCAAACCTAGGCGCTTGTAGATGTCGTCAACGTGGCGCAGGTGCCAGTGGTAGTCGAAGGCATCGTCAAGATCAGCCTTAGTCAGTTGCTTTTGAATGGTTGGGTCTGCTTCAAGGAGAGGCCGGAATGGAACTTGTTCAGCCCAGCACTTGGCCGTGTATGGCTGGATCAAGTCGTAGGCAGCTTCCCGGCTCATGCCGCTTTCAACCAGCTTAAGCAGAACGCGGCCGGAGTAGATCAAGCCCAAAGTCTTGTCCATGTTCTTCTTCATGGTTTCCGGGAAGACATCCAGGTTGGCCAGGATCTTGCCCATCCGGTTAAGCATGTAGTCAAGACCGATGGTGCTGTCTGGCAGGATTACCCGTTCAGTACCTGAATGGGAGATGTCTCTTTCGTGCCACAGGGTTACATCTTCGTAGGCAGTTACGACATTGCCGCGGAGAACTCTGGCCATCCCGCAGATGTTTTCTGAACCGATCGGGTTGCGCTTGTGCGGCATAGCGGAAGAACCCTTTTGCCCCTTGGCGAAGTGTTCTTCAACTTCGTGGATTTCCGTTCTTTGCAAAGAACGGATTTCCGTAGCGATGTTTTCCAAAGAAGTTGCAACCAGGGCGATGGTAGCAATGTATTCAGCGTGCAGGTCACGTGGCAGGACCTGGGTTGAAATTTCCTGGGCGTGCAGACCCAGCTTCTTGCAGACATATGCTTCAACTTCCGGGTCAACTTCAGCGAAAGTCCCGACGGCACCGGAAATCTTGCCGGCTTCCACTCCGCGGGCAGCGTGTTCAAAGCGTTCCTGGTTCCGCTTCATTTCTGAGTACCAGCGGGCGAACTTCAAGCCGAAAGTAGTTGGTTCAGCGTGAATGCCGTGGGTGCGGCCCATGCAGACCGTATCCTTGAATTCAAGGGCCCGCTTGGCCAGGACGTCGATAAAGTTCTGGATGTCCTTGCGAAGGATGTCGTTAGCCTGCTTCAATTGGTAACCCTGGGCAGTGTCAACCACGTCAGTACTGGTCAAGCCGTAGTGCACCCACTTCTTTTCCGGCCCCAATGATTCAGAAATGGTCCGGGTGAAGGCAATAACGTCGTGGTGAGTCACGGCTTCAATTTCGTTGATGCGGTCAACGCTGAACTTGGCGTTTTGCTTAATCTTTTCCACGTCTTCTGCCGGAATGTAGCCAAGCTTGGACCAGGCTTCATCAGCAGCGATTTCTACTGCCAGCCAGCATTCATACTTCTTTTCATCAGTCCAAATGGCACCCATTTCTGGTCGGGTATAGCGTTCAATCATTTATTTTCCACCTTTAAAAAATCAACAATAATCTGCTTTTTAATTATACATCCCAAACTTTGGTTGCGGCAATCTCGGCCAAAGTCTTGTCGACATCATCAGTCAGGATTGTCACATGCCCCATCTTCCGGTCTCTGCGGACCTCGCCCTTGCCATAGTCATGGAAGGACCACTGTGGCTTTTCGGCGATCAGATTTTCCGTGCCGGCCACGTGCTGGCCTAAAACATTGACCATGACGACCGGGCTGAGCAGCTTGATCTTTGGCAAAGGCCAGTTGCAAATTGCCCGGTTGTGGACGGAAAACTGGGAGAAGTTGCAGGCTTCAATTGAGTAGTGGCCGGAATTGTGGGGCCGGGGAGCCAGTTCATTGATGACAATTTTGTCATCTTTAGTAACGAACATTTCTACGCCTAAGATCCCCTTCAGGTCAATGGCTTCAGCGATCTTGACGGCAGCCTCCTGGGCCTTTTGGGCCAAGTCCGGGGAAATCCGGGCCGGGACGATACTTTCATGCAGGATTTCGCCCTGGTTGATGTTTTCGCTGACCGGGAAGACCGTGACTTGGCCATCGCAGTTGCGGCCAACCATGACGGAGGCTTCCATACGGAAGTCGACAATTTTTTCAAAATGCAGTCACCGCAAGCTAAGACATCAGCAGTCTTGTCCAAGTCGGCAGCTGCTTTTAAAACAACCTGGCCCTTGCCGTCATAGCCGCCTTCACAGGTCTTCAAAACGACTGGCAGGCCCAAGTCATTGACGGCTTCTTCCAGGTCAACCCGGTTCTTGACTGCTCTGAACTTGGCCACTTCACAGCCGGCACTTTGGATAAAAGTCTTTTCCCGCATCCGGTTGTTGGTCGTGTATAGAAGCTTGGTCCCTTGCGGAATAAAGACCTGGTCCTTGACGCTCTCCAGGGCATCCAGGTCCACGTTTTCAAATTCGTAGGTCAAGACATCGCTTCTAGAGGCCAGTTCATGGATGGCGTCGACATCACTGTATTCAGCCACCATCTGGTCATCTGCGGCTTGGCCGGCCGGGCAAGCTGGAGTTGGGTCCAGGATGATGGCCTTCATTCCGCTGGCCTTGGCATCAAAAGCCAGCATTTGTCCTAATTGTCCCCCGCCAATGATGCCGATCGTTTGGCCGGGCTTGATTTTAATAGACAAGGTCTGCACTGCTTTCTTTGGCTTGGTCGTGCATTTCCTTGCGGTAGTCCACGATCTTTTGCTGGAGTTCTTTATCTTCGATGCCTAAGATCTGCATGGCTAAAAGAGCCGCGTTCTTGGCGCCGGCCGGGCCGATGGCGGTCGTCGCTACAGGGATGCCTGCTGGCATTTGCACGATGGAAAGAAGGGAGTCCATCCCGCCCAAAGCGCTGGTCTTGGCCGGGCAGCCAATTACTGGCAAGGGAGTGTTGCCGGCAATCATGCCTGGCAGGTGGGCAGCCCCCCAGCACCAGCGATGATCACCTTAGTGCCGTTTTCCGCTGCCTTTTGGGCAAAAGCGAACATTTACTCCGGCATTCTGTGCGCTGAAATAACCTGCTTGTCGTAGTCGACCCCGAACTTGTCGAGCAGCTTGCAAGCTTCCTGCATATAGCCCCAGTCTGACTTAGAGCCCATTACAACACTGATTCTACTAGTCACGATTATTCCTCCTGTCTGCTTTCCCTTAGGATAACAGAAAACGGGACTTTTTTAAAGAGAAAGATGAACTATTTGCCAAGAGTTTCTTATTAACATTCGCTTTTAGTTTAAAAACAGTAAAAAAAGACCACCACGTGGTGGTCTTAAATGCCATAAAATCAATCTTCCTTTTCTGCCCGCCAGTAATGATGACCATAAGGGTCCAGTTCCAAGCGGCCCGTGTCAACCAAGTAGCGGCGCAAAATAGCGTAGTTGTCATAGACTGCTGCCAAGATCTCATTGACTTCCTTTTCAGTATAATCCCGGCCAAATTCAAAGCGGTCAATCAGCGCGTCAAACAAGGCATCTTTCGCCTTTTGCTTGCGGGGAATGACCTGCAGGCGGCCATCCTTGAAAAATCCTGTAATATCCATTTAAATCTCCTCAACTTCTAATTTTTTACTCTGCATGCCAAAAATTGCCAGCAAAAAGATAACTAAGCCCAAAACAGCCAGACTTACCCAGGCAAAGCCGATGCCATAGCGGTCAGACAAAAAGCCGTTAATTGCCAAAATCGCGACTTCCGCGCCCGCGTCCAAGGCATTGGCAACAGACATAATCGTCGCCCGGCGGTTCTCTGTTTGAATCGTCGTTTGCAAAACAATCCCGCCCAGCATGTTTTCCAAGCTGCCAAACATGGTATGGAGCATGAACAAGGCGAGAGACCCATAATACCAGTTTTTCAGACCAACCACGCCGAGCAAAAGTAGCAGCCATCATTACCGTGCTGACAACAATCAAGCGGGTCTGTCTTTTATTAGACAGCGGCTTTTTGGACACATAGCGGTTGTAAAGAGAAATCGCCAGCATCCCGGCCAGGCTCATCAAGACAGAAATCGTCCCGGAATTGACGGCCTTACCTCTTTGAAAGTACATCTGCCACTGGTCAAGCGGACCTGCTGAAATAATTGCCACGGGAAGCAGAAGCAAGATCCAGGCAAAAGTTTTCTGTTCTTGCTTGACCGTGTATTTTACATCGGCAACCAAGTTCAGCTTCGGCATCCCTTCTTCCTCCTCAGCCAAGTTTTGGCTGTCATATTTCAAGAGAGGGATGATGGTCAAACTGGTCGCGAGCAAAAAGGCCGCGCCGATCAGCAAGGGCAGGTCCAGGCGGATATTGCCTAAAATATTAGCCCCAACGAAGGTGGCAGCCATGGTCAAAGGCGTGCCAATAAGACTGTAGCCAAAGAAAATCGCGCCAAGCTGGTCTTTTTCGCCATGCTCAACGGCCTTGTTGGCAATCCAGGAAGTCATGGTGCCCGATTGCAGGGAATCCCCTAGCGCGGTCAAGACCCGGCTGACTGTCATCCACAATAAATTCATGGGACTGAGTGCCAAAATTATCAAACCTAAGGCTCTGATGATCCCGCTGGCCATGATCGTTTTTAAATAACCAAATTTGTCAGCACTGTAGCCGGATGGTATTTCGGCAAAAAAGGTGACCAGCCAGAAAATCTCCAAGAAAAGATTGATCAAGCTGTCGCTGTAGCCACTATGCCGTATAAACAGGTAGATCTTTCCGCTCCATAGCGAGATCCCCACCGTATATAAGATGCTGATGTAGTAAAAAAATATACTTGTATTTCTTCATCGCTCCTCCAGTTTGTTATCTCCATAAATCCGCTCTTACCGCGACTAAGTAATACCTCCTTAATTTACCATCTTTCTAAAAAAATCCATCTTTTTCTTCATATTATATTAATAATAAGGCACTTCTTTATCATCATCCCGCGCAAAATAAGCTTTCATTTATTATTTTTAGATTAAGAAATGCACTAGGCAGTTATCCGCCTAGTGCATTTCAGTAAGAATATTTATTTTTTAAGAGCCTGCTCTTGAGGCTGTTTCGCCATATTCGAGTCAAAAACTTCTGCACGCTTGTTCATGGCTATATAGATCTTTGACTTGTAAGAAGCCAGGCTTTCTACTTCCCGCTTGGCGTTGAAGTGGTAGTAGTTGGCCAGGTTACCCTTGGCATCAATCTTAAACAGGTAATCGTTAAAAGCAAGGTAATAGCACTTGTGGGCAACATTGTAAGTAAAGCCCTGTACCTGGCTGGAGTTAGAAATCAAGTCACCGTCAGTAGTGGCTGCTTCTTTAACCTTGAAGCTGTTGCCCGTCCGGGTGATCTTCCAGATTTCAAAGCGGTGATTGAACTTGCTGTGGAACAAGGCCAGCATGATGTTGTCGTCAATCACGTCCGCGTTTAAGAAGTAGAAGTTGTTTTCCCGCTTGCCGTTGCTGACGGCAAAAGTCCAGATCCGCTTGACCTGCATGTCCTTCTTGTCAATCTGCAAAAGCTCGTTTGACCGCAACTTTTTGGTATGGTTCCAGTTAGCCAGTTCATAGATAGTTCATAGATATAGCGGGAAGTTGACCCAACAGACTGACTATGGCCGAGTTTAATGTAAGGACTGATCTTGATGCTCTTGACGTAATTCTTCCAAAGCTGGAAATTCAAGGTATTGGTTGGAATATACTGCAAAGCATACTTTGGCACTTGGTTCAATTGGTAAAGGACCATGTGCCCCCGGGCTCCGTCCTTGGATGATTCAGGCCCGCCATAAAAGTTGGTCGTGACCATATCCTGACCATACACATCCAAA
>NZ_AZCR01000038.1:6023-6932 GCF_001433875.1 Lactobacillus delbrueckii subsp. delbrueckii DSM 20074 = JCM 1012
AAACATTTCCCCGGGCGAGTTTGTAGGATCGGGACTGGACATGGGCCAGCTTGAATCCTTTCGTAGTGGCCAGCTTCTTGCCAAACTTCCAGACCAGCTCCTTCACCTGCTTTAAGCTGGAATAGATCCCATAGTTCTTCTTCCCGTCGATCACCTTGGTCGACAGCTTCTCACTCGCGGCTGCAACTGGCTGACCAGCTTTAAACAAACAGGCCATGGGCATAAATGCAGCTGAAAAGGCCAGCCCCCTTCTTTAATTTAATTCTTCCTATACCCACAATCATTAGACTCAACTATTTTGTAATATGATTCACTTTCAAAGTTTCCGTTGGATGATTCAAGTTGACGTAGAGTTCGGGCCCATAGCTGCTCAAACCTTCAAATTCCCGCCGGCCAGTGTGAAACTTGCGGTAGTTCAATAGCTTGTCAAACTTGTAGTAGTTCAATAGCTTGCCGGCATCTGTTTTGCCATCTAAGCCTGCCCCGATCTTAAAGAGGTAGGCGTTAAAGGCAATATAGTAAACGTCATAGGCACTGTTCCAGACAAAGCCCTGGACTTCAGCGGAATTGCTGATGAGGTCGCTGCCGGTTGCCCCAACTTCCTTGGCCTTGAAGCTGTCACCGTTTCTGCTGATCTTCCAGTATTCATAGCGGTGCTTAGAAGCATTGTGGAAGAGGGCAAGCAAAGTGTTGTCGTCAATTACGTCCGCGTTGAGGAAAATCCGCGGATACTTGGCTGACCCGTTCCAAACCTTGAAGGTCCAGATCTTGTCAATTTCCATGGTGGACTTCTTGACACGGATCAGTTCCTGGGAGTTGGACCAGTTTTTGGACCGGTTCCAGTTGGCCAAAACGTAAACATACTTCTTGGTGCTGCCGACTGACTGGCCATGGCCCAGCTTCATGTAT
>NZ_AZCR01000038.1:6972-14750 GCF_001433875.1 Lactobacillus delbrueckii subsp. delbrueckii DSM 20074 = JCM 1012
CCTTGATGTTCTTGATATAGCTTAGCCAGGTGTTGAAGCTCAGCATCTTGCTTGGAATCAGCCGCCAGTTGTACTTCTTGACCTTCCGCATATTATAGTAGACCATGTGCCCCCGGGCTTCCCGGTTGTCTGCCTGGCCTAAGTCAAGGTTGCTGGTCACCAGGTCATTATCATAAAAGTCGAGCCCTTGCACAGAACTTGATACCTTGGCCTCCAGATTGCTTGAACCTGGCGCGCTCAAAACTGCCGGATGATAGAATATGGTTTCAATATCCGCGCCCTTAGCGTTGCCAGACATGTTGGTCGCCCAGTACTTGTGGGAGCTGGAAACCGCATCTTTTGAAGTAATAGTTGAAGATGAGGCCCCGTCTCTGGCTGACCAGGTCTCAATCTCTGGCAAATCAGTTTTCACCGGCGTTACATCGGCCGAGCTGATCCCTTCTTTGGCATCCTCGCGTACCGTCAGCTTGCTGGTCGCCTTGGCCTTGCCGTACTTGAAGGTCAAAACCGCCGTCCCGGCCTTGCGGCTGGATACATAGCCAGTATCAGAAATATTCAATTCAGCAGACTTGCAGCTGATCTCAACTGAATCATTGTCAACCAGACTGCCGTGCTGGTCAGTCACGTAGTTAATCGCGTCTTCGGCGTTAAAGCCAACTGAGTCAGACGGGTTGTTGACCAGGCTGACCTGGGAAACCACATTAGCTTTCGAAAGGGCAAAAGCCTTCTCATTCACGTAGCCAACTGGCCGGCCGTCAACGTAGATGTAGTAGTAGCGCTTGCCACCCTTAACCTTGTAGGACTTGGACTGAACGTGAGCGTATCTGAAGTCAGCCGAGGTCGTCAACTTCTTGCCGAACTTCCACTCCTTCTTCTTCACGTTCTTGTAGGCCGTCTTAGTCACCCACTTGTACTTGACCTGCTTGACCGTCTTGTACTTGGTCTTGCCCTTCTTACTCTTCTTCTTGACGGCGACCTTCTTCTTGACCGTGTACTTCTTCTTTTCCTTGGTCTTTGTCTTGACCTTCTTAGTTACCTCTTCCAGCTTGAGCGAAGAATAGACCTGGTAGCTCTTGTTACCCATGATCTTGGTCACAAGATCGGTCTTCGTGCTCTTACTATAGTCTTTGCTGCTTGCTTGTACCTGACTGGCCAGGCCGGCCATCAGTGCCGCACTGGTCATCATGCCCAAGGCAAAACGTCTCACCAAACTCTTCCCTTCACTTCTAAAAATACAAAACTCATAAATCTACAGTTATTAACAAAAAGCACCCAGATAATTTACACTTTTATCACGAAATGCCTTTTCATACTTTACCACAGTTTTCGGGCACTATTTCATTTGTAACAGATTTGTTAACTCATTTTAAGAAATATTGCTTTTGCAAAAATCAATCAAAAACCAAAGAGAGCTTGTCCCCTTCCAGCTGCAGCTTGGCTGAATACCGCTGCCCGCTCTTTTTAGAGACAAAACCGTCCAGCTTGTCAGTCTTGCCCTTGCTGATCAAGGTCTTCACAATCCGCTTGCCCATATTCTTGCCGGCAAACTTCTTGGGCAAGGTGAAATGGCAGCCGCCCCGGTAATTACTGCAGCCGTAAAACTTGCCCTTGTCAGTAATTTCCCCTTGCTTGCAGACCGGGCAGGGGCCGATTGCCGCGGCTTTGGCTTGCCGGCTCTGGGCTTCTTCCTGCAAGCCCTGATCAACCTGGATCTTGCCTGGCACTTCTGTAATCATCTTTGAAATGAAATTCTTGATCTGCCCTAAAAAGTTATCCTGGCTCCGCTCTTTGGCCCCGACTTGCTTTAAGGCCTTTTCCCACTGGGCCGTCATCTGCGCGCTGACTAAGAGTGGCTCAGCTTCCGCCGCCTTGCAGAGGATGGTCCCTTCCGGGGTAACCGACAATTTGTTTTGCCGGCTTTGCATGTAGCCCCGCTTCTTCAAAATTTCGATGGTGCTGGCCCGAGTAGCTTCCGTCCCGATCCCTTCAACGTCCTTTAAAATAGCCTGGGCCTCTTCATCATCCAGGGTCTTGCCGGCCGTCTTCATGGCCGTGATCAAGCTCCCTTCCGTAAACTTAGCCGGAGGCTTAGTCTCTTCTTCTTGCTCTTTCAATTTCGACGTCAGTTCCTGGCCGACTTCCAGGGGCGGCAGCTGGGCATCTTTAACCGGCCCTTCCAGAATCTTCCAGCCCAGATTCACGCTGACATTGCCGCTGGCTTTAAAAGTCAATTGGCCGACATTAATCAAAGCCGTGGTCTTCTCATAAACATAGGCCTTTAAAAACATCTCCAAAGTTCGCCGCAAGACCAGGTCATAGACCTGCCCTTCCAGCTTTGACATTTTGCCCATTTGTGCCTGGCTGGGCACGGTCTTGGTCATGATGATGGCGTGGTGCTCCTGGACCTTGCCGGAGTCGACATAGCGCTTCTCCGCCTTTAAGGGCTTCATTTGCTCTTTGACTTCTGCAGAATTTGGCAACAGCCCCTGGTAGCGGTCTAAGTTCTGGGCCAGGTAGGCATACTCATTGTCCGTAATATAATTGCAGTCTGTCCGCGGATAGCTTAAAAACTTATTTTCATACAAATTCTGCACAGCCTGTAAAACCTGGCTGGCTGAAGCATGGTAGCGGCGGTTGGCTTCCGTCTGCAGGCTGGACAAGGAGAAAAGGCGGGGGCTGGCCTGGCTCTTTTGCTCCTTGTCCACCTTGGACACCTGGCCAGTTTGTTTGCCCAGACTCCCCCCTTTAGCCAGCAAAAACTGCTCCAGTTCTGCCGGGCTCTTAAATTTCGTTTCCGGCAGCAAGCGGCCGGTAAATTTCTTTCTTCCCTGCCAAAAATCGGCCATAAGCAGCCAGTACTTCTCCGGCTTAAAATTAGCAATCTCCTGGTCACGCTTATAGACCATGTACAAAGTTGGCGTCTGCACCCGGCCGATTGAATAGGTCCCCTTAATCCCCTGCTTTCTTAACAGCAAGGTAAATAAAGGACTGCCGTTCATCCCGACCAGCCAGTCACTGATCTGCCGGGTCTGGGCTTCCTTATAGCGGTAGTAGTAGTACTTACCCGGCCGCAAGTTCTGGAAGCCTTCCCTGATCGCGGCTTTTTCCAGTGAATTGATCCAGAGGCGGAAAAGGCGCTTCTGTTTCAAATCGATCCCCGCCTGCCGCATAATGGACCAGGCGATGTTTTCCCCTTCCCGGTCACTGTCCGTGGCAATCACGATCGTATCTGCCCGCTTGAGCAAATTAGCGACAATATTGAACTGCTTCTTCTTGTCCCGAGGAACCAGGTACTTGTACTGGTCGGGAAAAATCGGCAGCTTCTTTAAAGACCAGCGCTTGAAGCTGGCGTCATAAGCTTCCGGCAGGGCCATTTCCACTAAATGGCCAAAACCATAAGTGATCACCGTGTCTGCCGGCAAGATCGGGTCCGCCACCTTAATTTGCCCTTCCCCCTTCTGGCTTTGGGCGAAAGCGGCCGCGTATGCCCGGGCCTGGCTGGGCTTTTCTGCTAAAATTACCGTCGTCATTACATTTCCTACCTTGTGTTAAAAATCCCGAACAAATAAAAAGGCCCCGGCCAAGTGGCCAGGATTGCTCGAACAAACGTTTAATATTTGTTCCATTATAGTTTACTTTTGCAGGCTTGGCAAATTTTCTGCGAATATAACAAAAAAATCACCGAGGCAAGCCTCAGTGATTTCTCTGGTTGCAATCATGATTCGGGTGAGATTCGAACTCACGACCCACGGTTTAGAAGACCGTTGCTCTATCCAGCTGAGCTACCGAACCGTTATACTCCGACGCAACAAATTAAGTATATTAGACCAGGGATAAATTGTCAAACATATTTCGGAAAAAGTTGCTTTTTTTCTTGGTCATTTTTTCCTTGACAAAAAGGAAGCGGTTTGCTTGCATTAACTTGAGAACTTGCTTAAAAAAACAGCTAAAAAACTGGATAAAGCAAAAAGGTACAATATCCCATAGATGTAAAGATATAAAGATGAGGTAAAGCATGAAATACAATCAATATGCCTACGTTGAAACCAGTCCGGAAAAGGCAACTGAAGAGCTGCTGGCGATCAACTTCTTGCCTGAAAACTACTCTTCTCTTTCCTTCAGTGAGCTCCTGGCCGTCTTGACCGGCAATGTCCTGGCGGAAGCCACGACCCGCCAGGCTAAAGACGCCAAATTGGCAGAATTTGCCGTGGACGATCAAACCGACCTGGCCGCCTTTCTTTTGGACACGCCGACTGCCATCACGGCCAGCCAGTTCGCTAATGTTGCCCTGCAGCTTTTAGGCTACCACCCAAACTACGACTACAGCCTGACTGATCCTTTGACTTGCGGGAAAAAGCATGCCCTGCCGGCCTTTAAGGACTTGACCAGCAAGGAAGAATTGATTTTTGCTTTCTACCGCCTGCTCAACACCCGGAGCAAAAACGGGCAGATCCTCTTGGACGTCATGGCCGGCAAGGGCTACTTCACCCAGTTCTGGGGGGAAGGCAAGTTTATGTTCTTCAACGGCAAGTCCCTGCCAGTTTTTGACACAAGCCAGGTCATCCGCGAGGTCGTTTACGTGCAAAGCGACCTGGACACGGACGGCGATGGCAAGGGCGACCTCTTGCCGGTCACGGTCTTCCGGCCAGTTGAAAGCCAGGACCAGCTGAAGGTCCCAGCCCTCTACACGGCTTCACCTTACTTTGGCGGGATCATCGACAATGTCAAGACTAACCACAATGTCGACGAAAACCTGACTGACGCGACCACTTGGACCAATCCCAAGTACGTGTCCAAGCCTTTAGTTAAAAGCCCTGCCCCCAGTGGCCAGGACGTGCCGGCCACTGAACTGGCAACCGGGCAATCTTCTTACGGCTTAAACGAATACCTCCTGGCCCGGGGCTTCGCCTCTGTCTTCTCCGGGGCCATCGGCAACCGGCACGGGGACGGGATCCGGATCACCGGGTCACCGGAAGAAACCATCTCCCAAAAAGAAGTCATTGAATGGCTGACTGGGGACCGAGTGGCTTATACTGACCGGACCCGCCGCTTTGAAACCAAAGCCAGCTGGTGCAGCGGCAATGTCGGCATGACTGGCCGCTCTTACCTGGGAACCTTGCAGATCGCCATCGCGACGACCGGGGTCAAGGGCTTGAAGACGGTGGTTTCTGAAGCCGCTATTTCCTCTTGGTATGACTACTACCGGGAACACGGCCTGGTTATCGCGCCAAGCGAATGCCAGGGCGAAGACATGGACAAGCTGGCTGAAGTCTGCCAGTCCAACCTCTGGGACGGGGGCAATTTCACTGCTAAAAAGGCTTATGAAGCAGAGCAAGCCGAACTTTTAGCCGCCCAGGACCGGGCAACAGGCCAGTACTCTGATTTCTGGGAGTCCAGAAACTACCGCCACCACACCGATGGCATCAAGTGCTCCTGGATCTCCGTTCACGGCTTAAACGACTGGAATGTCAAGCCGAAGAACGTCTACAAGATCTGGCAAAAGGTCAAGCAGCTGCCGGTGGAATCTCACCTCTTCCTCCACCAGGGTCCGCACTACAACATGAACAACCTGGTTTCCATCGATTTCACCGACCTCATGAACCTCTGGTTCGTCCACGAGCTTTTGGAAGTGGAAAACGGGGCTTATGAGCAATGGCCAAAGGTCATGATCCAAGACAACCTGGAAGCTGACGAGTGGCACGCAGAAAGTGACTGGGCCAGCGACCTGGGCCAGGCCAGCCTCTATTCACCAACGGCTGACGGGGACCTGTCAACGGTTGAAAACGGGACAGGCCAGCTAACCTTCACCGACTTGGGCGGGACAGAATTCAAGAAAGCCGGCATTAGTGAAACTGACTGGGAATACCAGTTTATCAGCGGGGAGGAAAAATGGGCCAAGGCCAGCCTCCGCTTTGAAAGCGAGGAATTCCTCCACCCGACTACCCTGGTCGGCCGGCCAAAGGTCCGGGTCCGGGTAGCAGCTAATAAGACTGTCGGCCAGCTGTCTGTTGCCCTGGTTGACCTGGGGACCCGGCAGAGGCTGACGGCTACGCCAAAGATTTTTGCCAGAGGAAACCAGCCCTTTGGCTACCGCTTCGGGGCAGACTCCTTGCAGGAATTCGTCCCGGACAAGGCCACTAAGGCCAAGCTGATTACCAAGGCCCACATGAACCTGCAGAACTACCAGGACATGAAGCAGCCAAGCAAGCTGGAAGCCGGCCAGTTCGTCGACCTGGAATTTGAACTGCAGCCGACCTACTATACCCTGCCAGCCGGAGCAAAATTGGGTCTGATCATCTACTCAACCGACCAGGGGATGACCAAGCGGCCGCTGGAGACCGAAGACTACACGGTTGACTTAGCCGGAACTGCTCTTTTGCTCTACCGGAAATAATGCCTGGGCAAAAATTGGCGGTTTATGCTAAAATAACTTTATCGCAAACAAAGTAAAAGGCTGTCGCGGAGCTACCGCTGACAGCCTTTTTGTGTTCTTAGAAAGGTTCTTATGGAAAAATCAAGCAAAGTCAACCTCGCCATTTTCAGTGCGGGCCTGATGACCTTCATCGGTATTCTGAATGAAACCTCCATGAACGTCACCTACCCGCTTTTAGTCAAAGAGTTCCACCAGCCCCTGGCAACCGTCCAGTGGATTACTACCGCCTATCTCCTGACAGTGACCATCGTCATGGGAACTACCGCCTACCTGCTCAAGCAGGTCCCGGCTCGCTGGCTGCATTTAGGAGCCGCCCTGGCCTTTATTTGCGGCTGCATCATCTGCGCCTTAACTTCCAGCTTTCCTTTGATGCTGGCCGGCCGGATCATTCAGGGGATCGCTACCGTCTTTTCCACCCCGATCATGTTCCAGCTGATCTTTACCCAGGTCCCTAAGCAAAAACTCGGCCTCATGACCGGTTTTGCCGGGATGATCATCTCCTTTGCTCCGGCCCTGGGCCCAACTTACGGGAGCCTGGTGGTCTCAGCTGCCAGCTGGCGGATGATCTTCTGGCTCCTTTTGCCCCTGGCTTTAGTCAGCTTAATCGGCGGTCAGGTCTACATCCGCAACCAGGTAAGCGGGCAAAAGGAAAAATTTGATGCCCCCTCCCTGCTCTTGCTGGGTCTGGCCCTTTTTGCCATTATCTATGCGGGACCAGCAGATTGTCCTGGCTTCTGCTTTTAGCCAGAGGAGTCCTCTTTACCCTCTTTGTTTTTGTCAACAAGCGGGTAAACAGCCACTTGCTCAACCTGGCAATTTTTAAAGAAAAAACTGTCTGCCTGGCGGCTTTAACCTATTTTTTCCTGCAGCTGGTCAACATCGCCGTTCCGGTCTATGCCCAATATGCTCCAGCAGCTTGATCAGCGGCCTGGTCCTTTTGCCAGGCTCCTGCGTGGGGGCCGTCATCTCGCCTTTTGCCGGGAAACTGGCCGACAAGCTGGGCTTCAAGTTCCCGCTGACCCTGGAACGTGGCTGACGTTAACTCCTCTTTCAACATGCTCCAGCAGTTTGCCGGTTCAGTCGGCGTCAGTCTGGCCACGGCCCTGATCTCCCTGGCCCAGAAAACGGGGCAAGGGGCTTTGGCCCAAAGAAGCTACTAGGGCGGGAGATACGACTTTATCATGTTCAGCTGCCTAGCTTTGGTGACCCTTTTGGCCATCTGGCAGAACTTCCGCCTGCAGAAGCAGAAAAATAAAAAAATCATTTTGATGTGACCCCCAAAATTGGGACAATTTAGTATTACGCCGTTAAGGTTGTTAAAACATGATTCCGATATTCAATCGGG
>NZ_AZCR01000039.1 GCF_001433875.1 Lactobacillus delbrueckii subsp. delbrueckii DSM 20074 = JCM 1012
CCTGCGGTTAATGGAACTATCGCGGAAAGCTTTCTAAGTCTCTCAGTCATTTACACAAGTTTTTATACTGAACCCTTTTTTAGCTTTTCCTACTTTAACTTTTTGCTCTTAAAAAATTACCGCTGGATGATCTCCGCCGCGTCCTTGGCAAAAGTGCCCAGTTCCGTGAACATGGCCCGCCGGGTCAGCTTGTCTGGCAAAAACAGGGTAACCACCAGGCGCTTTTGGGCGCCAAGTGCGATCCGGGCCTTCCAGGAAACATGTTCCAGGGCCTTGAAGATGTTTGGCCCTTCCATTTCCCGGCTGCCGTAATCACTGAAAATGACCCGGATCTGGGCCTTCTCCTTGACCAGAGTCAAGATCTGGGCCAAGTCGCAGCTGGCCTTCAGGCTGGCCACGTTGAGCAGGTTCTCAACAGCTGCCGGATAGTCACCAAAGCGGTCCAGGAGCTCATCTTCGATGTCTTCCCGGTCCTGCAGGCTGCCGATCCCCTTGATCTTCTTGTAAAATTCGATCTTCTGCTCCTGGTCGGCGATGTAGTCTTCTGGAATATAAGCTTCCAGGCCCAGGTCGACCTCGGCATTGCTCTTTTTGACTGGCTTCTTCCCCTGCCGCTCCTTGATGGCGTCAGCCAGCATCTGAGAGTAGAGGTCGTAGCCGACGCTGTCGATAAAGCCGTGCTGCTGGGCCCCCAGCATGTTGCCGGCCCCGCGGATGGACAAGTCCCGCATGGCGATCTTGAAGCCTGCCCCCAGCTCGGTAAAGTCCCGGATGGCGTCCAGCCGCTTTTCCCCCACTTCCGTCAGAACCTTGTTTGGCTGGTAGAGGAAGTAGGCATAGGCCAGGCGGGCTGACCGGCCGATCCGGCCCCGCAATTGGTAGAGCTGGCTGAGGCCGTAGTGGTCGGCATCTTCAATGATCATGGTGTTGACATTAGGCATGTCGATCCCGGTTTCAATGATGGTCGTGGTGACCAAAATGTCGAATTCCCGGTCCAAAAAGCGGCTCAAGATGTCTTCCAATTGGTTTTCACTCATCTGCCCATGGGCATAGGCGATCCGGGCCTCTGGCAAAAGCTGCTCCAAGCGGGCAACCGTTTCTTCGATGTCCTCGACCCGATTGTGCAGGTAAAAGACCTGGCCGCCCCGCTGCATTTCCCTTTGGCAGGCCTCCTTGACCATGCCTGGCAACTGTTCCAGGACATAAGTCTGGATTGGATACCGGTTTTGCGGCGGCGTTTCCATGACTGACAGGTCTCTGATCCCGATCATGGACATGTGCAGAGTCCGCGGGATCGGAGTAGCCGTTAGGGTCAAAACATCAATATTGGTCTTCAGCTGCTTGAGCTTTTCCTTGTGGGCCACCCCAAAGCGCTGCTCTTCATCGATAATGAGCAGGCCCAGGTCCTTGAACTGGACGTCCTTGGACAAAATCCGGTGGGTGCCGACTACCAAGTCAATACTGCCGTCTTTCAGGCCGGCCACGATCTTCTTGCTTTCGGCCTGGCCCTGGAAACGGGAGAAGCTGGCAATTTCCACTGGGAATCCCTTAAAGCGGTCCTTGATGGTCTGGTAGTGCTGCTGGGCCAGGATGGTCGTGGGCACCAAGAAGGCGACCTGCTTGCCGTCACAGATGGCCTTAAAGGCTGCCCGCATGGCTACTTCGGTTTTCCCGAAGCCGACATCCCCGACCAAAAGCCGGTCCATCGGCTTGGCCTTTTCCATGTCAGCCTTGATTTCCGCAGTAGCCCGCAATTGGTCAGGGGTTGGCTCATAAGGAAAGGCAGCTTCAAAGGCCGCCTGGTCTGATCCATCCGGGGAAAAGGCAAAGCCCTTCTCCGCCTCTCTTTTTGCATACAGGTCGATCAAGTCGTCAGCGATGTCCTCAACTCTGGCCGCAACCCGCTTCTTGGTCTTGGCCCACTCGCTGCCGCCTAGCTTGTTGACGTGGGGCTGCTTGCCCTCTGAAGCCACGTACTTTTGCACCAAGCTCAATTGGTCAGCCGGGACAAACAGCTGGTCACCCTTTTGGTAGGTGATGGTGATGTAGTCCCGCTTTTTCCCGTCGGTTTCCAAGGTCTGGATGCCTTCAAAGCGGCCGATACCATGATTGACGTGGACCACATAGTCGCCAGGCTTGAGCTCTGTATAGCTGCGCAGGCGCTGGGCATTTTCCAGGGTCTTGATCCGCTTCTTCGACCGCTTGTTTTGGTTAAAAAGCTCCTTTTCCGTCAGATAGACCAGGTCGCTGTCCGGCAGGACAAAGCCGCTGGCATAGCCGCCGATAACCAGCTGGGCCCGGCCTTCTTTTAAGCCGTCTGCTTCTGCCAAAGGCAGGTAGATGTCATAGTCATGGCAGCTCCGGTTGAATTCCTTCGCTTGCCGGCGGCTGGACACCTGCAAGACCACCGTCTGCCCCTTTTTGGCATAAGAGTCCAGCTCAGTTTTCAAAAGCTCCATCTGGCTGAAAAACTGCTGCGGCTCCCGGCTGTCCCAGGCCAAATGCTGGCCAAAACGGAGCCGGCCCATGGAGTGGGCCATCATACTGACATAGAGGCGGTGGTGGCAATCTGCCTTTAGCACCGCGTCAAAATCCAGGCGCAGCTTCTGCCGGCTGGTCATCATCTTGCTGGCGATCTGGCTGGCCAGGTAGTCATCATTGATAGCGCACATATTCTTGACGCTTTCGGCGATCAGCTGCCAGTCGTTAAACAAAAGCAATCCTTTAGCCGGCAGGTAGTCCAGCAGACTGAAAGACTCAGGCAAAAGGTAGTCCAGGTAGCGGTTGCAGTCATCCGGCAATTGCCCGTTAGCTAAGGCTTCCTGGGCGATTGCCAGGCTAGCGGCTGCTTCCTTTGGCAGGTCGCCGGCCAGTTCCCGGCCCGCCCGGTCCAAGTCTTCTACCGTAAAGACGTGGTCACTGGCCGCTGGTACGGTCGCTTCCGGCAATTCCTCCAGGCTGCGCTGGCTGGTCAGGTCAAAAGTCTTGATCGTGTCGATTTCGTCGCCGAAAAATTCCAGGCGCAGGGGGCTTTCCCGGTCCAAAGGATAAAGGTCGACGATGTCCCCCCGCATAGCGAACTCGCCCGGCTTAACTACCAGGTTTTCCCGGTGGTAGCCAGCCTGGTTCAGCCACTGGGCCAGGTCGGGTAGGGCAATTTCATCCCCAACTGCAAAATGCTTCTGTCCCTTTTTAAACAGGGCCGGGGCACTTAACGGATACTGCAGGCCCTGCGGTGTCGCGATCACGACACCAGGCCGGCCGCTTAAGAGCAGGTTCAAGCACTGAATCCGGCTGCTGAGTTCATCCGGTGAACTGACCGCCGTTTGCGTGGCCAGGTTCCCGTCCAGGGCAAAAAGCTCCAGGTCATCATCGTCCAAAAGCCGGCTCAGGTCGTTGTAGCGTTCCTGGGCCTTGTATTCATTCTCTTCGATCAAAAGAAGGGGCTGGCCCACCTGGGCTAAATAAGCCTGGATGAGGACGGCAAAAGCGCCCCGTTCGACTCCTGTAAGCAGGGAGTTCTTGATCCGGGACGTTTTCGCGATAAAAGCAGTCACTCCTTGATCTTTTTTCAAAAAATCAATTACTTGCATGTTCGTGTGCTTGTCTTTAATTGTAACGGTTCATTAAATACTGGGCGTCTTTGCCAGCGATAAAGTCGTCAATGATCTGATCAACCTTGGCAAAGCTGGCTTCCAGCTCCTTTTGCTGGTCGGGATTAAAAGGAGTCAGGACCCAGGAAACCACGCTCTGCTTGTCCGGGTGCCGGATGCCAATCTTCAGTCGGTTGAATTTCTCAGTCCCCAGGCAGGCAATGATGCTCTTGATCCCGTTGTGGCCGCCAGACTTGCCGCCGGCCCGGATCCGCAGCTTGGCGATTGGCATGTCCATGTCGTCGTGGATAACCAGGATGTCGCTGGGGTCGATCTTGAAGAACTTGGCCGCCGCGCCCACGGCTCTGCCGGATTCGTTCATGTAGGTCTGCGGCTCCATGAAGATCACGTCCTCGCCCGCCACTTTCTCCTTGGCGTAGAGGGCCGTGAACTTGTCGCGGTCCAGGCGCAGGCCTTTTTCATCTAAATAGTGATCCAGGGCCATGAAGCCGGTATTATGCTTGGTTTTTTCATATTTAAGGCCAGGATTGCCCAAAGCAACGATTAATTTCATCAAAAGTCTCCTCACTTGCTGTATCTTAATAATTTTAGCACAACTGGCAAAAATCTTACGCTTTCCTGTCTTTTAACCTGTCTTTAATTTTTTCTGCATGCTATAATGTGAAAGTATGAGATAAAAAAACATTTACATGTAAATCCACATAACGGAGGTTATCCTATGTTAATCAAATCACTGGTCATCAAGAAAGACTACCTGACGACTGTCAACGAACATGCTACCCTGGAAGAAGCCTTGAAGGTACTGGAAAGCTCCGGCTACCGCTGCGTGCCGATCCTGGATGACAGCGGCAAGATCTTCCGCGGCAACATCTACAAGATGCACATTTACCGCCACAAGTCCCAAGGCGGGGACATGAGCCTGCCGGTAACCTACCTCTTGAAGAACGCCACCAAGACCATCAAGATCAACGCGCCATTCTTCCAAGTCTTCTTTACCATCAAGGACTTGCCTTACATTGCTGTTTTGGACACTGACAACACCTTCTACGGCATCTTGACCCACGCCCGCCTGCTGGACATGCTGTCCTCAGCCTGGAACATCAAGACCGGGGCTTACGTCTTGACTGTCTTGTCAACCAACGACAGTGGCAACTTGACCAAGATGACCAAGATCATCGCCAAGTTTGTCAACCTGGCCGGGGCCATGACTCTGGACGCGCCAGCCAGCGAATTTGACGGCAAGTACGTCCGCCGGACCCTCTTCACCCTGCCGCAAGGGACCACGGAAACTGAACTGAAGTCCATCTGCAAGAAGCTCAAGGCCAAGGGCTTCCCAGTCGTTGCCGTTGAAGACCTGGCTGCCGGCATGAACATTATGAGCGAAGAAAAGCCAGGCGTCTTCTTGAACGAAGAATAAGCAAAAGCATATTAAAAACCTCCGAAGCAAAATTCGGAGGTTTTTTCCTGATCTTATTCGTTATCATAAATCCGGTCCAGACGGTCGTTAAACTGGCAGGCCACTTCATAGTGGATGGTATCCAGCCAGTCAGCTGCCCGGCGCAGGCTGTTTGGCGCTGCCGGATCAGCTGAGATCAGTTCAACTGGCGTGCCAGCCGGCACTTCCTTGGGCAAAAGAACCATGAACTGGTCCATGCAGACCCGGCCGACGATCGGGCAGTAAGTGTCCCCAACCTTGACCTTGAAGCCCTGGAACTTCCGGATCCAGCCGTCAGCGTAGCCAACCGGCACGGTCCCGATCCATTCGTCTTCTTCTGCGATGTAGGTTGACCCGTAGCCGACCCCATAGCCCTTGTGGATCTGCTTGACATAGGTCAGTTCACTGACAAAAGACATGGCCGGCTTAAGTGCAAAAGCAGGCTCTAAGTCCCGGCTTCCTGGGGCTGATGAAGGGTTGAGCCCGTAGAGGCCAATCCCGAAGCGGACAATGTCGCTGGCTACGTCCTTGTCAAAGAGGATGGCCGCGGTATTGTCCACGTGGATCCACTTTGGCTTGACCGTCAGCAGGCTTTCCATGTGCTTGAAGCGCTTGACCTGGTAGTCAAAGTAGCTGGCATCAGCAGAGTCAGCGGAAGCAAAGTGGGTGAACATCCCTTCCACAAAGAAGGCATCATTGCCTTGCAGATATTCGTTGACTGCCTTGAAGTCTTCGTCTTCGCTAAAGCCGATCCGGCCCATGCCGGAGTCGATGGCCAGGTGAATCTTCAGCTTCAGGCCTTCCTTGCGGAGGACCTTTTCCGCTTTCTTGAGCCAGTCCAGGCTGGACACCGGCAAAGAAATGTCGTTGACGGCAGCCAGGGCGGCTTCTTCAGCCGGTTGCAGACCCAAGACCAGGATTGGCTTGACGATCTGAGCCCGGCGTAGTTCCAGCCCTTCATCCAGCATGGCCACGCAGAAGCCGTCTGCTCCGGCTTCTTCCATCACCGGCGCCAGGCGCGATGCCCCATGCCCGTAGGCATTGGCCTTAACCACGCAAAAGAGCTTCTGGCCCGGCTTCAAGTGGTCCTTGGCCTGCCGGGTGTTTTCCTTGATAGCAGCCAGGTTGATATGCAGGGCTGCTGGTCGATTAACTGCTGTGATCATTTTTCCTCCCAGATAACAGGTGCGATAGTTTGCCGATCGCGCGGCGCCAGCCGGCCGGCTCTTCAAGCACGACCACGGCGACGATCTCGTGATCATCATGCGCGATGCTGGAAAAAATCCGCCCCGTAAAAATCCGCGACGTCGTTACGGGCGCTCCGGACTCGGTCCTCAAGGTTTCCACGTCTTCAAAGGAAACTGCCTGGCCAATCCCGGATCCCCAGGCCTTGGAGAAGGCCTCCTTGATGGCGAAGCGACCGCCCAGGTACTCAATCTTCCGCTTATGAGTCAAGTCCTGGTACTGAGCAAATTCCCGGTCGGTAAGAACCTTTCGGGCAAAGCCGTCCCCCCGGTCAACGACCTTGGCGATCCGGTCCACCTCAATCTGGTCCACACCGATATTTTTGATCATCTTTCCACCTCACGCTGTTTAAATAATAGCACAAAGAGAAAAAGGCCGGGACAAAAGCCCGGTCCTTTTTACTTTTTTTAAAAATTTAGCCCTTCCGGCCGTGGAACTTAAAGCCTGGCTTGCGCTTCTTTCTGTCAAAATTGCGCTTGCCCTTGAAGTTATTGTTACCGCTCCGGCTGCGGCTACCGCGGCCGCCTGAGTGCTTGCCCCGGTAAGAGCGAGGGTTTTCAGGGGTGATGGTAACCATAACATCGCTGTCGTTAGAGAGTTCCTTCAGCAAAGCAGCGGCGATGTCTTCAGCTGAGTAATTTTCCAGCAGCTTTTCCGCTGCGTCGTCATACTTGCTCAAATCCCCGCTCAACAGGTCGTCCACCTTCAAGAACGCCTGCTTCATCTGCCCGGCAAAGGCCTGGGCGTCTGTCGGCGGACGCAGAGGAGACATCTTCTTCTTGGTCAAGTCCTCAATAGTCCGCATATATCCGATCTCGTTTGGCGTCACGAAGGTCACGCTCATCCCGCTCTTGCCGGCCCGGCCGGTCCGGCCGATTCTGTGGACGTAGGAGTCCGGGTCTTGCGGAATGTCGTAGTTGTAAACATGGGTAACCCCGGAAATATCCAGGCCCCGGGCAGCCACGTCAGTAGCCACCAGAATGTCAAGCTCCCCTTCCTTAAAGCGCTTGAGCACCTGCATCCTCCGGGCCTGGGTCAAGTCGCCGTGGATGCCGGCCGCGTTGTAGCCCCGGGCAACCAGGCCCCGGGTCAGTTCGTCAACCCGGCGCTTGGTCCGGCTAAAGACCACGGCCAGGTCCGGATTTTCCACGTCGATCAGCCGGCACATGGTGTCGAACTTTTCGTTTTCCCGGACGCGGACAAAGTACTGGTCGATCAAATCAGCCGTCAGTTGCTTGGCCTGGATCTTCACGACTTGCGGGTCATGCATGAACTTTTCGCCCAAAGCCTGGATTGGCTTTGGCATGGTCGCGCTGAACAAGAGGGTCTGGTCCCGGTTTTCAGCATAGGTTAAGATGCTTTCGATATCCTGGATGAAGCCCATGTCCAGCATTTCGTCGGCTTCGTCCAAAACAACTGTCTTGACGCCGTCCAGTTTGATGGTCTTGCGCTTCAAGTGGTCCAAAAGCCGGCCAGGAGTCCCGACCAGGATTTCCGGCACCTTCTTCAAGGCCCGGATCTGCCGGCCAATGTCCGCCCCGCCGTAAACGACCTGGACCTTGGCATTTTCGTCTCTGCCCAGGCGGAAAAGTTCTTCCTGGGTCTGGATGGCCAGTTCTCTGGTTGGTTCAATTACGATGGCCTGGATGGCTTGCTCCTGCTTGTTCAGGTCCAGCTTTTGCAGGATTGGCAGACCAAAGGCAGCTGTCTTCCCCGTCCCGGTTTGGGCCTGGCCGATCACGTCCTGGCCTGCCAGAGCCAAAGGAATGGTCTGGGCCTGGATCGGGGTGGCTTCTTCAAAGCCTGACCGCTTAATTGCCTTTAAGATATTATCGTTCAATCCTAGTTCAGTAAATTTCAAATTGTTCTCCTATTTCAGTCTGTCGAGGACTCGTTCCAGATGCATCCCGTGGGACCCCTTCAGCAAAACGATATCCTGGCTGTGGATGTCGCTCTTTAAATCATCGATTAAATGGCTCATCTCGTCTTCTGGGTAGTAGTGCAGATTCTGCTGGTCGTACTTGCCCAGCAGGGCCTGGTAAAGGTGGTTCATCTCCGGCCCGTAAAGGTAAAGGACGTTGATCTTGTCCGGGTCCAAGCAGGCAGCCAGACCCTTGTGCAGGTCGGCTGACCGGCTGCCCAGTTCCAGCATGTCGGCCAAAACCGCGATCCGGCGGCCGCCTTCACTGACTGGAACCTGGCCAAAGGAGGCAGTCACGGCCTTAACTGCCGTTGGGTTGGAATTGTAGATATCGCTCATGATGTCTTCGCCGCAGTCGCCCTTTTCCCATTCCATCCGGTTGGCCGTTGGCACGAAGTTGGCCAGGCCAGCGGCGATTTCCTCGTCACTTTCCCCGAAGTGGCGGCCAACCAGAATAGCGGCCATGGCGTTAGCCACATTGTGGCGGCCGATCATTGGAATTGAGAATTCCCGGTCAGTCCCGTTAATCTTGAAGAAGGAATGGTGCATGGTGCTGCGGAGGTCACTGGCATGAATGCTGTCAGAGTCCGCGAAACCGAAGGTGGACTTGTCCTGGGAAAGCTTTGCGGCTCTTTCCGCCAGTAGGGGTTCATCACCGTTGTAGATGAATTCGCCGTCTTCTTGCAAAAAGTCCGTGATTTCCATCTTGGCGTCGGCGATCTTGCCCCGGCTGCCGAAGAATTCGATATGGGCTTCCCCGATCATGGTGATGACCGCCACATCCGGCCGGGCCAGCTGGCTCAGTTCATGCAGTTGGCCAGCCCGGTCCATCCCCATTTCCAAAACCAGGATTTCAGTGATCGGCTTCATTTCCAAAATGGTCATCGGCACGCCGATTTCATTGTTGAAGTTGGCCTGGGTCTTGTAAACGTTGAAGCGCTTGGCCAAAACCGCCGCCACCATGTCCTTGGTCGTGGTCTTGCCGTTTGAGCCGGTGATGCCGACCACGGTTGGGTTGACCTTCTGCAGGTAGTAGCGGGCCAGATCCCGCATGGCCTTCAAGGTGTCGGCAACTTCTAAGACCGCGATGCCTTCCGGCTTGTTTGGGTGGCCAGCTTCCCACAAAGTGGCGCTGGCGCCGGCTTCAATGGCTGAACCCACAAAATCGTGGCCGTCTCTTTCCCCCTTGATCGGGACAAAGAGGGCGCCCTGGCTAATCTTTCTTGAGTCAAAGGCCACTGAGGTAATGACCGTTTCTGCGTCCCCTTCACAACTGGTATTTAAGGCTTGGGCGATTTCTGCCAACTGCATTTTCATTCCAATGCTGCTCCTTGAGAATAACACTTAGTATATTATACGTTGTTTAGCGCTCTTCGCAATAAAAAAGCAACCCAAGAGGGCTGCTTTTAAAGTAAAGAGAACGATTAGTTCTTCTTGCTGAAGCCGTACTTCTTGTTGAACCGTTCGATTCGACCATCGGCTGCGGCAAACTTTTGCTTGCCAGTGTAGAATGGGTGGGAATCTGATGAAATTTCAACACGGATCAATGGGTAAGTGTTGCCTTCGAATTCAATAGTTTCTGATGACTTCAAAGTTGAGCCGGCAACAAACTTAAAACCAGTTGCTGAGTCCATGAAGCAAACTTCTTGATAATCTGGGTGAATACCTTGTTTCATAATTCTAAAACTCCTTTGCCATAGCCTTCTACAGGCCATAGATTAATCGGTTAACTCTAACATAGTACCACTATCCAGCCCGTTTGACAAGGGCTCAAGTTAATCTTCCACGTCCCGGATGACCACGTCAGCGCCCAGCTGGCGCAGCTTTTCTTCCACCCGGTCATAGCCGCGCAAGATGTTGCCAGCATTGTTGATCACCGTTTCGCCGTCAACCATCAAGCCCGTAAGCATCAAGCAGGCCCCGGCCCGGATTTCGTCAGCGTGAACCACCGCCCCGCGCAGGCGGCTGCCCGGTTGAACCAGAATGATGTTGTTAACGACCGTGATGGAAGCCCCCATCTTCTGCAGTTCCGGCACGTGCCGGGTCCGCTTCGGGTAGATCGGGTCGATGATGACCCCTTCCCCGGTCTTAGCCGTCAGCAAGAGCGGCGTAATTGGCTGCTGCAAGTCAGTCGCGAAGCCCGGGTAGGTCCCGGTCTTGACCTGGACCATGCGCAGGTCCCCGGCCGGGTAAACGAAGAGGGAGTCTTCATCAGTGTCGATCACCACGCCCATTTCTTCCACCTTGGCCAAAAAGGCGTCAAGGTGTTCAGAGATGATGTTGTGGATCCGGATCCCGTTACCGATGCAGGCTGCCATGGAAATGTAAGTCCCGGCTTCAATCCGATCAGGGATGATCGTGTGCGGCACCTTGGCCTCCAGGCGGTCAACCCCGTCGATTCTGATGGTGTCAGTCCCCGCCCCGCGGATCTTGGCCCCCATGTTGTTCAAGAAAGTTGCCAGGTCGATGATTTCCGGCTCCTTGGCCGCGTTTTCGATCACCGTCCGGCCGCTGGCCGTGACTGAGGCCATGATGATGTTCATCGTTGCCCCAACAGAAGCCATCTTCAGGTGAATCTGGGCCCCTTTCAACCCTTCATCAGGCGCGGTAATTACAATCTGCTCATTTTCATATCTAACGTCGGCGCCGAGGGATTGGAAGCCCATAATGTGCTGGTCAATCGGCCGCGGGCCAATGTCATCGCCACCAGGAAAACCTACAACCGCCTTGCCAAAACGACCGAGCAAAGCGCCCATAAAGTAGTAAGACGCGCGCAAGCTCTTAATCTTCCCAGCTGGCAGGGGACTCATCTTGATTTCAGTCGGGTCAATTTGCAAGGTCGTTTCGCGGAAGTCGCAGTGCACGTACATTTCGCTCAACAAGTCCATCAAATTGTCAACGTCGGCAATCCGCGGAACTGATTCCAAGGTCACCGGCGTTCTCGACAGGATTGAGGCCGGAATCAGCGCTACCGTTGAGTTCTTCGCGCCGCCAATCCAGATGTCGCCTTGCAGGGGTTTCCCTCCGTGAATTATCATTTGCTTCATTTGGGAAAGTAGTCCTTTTCTTTTGTCAAATTATCATAATAATGTTAATAGATCTTCGTCAAAAAAACAAGAGAAGAGGTTTCTCTTCTCTTGTCACTATCTATTATTATCGTACAAAATTTAGAACTTGTCGACCTGCAAACCGCTGGCTGCCCCAATAAAGCCCTTGAAGAGCCCTTCTGGCCGGTTTGGCCGGCTCAGGAATTCCGGGTGGTATTGAGCGGCAACAAAGAACTTCTTATCCGTGATTTCAACGATTTCCACCAGGTGGTTGTCTGGAGAAACACCTGAGAAGGTCATGCCGGCCTTTTCAAAGTCTTCCCGGTACTTGTTGTTGAATTCGTAGCGGTGACGGTGACGTTCCTGGATGACTTCCTGGCCGTCGTAGCATTCCCGGGTCTTAGTGCCGGCCTTCAGCATGGCTGGGTACAAGCCCAGACGCAAGGTGCCGCCGATCTTTTCCTGGTCGCGCTGGTCAGCCATCAAGTCAATGATGTTGTTCTTGCAGTTTGGTTCTGCTTCAGCTGAGTTGGCGTCTTCCAGGTGCAAAACGTTGCGGGCGAATTCCACGCTGGCCATCTGCATCCCCAGGCAGATCCCCAGAAATGGAATGTCGTGTTCGCGGGCGTACTTGATGGAAGTGATCATCCCTTCCAGACCCCGGGTGCCGAAACCGCCTGGCACGATCAAGCCCTGGGTGTCCTTCAAAAGTTCGGCTACATTGTCTTCAGTAATGTCTTCAGCCTGGATCTTTTCAACTTCGATCTTGCTGTTGTACAGGTAGCCGGCGTGCTGCAAAGCGTCAGTTACGGAAATGTAGGCATCTTCCAGTTCGACGTACTTGCCGACCAGGGTGATCTTGGTCTTGTACTTCAAGTTCTTGGCCCGTTCGTCCATCCGGCGCCATTCGTCCATGTCGGCAACCGGCTTCGGGCTGTCGATGTGGAGGAAGTCAACGACCTTCTGGTCAACGCCTTGTTCCTGGTAGGACAACGGCACGTCAAACAGAGATGGAGCGTCCAAAGATTCCACGATGTAGTCGACTGGAACGTCGGTGAAAGTGGAGATCTTGTCCTTCATTTCCTGCGGAACTGGCATTTCTGAGCGAAGAACCAGCATGTTTGGCTGGATCCCGATTGACCGCAGCATGGAAACTGATTGCTGGGTCGGCTTACTCTTCAGTTCCTTGGCTGCCCGCAGGTAAGGAACGAAGGTAACGTGCACGTACATGACGTTTTCTGAGCCGACTTCCCGCCGCATTTGCCGGATAGCTTCCATGAACGGAGTTGATTCCATGTCACCGACCGTACCGCCGATTTCGGAAATAACCACGTCAGTGTCGGTCATTTGCGCTGCCCGCATGACCTTTTCCTTGATCATGTTAGTTACGTGCGGGATCACCTGTACAGTGCCGCCGCGGTAGTCGCCGCGCCGTTCGCGCTGCAAGACTTCCTGGTAGATCTTGCCAGTCGTCACGTTAGAGTACTTGCTGGTTCTAACGTCGACCAATCTTTCATAGTGGCCCAAGTCAAGGTCAGCTTCCGTACCGTCGTCAGTCACGAAAACTTCACCGTGTTGGTAAGGGTTCATCGTACCGGGGTCGATATTGATGTATGGGTCGAACTTCTGCATGGTAACTTTTAAGCCGCGGTTCTTCAGCAAGCGACCAATGCTTGATGCAGTAATCCCTTTCCCCAATGATGAAACAACGCCGCCAGTCACAAAGATATATTTGGTCATTGAGCTCTCCTTTGAAAAATAATAAAAAAGCTCCCTAGCAATTAGGGAGCTAAACGCACATAGGGTGCCCACGCAAAATAATAACGACTTTTCAGCCGCAAGTCAAGGACAAAATCCTATTCTTCGTCTTCACCGTCATCAAGGTCGTCGTCATCCATTTGTGACAGCTGACCTTCGATCCCGTCTGGCAATGAGTCGTCATCTTCGTCGTCTTCATTGCCGTCGTAATCGTCATCGTAATTGTCGTCAACGTCATCTTCGTCAGCGTCACTGTCGTCGGACAAGTCTTCGTCTTCTGGATCATCGTTTTCGTAGTCGATCACGTCATCGCCTTCAGTCGTGGCCAGGAAGGCATTGACCTTCCTGTGGTGCCTGCGAGTTGATGCTTCGTCGCCGTCGTCTTCTGGGTGGTCGACTTCTTCATCGACAGCTTCGAACTTGAACCAGGTTCGCAGGGCCCAGACATTTTCACCCATGGAAATGAAGCGGCCATCGGTGTTTATGTCCGTGTAAAATTGCGGCAAGCGCTGGCGAATTTCTTCGTCGCTCTTGTTCAGGTACTTTTGCATTTCGTTAACGATATCGGCAAAAGCCATTCTTTCGCCACGGTCTTCCAAAATTGCGTGTGCAACTTCAATCATTGACAATTCGTTGCGATCCACGTCTTTAAAATCAGCTAATCCCACAGTTGAACGTCCTCTCTATTCAATCTTGTCCATTTTACACGTCATTTAAGCAAAAATCAACGAGACGGCATAACTACCAATTAAGTCTACACCACTAAAGAGGTCATATTCAACTTCAAGTTGCTGACCAGCGGCATTTTCTTTCAATTCCAGGCGCTTGGTTTCCGACAAGAGATCCAGCTGCCGGCCCTCGACCACATACTTGCACTGCCCCTTCTCGCCTAAAATAAAATGCATTTGGGAGAAGTTGCTGTGGTCAGTCCCCCGCCGGATTAAGAGCTCCTGCTCTTTTACGAGCATCTTGACCGGCACCTTTTCCGCCTCGTAAAAAATTCTTTTCACCGCGCCGTCTTCCCGCAATTCGCCTTCTGCCTGCTGGCGGATGGTTTCCGTTTGCTCGCCCTGGGTAATCTTGCTCGTCAAATCGATCTTAATCTTGCTCATCTTTATAAAAAATTCGGTTCAGTATAAATTCTTGTGTAAATAGAAAATAGGCAACAAAAAAGAAGGGTTGTCCCTTACAATGTTAATAACGACAA
>NZ_AZCR01000004.1:0-51139 GCF_001433875.1 Lactobacillus delbrueckii subsp. delbrueckii DSM 20074 = JCM 1012
TTCTTCCTGCGGTTAATGGAACTATCGCGGAAAGCTTCCTAAGTCTCTCAGTCATTTACACAAGTTTTTATACTGAACCAATTTAATTGCTAAAAATACTCCAGGCAATAAGAAAACCACGACTCAGCAAGCCATGGATTCTTTCTTTATTATAATTCTACAACTCTTTCTTCTTTCCTTGCAATGCGCGCAGGTCGGTAATATCCTGCAAGACTTCCAAAACGCCCAGATATTCCCCGGCCTTGTTTCTGACCGCCAGGTATTGGATATAGACGAAGCGGCCCCGGACTTCAAACCAGAAGGCATGCTTGTCCTTTCTCCCACTTCTCAGGTCATCCACGATGGCCTTGACCTTGGGCACGCTTTTTGGCATGTGAATGCTAAACAGGTTCATGCCCAGGTCGTTTTTCGAATGGGGATAAAAGCCGCAGCTGCCGCCAAAGTAGCGGATGACGTCGCCCTTGTCCACAAAGACCAGGTCCAGGGGCAAAAGGTCCAGGACGGCCGAGAGCTGCTCATAGCTGAGGCTGCCTTCCGCGAACTCAATAAAGGACTCCGTCAGGGCCGGCCGGGCTTTTTCCTCCGCCTGCTCGACTTCCACCAGCTTTTGGTAGTTTTCGGCTTCATTGCCGCCCAGCTGGCCGGCAAAAGCCCCGATCTGGTCATTCCACTTGGCGATCGCCGCCGGGTCGGCTGCCTTTTTCTCAGCCAGTTCGGCCGCGGATGGCCGCCAGGCTGGCGGATTAGGAATCAAGCAGTAGCCCACCCGGAGCTCGTCTTCCTTGACCCTAAGCCAGTCGTCCGACGTCGCCACTTCCGTCAAGAGCGGCAGCATGATCGCCTCTTCCTTGAAGATCATTTCGGTGACTTCCTTGGCCGCCTGCTTGACCTTTTTGGCCAAAAGTTCTGCCTCGCCCGTTTCAGCCGCCTGCCGGGCCTCCTTGATCCAGGCCCGGATATCATCGTCTACCCCCCACATGACCTGGGGCGGGGCTGTGATGCCGTACTTGGTCATCAAGGGAAACATGGAGATTTCTTTTCTGGTATAGTGCTTGTCTACTTGGGCCAGGTCTGCCAGCTCCTGCTTGATTTTGGCTAAAAGTTCCGGGGCTGGCTTTGCTTCATACTTGGCCAGGTCTGGTAAAAGGGCATCGTTAACCAGAGAGGTCAAAACGATATTCTCCTGCTTCAAGGTCTGGACCGGGTGGCCGGGCCGGGCAAAAGCCTCCCCTGCTTCCTGCTCGCCGATCGATCCCCGGAAGACTTCCGCGTGGACCGTGCACAAGTTCTGGATTTCCTGGGGGTTGAGGCCACCGGCGATCAAGGCCCGCTCAGCTTCCGTGATTTCCTTGACTGAGACTGAAGAAAAAGCCTCGTTGAACATGGCCTTGGCCTGGTCAAAGTCCCCCTTGTCCCGCAAAAGGCGCAAGATCTCCAGCAGCTTCTCCTGCCTCTCCTTTAAAGACATGGTCATCACTCAGTCACCTCGTATCCCTTCAAGCGCAGCTTCTCCTTGACCTCTTCCAGGTCAAAGCCCATGGCCCGGCAGCCCATCGGCAGGGTCATCAGCCGGCCCACCGTGTCCAGCATGCCCGGAATCTTGATCCGGTTGAAGCCGATCTCGGCCATATCTTCGGTAAATTCCGGATACTGGTCAGCGAAAGTCTTGATCGGCTGGTGGAGGTTGATCTCCTTAGCCGCCGGAGCCGGCTCTTCCTTGATGCCCAGCTGCTTTTTCGCCTGCTCGCTTAAGCGGTCCGGGGTCCAGACCGGGTACCAGACCAGCTTGATGTCCACCTGCTTGATGGCGGCCAGCTGGCCCACCGCCTGGCGGATTTCCCGGTTGAGGTAGTCGTTTAAGGGGCAGCCGGCTATGGTCAAGGTCATGGTCACCAGGCAGTTGCCCTCATCATCGATGTCGACTCCGTAGATGAGGCCCAGGTCGACCACATTGACCAGGAGCTCCGGGTCGATGACGGTCTGCAGCTGACCGATGACCTGGTTAACCAAGGCGCGTTTTTCTTCGTTCATTTTTTCCTCGCTAAAAAACTATCTCTGCAGCTTGTCCCAGATGACCGGGTGCAGGTCCGGGGTCTTGAGGGACTTCTGCACGTCAATGATCCGCTGATTGCTGGACCCTCTGAACTGCAGGGTCAGGTCCTTCAAGTTGTCCATAAAGCGGCCGTCAACCAGGATGTCTAGCTTCTTGAGCATTTCCACCTTGTCCGGGGTCTCCTTTAAGAGTTCCTCCCAGGTATAGCCGGACCAGGACCAGATGTCCTTGCTGTGGCCGTATTCGGCCCGGACCCGGTCGATGATCCGGGTGCAGACCCAGGTATTCAAAAAGGGTTCCCCGCCAAGCAAGGTCAGCCCTTGAACATAGGACTGGCCGATATCCGCGATAATATGGTCTTCCAATTCCTGGGTGTAGGGACGGCCGTAGTTGAAGTTCTGGGCGGCCAGGTTGTAGCAGCCCGGGCAGTCAAAGAGGCAGCCGGACACGTATAAGGAGCAGCGGACCCCTTCCCCGTCAACGAAGTTGAAGGGCTTGTAGTCGGCAATCTTATGCTTGCTGTAGTCTTCTGAGATCCATTCGCCCGGCTTGGGATTCTTGGGCTGGCGCTTCATCTTCCGGGGCTTGGCCGTCTGGCCGGCATTTTTAGCCTTGTACTGGTTGGCGTCCACAAAGACCGTTTCCCCGCCGACGCTGATCCGGATCAGGTTGTCCCGGACGTCAGGGCCTTCTTGCTGATTCTTGTCTTTCTCTGGCATCTCGCTTCTCCTTTGATTTCGATAAAAAATAGGCAGGAATGATTCCTGCCTATTAGTATAATTCTTTTCATTTAGTATTGGCTGTTCTTCTGCTTTTCCAGGCTGGCTTCCTCGCTGACCATGCCCAAGCTCATATGCTTGGCCCGGTGGGCGATTTCTTCATGCCGGCCGTGGACCATTGGCCGCTTCAGTGGGTTGCCCAGGTAGCCGCAAGTCCGCTTGACGCAGTCGCAGGTTTCCGGGTTGTGGTTGCCGCATTGCGGACATTCAAAGCCCTTGGCGGTTGACTTGAACTCGCCGGCAAAGCCGCATTCGTAGCACTTGTCGATCGGGGTGTTGGTACCCAGGTAGCCGACTCTGTCGTAAGCCCAGTCCCAGACAGCTTCCAGGGCGGCCGGGTTTTGCTTCAGGTTCGGGTATTCGCAGTAGTGGATGAAACCACCGGCAGCATAGTATGGGTAGTCCTTTTCAAAGTCCAGCTTTTCAAATGGGGTCGGGTGCTTGCGGACGTCGTAGTGGAAGGAGTTGGTGTAGTATTCCTTGTCCGTGATGTCCTTGACCTTACCGAACTTCTCCATGTCCAGGCGGCAGAAGCGGTCCGTCAGACTTTCACTTGGGGTGGAGTAGACGCTGTAGTGGTAGTGGTTCGGGTCTTCCTTTTCCCACTTGTCGCAGGCATCATGCATCTTCTTGACCACTTCCAAAGTGAAGGCCTTGGCTTCCGGGTTCTTTTCCCAGTCTGGCCCGTAGAAGACCGTGCCGACTTCGTAAAGGCCGATGTAGCCCAGGGAAACCGTGGCCCGGCCGTTCTTGAAGAAGTCGTTGACGTCGCCGTCATCGCCAACCCCTTGGCCAAAGGCGCCGTATTCATACAGGGTTGGAGCGTTGACTGGCTTAGCTTCAGTGACCTTCTTGGCCTTGTATTCACAGGCTTGCCGGCCCAGTTCCAGGCGGTCATTGAAGATTTCCCAGAAGCGGTCCATGTCGCCCTGGCTTTCCATGGCGATTCTTGGCAGGTTTAAGGTAACCACTCCCAGGTTCATTCGCCCGGAGTTGACTTCCCGGCCCTGTTCATCCTTCCAGCCTTGCAGGAAGGACCGGCAGCCCATCGGGGCCTTGAAGGAGCCAGTGATGTCAATGATCTTGTCGTAGCTCAAAACGTCTGGGTACATCCGCTTGGTAGCACATTCCAGGGCCAGCTTCTTGATGTCGTAGTTCGGGTCGCCTGGGTGGAGGTTAAGCCCCTTCTTCAAGCTGAAGACCAGCTTCGGGAAGATGGCCGTCCGGTGTTCCCGGCCCAGGCCTTCGATCCGGACCTGCAGGATGTCCTTTTGGATTTCTCTTTCAATCCAGTTGGTCCCTAAGCCGAAGCCCAAGGTGGTGAAAGGAGTCTGCCCCTGGCTGGAGAACATGGTGTTGATCTCGTATTCCAGGCTCTGCATAGCGTCGTAAATGTCCTTTTGGGTCCGCTTCTTGGCAAAAGCCTTTACCTTGTCTTCGTCGTCGATGAACTCACGCCCTTCTTCCAGGTGCTTTTTGTAGTCCTTTTCGGCAAAAGGCGCCAGGACTTCGTCGCAACGGTCAAAAGAGCAGCCGCCGTATTGGCTGGAAGCCACGCTGGTGATGATCTGGGCTACCTGGCTGGTGGCCACCCGGATGGAGTTCGGTACTTCCACGAAGGCGTTGCCGATCTTGAAGCCGTGGTTGAGCATGTAGTCAAAGTCAATCAGGCAGCAGTTGGACATTGGTGAAAGAGGAGTGTAGTCCAGGTCGTGCCAGTGGATGTCCCCCCGCAGGTGGGCCTTGGCAATGTGCTGAGGCATCAAGGTCAGACCAACCGTCTTGCCCACAGTCCCGGCAGTCAAGTCCCGCTGGGTGGCAAAGACGTCAGAGTCCTTGTTGGCATTTTCGTGGACGATGCTTGGGTCCTTGTCGACCAGCTTGGCCAGACGCTGCTTGGTGTCAGTTTCTGCCCGCCAGTCGGCTTCGTCTTCCTGCCGCTTGGCTTCGTATTCCTTAGCTTCATTCAGATAGCCCAGTTCGTTCAAGCTGGCTCTGAAGGCAGCGTGGACTTGAACGGCGTCAACCGTGTAGGTGGCCAGCTTGGCGTAAACCTTGCTCAAAACGGCAGCCTTGATTTCGTTGTCTTCCAGGCCAAGTTCATCCAGAACCATTTCCAGCTTGAATTGTTCAAATTTAAATGGGGCGCCGTCGCGCTTGATGAACTTCTTTGGCGCATTAGCGAAATTAAGGCTCACAGTTTCTGCTGCTGGCTTTAACATAACAATCAACCTCTTATCTCTCAAAAATACCTTGCCTTTTTACATCCAGCCTCTGGGGCCGTTTAAGCGAGTTACTCACAAGAACCAGACTATCTTGTGGATTAAGTGTGGGTAACCACCACATCTTACTTAGTTCATGAGATAAGCATAGCACAAAATACCAGATATTGTGGTCTATACAAAGGCCCATTTCTGTTAAACGACAGGAGAGAATTCAGTTGTCACGGGACTTGGAGCCCGTATATTTTAAAAAAAGAATATTTTGCTTGAGCAAATATTTTTAACCTTTTGCCAAAGTCCTTAAAAATTTGAAAAAGATGAAAAAAGCCCTTGATTTTCATCAAGAGCTTATAAAAGTATTGGCTATTTATCGAAGTACTGGCTCTTGTTGACCTGGAAGTAGGTCTTGAAGCGCTTGTAGTAGTTGTGGAACATATACTTCATCAAGAGCCAGCGCTTAAAGGAGCTGTCCTGGTCGTAGAAGACGGTCGTCCCCACCTGGCCGGCATCGATCAGTTTCAAGGCCGCCTGCTTGGCCTCGTTGTCGACCGCGTATTCCTTGAAGATTTTCTCCGGCACGCCCAGCCATAGCATGTGGCTGCTCTCCAGCTTGTTGGCATAGACGGTCTCCTGGCCGGCCAAAGAGTCTTCAGCGTAGTCGTCAACGTACCACTTGGCCAGGTTGTAACCGTTCAAGGTCACGTAGAAGCTGGACCGGCCTTGGCGGAGGTTGATTTCAAAGAACTTGTACTGGCCGTCGCGGGCATCGTACTTGATGTCGAAGTTAGCCATGCCGACATAGTTGATCTTCTCCAGGAAGGTCTGGACGGTCTCGTAAAGCTTTTCATCATAGGCCGGCAAAATAGCCATGTAGTTCCCGATTGACTGCGGAGTCGGGTCTTCCAAAAGCGGGTGGCCCAGGCACATCATCTTGACCTGGTGGTTCTTGTCCACGTAGGCGTTCAAGACCCGCATGTTGGAGTCATCGCCCGGGATGAAGTCCTGCAGAATCAAGTCTTCCTTGTAGCCATTGGTGTAGATCTTGCCCACAATGTCTTTGAATTCTGCCAAGTCCTTGATGACAAAAGCCTTCTTCCGCCCTTCAAACTGGACATCCAGCCAGGAAACCGGGTCTTCCGGCTTCAAGGCAACCGGGAAGGCAAAAGGCACGTCGGCGTATGACCCATCCTGGTAGTCAGCCAGCTTGATGATCTTGGTCTTCGGGTAAGGCAGGCCGTATTCTTCACAGACTTCGTAGAAGCCTTCCTTAGAGATCAGCTTTTCCAAAAGCTGGTAGTCGATGTAAGGAACGACGAAGGTCCCTTCCAGTTCTTGCTTGTGCTTAGCCAAAAGTTCTGCATAGCCGTCCCCACAAGCGATCAGAATGACTGGCTCTTCATGATTCTGGTATTCCTTGATTTTTTCCTGCATGACTTCCATGAAGCCCGGGTCTTCGGAAAAACCAGGGTGCACTTCAACGTCCACGATCTTGGAATAGCGGGTGGCCGCCAATTGCGTTGCCGCCCAAGCCTGGACCTTGATGCCGTATGCTTCGTTAAAAGACCGCGCCATCCCGTAGACGTTGATGTCGCTGCCAAGCAAAATTGGTGTAAATTTAGCCATTAGTGATTAAATTCTCTTTCTCTTCTTTTTGGATTAGAGCAGCTTGCCCTGGGCGATCAAGCTGGCCACTTCCGGCTGCACGCGCTGGTACTTGCGCACGGTTTCCTCGTAGTCAACGAAGAAGAGCTTGTACCAAACCAGGAAGGTGTAGATTACCCAGATCTGCCGGCGGTGAGAACCGTCCCCATTGTAGTTCTCATCCAGCAGGTCCAGGATCTTCTTTTGTTCAAAAATATCATTGACGAAGTCTTCGCTGAAGAGGTCTCTGACCTGCTTGTAGAAACGCTCTTCCTGCAGCCATTGCTTAATTGGCGTCGGGAAGCCCAGCTTCGGCCGCTTGGCCCATTCATCCGGCAGGACCCGTTCTGAAGCCTTGCGCAGGGCGTACTTGGTGTCGTATTTGTTGACCAGGTACTTGCTTGGAATAGAGTTGGCCAGTTTGGCGATCTTCACGTCCAGGTAAGGCACCCGGAGTTCCAGGGAGTGGGCCATGGAAATCTTGTCAGCCTTCTGCTCGATGTCGTTGAGCATGAAGTGGTGCAGGTCGATGTACTGCATCTGCTTGACATTGTCCAGGTCCTTGACCTTCTTGAAGTCTTCCTGGTAGTTGCCGTTAACCGTCAGCTTGTTCCGGTAGCTCGGCTGCAAGACAGCATTAGCGTCCTTGGAAGTGAAGATGGTCGGGTAGTCCATGTCGTAGATGACTGACTGGCCCACGTAGAATTCGCTTGGTTCAGCCAGGTTGGTGTAAAGGTGCACCTTGCCCGGGAAGTTTGGCATCTTCTTGATCTTATGAGCCAACTTAACCCGCTTGCCCTTTGGCAGCTTCTTCAGCTTGTCGGTAAAGACCTTGATGACATTGTTGTGGGTGTGCATCCCGTAGTTGACATAGCCGGCAAAAAGCTCATCGGCCCCTTCCCCGGACAGGGCAACAGTCACGTGCTTTCTGGCCAATTTGCACAGGTACCACAAAGGAATGATTGACGGGTTGGCGTCTGGTTCGTCCATGTGGTACTGCATTTCCGGGAAGTCCCGCATGGCTTCTTCTGAGTAGACCTTGTCAGCGTAGAAGTGCCAGCCGTTGATGTCGGCCAGGGCCTTGGCCTTGGAAGCTTCATCGTAGGTGCTGTCGTCAAAGCCGATGGAGAAGACTTCATCCGGGTCCAAAAGGGCCGTCAGGAAGCTGGAGTCAACCCCTTCACTAAGGAAGGCCCCGACCTTAACGTCGGCGTTGCGGTAAAGGTCAACCGTTTCCTTCAAGTCTTCGTTGATCTTCTTGACTGTTTCTTCAAAGGAAAGGTTGTTGTCCTTGTATTCGGCATCCCAGTACTGGTGGGTCTTCATCTTGCCGTCCTTGTATTCAAACCAGTGACCTGGCTGGAAGCGGTAGACGCCCTTGAAGAAGGTTTCCTTAAGGTCGTTGTACTGGTTCATCAGGTATGGCTTGACGGCTTCGGTATTCAGTTCCTTTTTAAAATGAGGGAAGGCCAAAAAGCTCTTCAATTCTGAGCCGACCAAAAGGTGACCGTCCACGTCCTGGTAGTACATCGGCTTGATCCCGAAGAAGTCCCGGGCCCCGTACATGGTCTGGGTATTGTCGTCCCAGATGATGAAGGCGAACATCCCCCGGACCCGCTTAAGGATCCCGTCCATCCCCCATTCTTCATAGCCGTGCAGGATGACTTCAGTGTCGGCCTTGGTGGAAAAGGTGTGGCCCGCCTTGATCAGTTCCTCTCTTAAGGGCTTGAAGTTGTAGATTTCCCCGTTGAAAATGATCGCCCGGCTGCGGTCTTCGTTGTAGATTGGCTGACTACCGCCCCGCAGGTCGATAATCGACAGTCTTCTGAAACCAAGGGCCACCTTGTCGTTGGTGTACATCCCGTCACTGCTTGGTCCCCGGTGTTGGATGGTAGCCATCATCTTGCCGATGGCCGCCTGCTTGTTATTGATTTCTGGATCGTAAAAGGCTACAATTCCGCACATGTTTTCTCTTCCTTAATTCTAGTTAGTTTCTATAAAGTCAACTTCTTATTATAAAACAAGGGCTCTAATGTTTACAGAGTCCTTGTCAATCTTTACTTAAATGAAAAAAATTCTCCGTCTGGTCGCAGCCCCATAGCCAAAGACCTTGATCCGCCGTCTTAAAAGGTCCACGTTGACGACATAGCCGGCAAATTCATTCTGGTGGTCCATCTTCCGGTTTAAGTTCTTGTTATACTTGTTCGTCAGCTGGTGGTTGGGTCCCATCAAGGCTGAGCAGTTGAACAGAACGTACTGGATGCCGTTGATCCGGTACTGGTCTTCCACATGCCGGTGGCCGCAGAAGTAGGCGATGATCCGGGCGTCCTTGACCTCGGTGAAGTCAAAGTCGTTGCTCAAGCGGAATTCCGCCGGCACGTCCTTGCTGGAGTGCATCCGGCCCTTTTCCTTCTGGTTGAAGGCCACCAAGAGTTCATGCAGGGACCGCCCGTTGTACTTCAAGGCATTGCCGCCCTTCCGGTTGATCGGGTTGGCGTGGCTGAGCAGGATAACTTGCTTGCCGCTTGACTGCTGCAGGATTTCGATCAGTTCCTGCACCTGGTCTTCCCGTACCCCCAGGGTCAATTTAGCATCGTACTTTTTCCGCCCTTTTTCATCCAAAATGTAGGGAATGTCTGACGTATTCAGACTGATCACCCGGACATGGCCCTGGTCAAACCAGGCCACCCCGTGCTGGCGGGAAACATAGCCCAATTCCCGTTGCCGGTACATCTCCGGCCACATAATCTTCTCAAACTCCCGCTCCGGGAAGCTGGCCTTCAAGTCATGGTGCTCGTCAAACTTGTCGTTTTCGTCATGGTTGCCCTTAATCATGAGATAAGGCACCTTGCTGGACTTAAAGGAGTCCCGCAGCTTCATCAGTTCGCTTTCGCTGATGAGGCCGGCGTCAGAGCCGTCGATCCAATCGCCCAGGTGGCATTTGAGGTCCAAAATATCCAGCTGGTCCAGGTAGGAAAACTCTTTGACATGCATCAAGCCGTTCCAGCCATAGAAGTCCAGGCTGTCAACGTTCTTGAAGTGGGTGTCGGTGATGACCCCGATATTGACAGAGTCGTCTCCTTCCCGGATTTCCTTTTTCACGTCGCTGGCAAAGCGGGCCAGGTAGTCTTCCACGACATAGCGCCGGCCTGTTTCCCGGCTGCGGAAAGCCTTGAAGCGGTTCAGTTCCGGCACGAATTTCCGGTCGTATTCAGCGGCCAGGCTGTCGGTGCTTTCCGGACTGAGTGCCTGGTGCAGGATGCCCTGGTCATCTTTGTAGACCGTCAAGGTAAACGGCCGGCCGTCAGGCGTGGCGTCGCGAGCATCGACATGGTACTCCCCTACCGTCAGATACTTCTGCATGGGATCCAGGAGCTCGCCGGCATTCTTTTGCACGGCGTGCAGCTTGGAAGCCCCAACTGCCTTGTCAATAATTCGCTTTGTGTATTTAAACAGGCCCATTTCTACCCTTCCAAAAAGCCTAAAATCACAAAAAGCCGGGCCTCCCCCGGCTCTCAATTATAGATTTTCTGCTAATGCGTGTGCTGCCAGGCCCAAGGAAAGCACGGCATCCTTGGACAAGACGTTGCGCAGGTCGGCAGCGGCGATGGCTTCAACCGCTCCGATCACCTTAAGCCCGTAGACCAAAACGTGCAGGTCGGTTCTTGGCACGTAATTGTCTTCCACGTAGACATTTTCGTGGTTGTAGGTCAGGTTGATTTCGTCCTTGTCAACGAAACCGTCCACGTGGTTGGTCAAGATGCGGTCGTGCAGGTCGCCCAGCTTGCCAGTCAGATTAGTCAAAGCCAGGTAGTGGTCACTTTCAGTTTCATAGTATTCATCTTCGGTCCGGTCGAAGTAATTGCTGATGGGATCGTTCAAGACGCCCAAATCATCGATGGCCTGGTAAACCCGGCCGGTATCCAGCTTTGCTTCACCGTTAAGAATCTTGTCTTGAGCTTCAGCTAACTCGTCAGCCAGCTCCATGGTAGTTAATTTTTCCATGTTGTCCTCCTTGCAATCTTACCCTAATTATAGCAAAAAGTCGGTCTGGAATAGCTTTTTTTACTTGGGCAAAGCGCTTTTTTCCATATAATGGGGAAAGTTCACGGATGATGACAAAAACATTAAACTGTACCTGGTATTTTTTAATTTATTTGCTATAATTAGTAATATCTCTCAGATCAGCAGTTTAGCTGCATCTATCAAGCTGTGTCGTAATATATGAGTTTTACGAGAAAAAGAAGGTAAACAATATGAGAAGCAAGAAACTTTTAGCCAGCTCAGCCGTAATCTTAGCTAGCGCGGCCACTTTAGCCGCCTGCGGGTCAAATAGCTCACAAAGCAGTGCCAAGAAGCAGACCCTTACCTGGATGAATACCGCCGAAATGACGACCTTGGATGCATCCAAGGCAACCGACCAGGCATCATATGAACAAATCAACAACGTTGAAGAAGGGCTTTACCTTCTGGGCAAGAACGCCAAGGTCCAAAATGCTTTGGCCACTTCCACCAAGAACAGTGCCGACGGCAAGACCTGGACTTTCACCATCAGAAAGGACGCCAAGTGGTCCAACGGTGATCCGGTAACTGCCAAGGACTTCGTCTATTCATGGCGCAGAACCATCGACCCGAAGACCGCCTCTGAATATGCCTATTTGTTCAACGGCATCAAGAATGCCGACGCGATCGTTTCCGGCAAGAAGAAGCCAGCAGCTTTGGGCATCAAGGCTGACGGCAAGTACAAGCTGACCGTTACTTTGGAAAAGCGGATCCCATACTTCAAGCTGTTGATGGCCTTCCCGCTCTTCTTCCCGCAAAATGAACATGCCGTCAAGAAGTTCGGCTCTAAGTACGCGACCGCGTCCAAGTACATGGTTTACAACGGTCCATTCAAGCAAGTTGGCTGGACCGGGTCCAACTTGAGTTGGAAGCTGGTCAAGAACCCAACCTACTGGGACAAGAAGAGCGTCAAGCTGGACACGATCAAGTTCAGCGTTCAAAAGACTCCGGCAACTGACTACAACCTTTACCAAAGCGGCAAGCTTGACGCTGCCTTCCTGGACGCCCAAGCCACCAAGTCTTTGAAGGGCAAGACCGGCTACACCCAACGCAAGATGTCCACGACCCAATACCTGTCCTACAACCTCAAGAAGCACCCAGAATTCAAGAACAAGAACCTGCGTCTCGCCATCTCCATGGCCATCAACCGCAAGGAACTTGCTTCAACTCTGGGCGGGGCTGCAACGCCAGCTACAACCTTTGACCCAGAAGGCATGACGACGGTCAATGGCCAGGACTACGCGGACACGGTCAAGAATACCGCAACTGAAAAGGCCACGACTTACAACGTTAAGGAAGCCAAGAAGCTTTACAAGCAAGCATTGAAAGAAACCGGCAAGAAGAAGATCTCCTTCACCCTGCTGGGCGACGACGATGACACGGCCAAGAAGGCAGCTGAATTCGTTCAAAGCCAACTGGAAAACAACTTGGGCATCGATGTGCAAGTGCAAAGCATCCCGAAGAAGACCCGGTTGAACAAAATGATGAGCGGCAACTTTGATGTTGTTTCAACTGGCTGGAACGCTGACTTCGCTGACCCAATTTCCTTCCTTGACCTGCAGACTACCGGGGCTTCATACAACTACGGCAAGTGGTCAAACAAGACTTACGACAAGTACGTTGCCGCTTCTAAGACGACCAGTTCAACCAGCACCCGCTTCAAGGATCTGGCCAAGGCTGAACAGATCCTGCTGGAAGAACAAGGGGTTACCCCACTCTACCACCCAGTTGAAGCCTGGATGGTCAAGCCGAGCGTTAAGGGCGTGATCTACAACGGCGCCGGGGCAAACTACAGCTTCAAGTACGCTTACCTGAAGTAACAAGCAGCAATAGAGACAGACAACAAACAATAGACAACAGACTAGAATAAAGAAAAGAGGCTCGCGGCTTACGCGAGCCTCTTTCTTTTGCCTAAGGAAGGCAACAATAGTAAGAAGCAAGTAATGATGATTGTCACTGTCAAAGTAATAGGGCCATGATTAAAGTCGATGGCTTGATTGCTAATTTCCCATAAATTACTACTCAAAGTACTCTATTACTTGATATATCAACCTTTTAGAGGATTTCGTTGAGTTTAAGTTACAACTCAAAAAATATTATCTTAAACTTCGAAAAAGGCCGTAATAGTAGGCTTTTTAGACATTGAGTTGTAAAATCCTGGGAAATTAGCATTGATTGTTGACCTCTCTTAAAAAAGAAAAAAGCCGTGGCAACCGCCACAGCTTTTCAAAGAGTTATTATTCAAATATATTTTTAGACCAACTTCTTCCGGATGGCACCAGAGATCCAGTCGATGACCACAACCATAACGATGATCCCCAAAAGTATGATCCCAACCCGGCTCCATTGCCGGTAGTTTAAGGCGATGATCAAAGGATAGCCGATACCACCAGCCCCAACCAGACCCAAAACAGAAGCGGACCGGACGGACACGTCAAAACGGTAAAGGGTATTGGAAACGATGGCTGGCATCAAGTCAGGCATGGTCGCGAAAACAGCAACGTTGAACTTAGACCCGCCGGCCGCCGTAATCGCTTCAGCTGGACCATCATCCAAACTTTCAATCGCTTCTGAGAACAGCATGGCCAGCATCCCGACTGAGTGCAGACCCAAGGCCAGGGCACCAGCTGGAGCGCCCGGGCCAACGGCCTTAATGAACATCAAGGCCAGAACGATTTCCGGGAAAGATCTGATGAAAGTCAAAACGATCTTCCCGCTTTCAGATACCCAGAACTTCTTGTGCCGGGTGTTGGCTGCCCAGAAGGCAAAAGGAACTGAAATGATGGCGGAGATAAAAGTCCCCAGGAAGGCAATACACAAGGTCTGCCACAATTGGGAAACCAGGTCTTCCCCGCTGCCGTTATAAACGTATGACCAGTCCGGGTGAAAAAGACCATTGAAGATCGCCCCGGTAATCTGGCCGGCAGTTGGCTTGATACCGCCGAAGTCGATGCCCGTGCAGGACCAAATAATGATGGCGATGGAAATAATCCAGCCGCCCCACTTAATAGCTCTGGACTTGGCCGTCACTGGTTTTGGTGGTAATTTCTTCATTGTCGTATCCATCAGCGCATCAAAGCCTCCCTTGCTTTAGTTGAAACAAAGTCGATGACCAAAACAACCAGGAAGACAACCAGGATGATCATCCCCGTTTGGTTGTAGTTGAACATGTCCAAAGTGTTCTTCAGCTGCAGACCGATACCACCGGCACCGATGTAACCGAGGATCGTGGATGCCCGGACGTTGATTTCAAAAGCGTACAGGGCGTAGCTGATGAAGTAAGGCAGAATCTGCGGCATAACGGCAAACATAATATTGTTTATCCCGTTGCCCCCGACTGCCTTGATGGCTTCACTTGGACCTGGATCAATAGTTTCAATGGCTTCGTAGAAGAGCTTGACCACAACACCGAAGGTGAAGACAGTCAAGGCCAGGATACCGGCAACCGGGCCGATACCAACGACAGCAACGAAGATTGAACCCAAGAGCAGGTCAGGAATCGTTCTGATGATGTTCATGATGAAGCGCAGAACGCCGGTAATTGCCCGGTTATGGACAATGTTTCTGGCAATCAAAAGTGAGTAAACGAAGGCCAAGAGGGACCCGATAACCGTACTGATGATGGCCATCTTGATCGTTTCCACCAGGTAAGGAATGGCAGTGCCGGCATATGACCAGTCCGGCTGAGCCATCTGTACGAAGATTTCCGCGAACTGGTCAAAGTTGGCGAAAAATTCCGGCAGACTGGTCTTCGTGTTGTTAACAGATAAAACCAGACCCAGGACCATCAAGATAACCCAGACCCAGTTCCACATCTTAAACTTCTTTTTTGGAAGTTTTAACATGTCGCGGTCAGTTGCTGACATTGTTAGTCTTCCTCCTTACCCTTGCCGCCTTTGTAGATGTTGTCGAAGACGCTTTGCGGCGTGTCTTCCATCTTGCCGTCATAAACGATTTCCCCGGCCCGGACACCGATGACCCGGTGGCCGAAGTCCTTGGCCAGTTCAATTGAGTGCAGGTTGGCTACGACCGTCATGTCGAACTTTTCGTTCAGCATCTTCAAGTCTTCCATAACCTGGCGGGAAGTCTTCGGGTCCAAAGAAGCAGTTGGTTCGTCGGCCAGAATGATTTCCGGTCTTTGGGTCAGTACCCGGGCGATAGCCACCCGCTGCTGCTGACCACCAGACAATTCGTCAGCCCGGGAGTAGACCTTTTCAGCCATGCCGACGCTTTGCAGGGCTTCATAAGTCCTTTGCTTGTCTTCGTCAGTGAAGAGGTTGAAAGTAGTCTTCCAGGTTGGGTAGTAAGCCAGGCGGCCAGCCAAAACGTTCCGCAAAACGCTGGAGCGCTTAACCAGGTTGAAGCTTTGGAAGATCATCCCGATCTTACGCCGCATGAGGCGCAGGTTCTTGCTCTTGGCCTTGGTGATTGACTCACCGTCAATCAAGATGTCGCCTTCAGAAATGTCGTGCAGGCGGTTGATTGCCCGGAGCAGAGTGGACTTGCCGGCACCGGAAAGACCAACGATTACCACGAACTCACCCTTGTTGATTTTTAGGTTGATGTTCTTCAAACCAACGGTACCATTGTCGTAGACCTTGGTAACGTTCTTCATTTCGATCATCGGCTGTTCTGCCATGAATAATAACTCCTTAAATAACTAAATTTGCTTTTTCATTGAAAATCGTGTCCTACGTTAAAGCGGGGCACGATTTCACTATTAGTATTCAGTTGATAATCTTTGTGACATCAATGACTACTTGGTAGCAGCCATCTTGTCGTACTTGCGGACGATGTTGAAGTCTGAGTCCTTTGAAGGGGTGTAGCCTTCGTGGTTGTAGATGCTTTCAATGATCTTCAAACTCTTCTTGTCCTTGCGCAGAGATTCGAAGGCCTTGGACAGCTTCTTGCGGAAGGAGCTGCTCATGTCTGAACGAACTGAGATAGTGTCGTTAGGGATGCCCGTAGTGAAGTAGATTGGAACAACCTTCTTCATGATGTTTGGTTGGTCGGCCAAAACAGTGTTACGTGCGTCTTCTAAAGTGAAGGCAGCATCAACGTCCCCGTTAAGAACGTCAAGCACGGCTTGGTCGTGGCCAGTTACAGTTACCAGGTTGGCGTTGCCCTTCTTAGTCAAGTCCAGGCCCTTTTCCTTCAATTCAGCGATTGGGAAAATGTAGCCCGCTGAAGAAGTAGCGTTTTGAACGGCAATCTTCTTGCCCTTCAAGTCCTTCCAGCTCTTGATCTTTGACCCCTTCTTAACCAGGATTTCTGACCGGTAGAACTTAACCAGCTTGTTGGTTGCCTTACCGCCTGGTTGCTTTACCCCGTAACGGAGAGCTTGAAGCAGAACGTCAGCAGCCTTTTGCTTGTGGGCCAGAACGTAACCATCCGGTGGCAGGAAGCCGACGTCAACCTTCTTTGACTTCATGGCTTCGACAACCGTGTTGTAGTCAGTTGACATTGAGATCTTAACCGGAACGCCAAGCTTCTTGGAAAGGATCTTTTCAAGCGGCTTAGCCTTGGCTTCCAAAGTGGATGCAGCTTGACTAGGAACAAACTGGATCGTCAAAGGGTGTGACTTTGATGGAGTGTAGCCCTTTGATGAAGAAGATGACTTGCTTGAAGAGCAAGCAGTTGCCAGCACGGCAGCAGCAACAGTTAAAGCACCAAACAATGCTTTCTTGAACTTTTTCATTATTTCCCCCTGAAAAATGGTTAATGAAAGTTAAAATAGTACAACAGCAGCATAAGGGATGAGCCTGAAAGCAGCCAGATAAAAGTCCACACAAAGGACTCCACAACAGGCCGGCTCTCACGCTCATACATCTCATCGGAACGACAGCAAGGCGAATCTCGCTTCTGTGTTCTGGAACAATTCTACCAGAAATATTCGGGTTTTGGCAAGCGTTTTTCGGTTTTTTACCCCAACTAATTGATTCGGTCCAATTTTGCCAGCAAAAGGTTAATGAAATAGCGAAAAATTACATAAACTACTAACTTAGTCGGTTTAAATCCGAACAAAAGCAAAACCCAAATTAAATAAACGGGAAATAAAAGAACGTTTGGAAATTGTTCCAAACGTCCTCTTTTTAAGATACACTTTTATCAGCCAGCTTACTTGGCAGGCATGTTGTTGACGTCAGTTCTGACGATCAAGACATCGGCCATGGCGTGCTGGTTGACGTATTCGGTAACTGACCCCATCAGCATCCGCTCAACGGCGTTCAAGCCGGTGGCGCCCATCACGATCAGATTGTTGCCGTGGTCCTTGACGAAGTCGTAAGAGATGATTCTCTTCGGGCTGCCGTAACGGATGTGGTAGTCAATGTCGTCAAAGGCCAGTTTGTCGTGGGCCCATTGCTTGAGGCTCTTGAGGTATTCCTCTGAGTCTTGGGTCATTTGGTAGATCGTGTCGCCTGAGATCAAGGTGTCCTGCATTTCGCCCATGAACTGCCGGGTGTCGATCACGTTCAAAACATCAACGTGGTATCCGTTGTTGGCGGCAATCTTCACGGCCTTGTCAAAAGCACGTTCAGCGGATTCAGATCCATCGACAGGTACCAAAATTTTGATTTTTTCTTCAGTCATAGTGCTCATCTCCCGTACTATCTACGTATTTCGCTTATCTATATTTTAACATAAGTCACGGCTTAGTAATGCGCTTTCGCAAAATTGTTACATCTTAAACTTGCAGGGAAGCATTTTTTAAGCGGGATGAAAAAATCAACCGCTAGACAACAATAAAAAGAAAATACAGACAAATAAATAAGAAAGGATTCGACAAATGACTTCATTAAAACAGCAATTGCTGGACGTTAAAGGCGGCCGGAACTTCCGTGAACTGGGCGGCTACCAGACAGTTTCCGGCAAAAAGATCAAAATGCACAAGCTGATCCGGAGCGGGCACTTGGCCGACCTGCTCAAGGAAGACCAGGAATACCTGCGCCGCTACGGGCTCAAGTACGATATCGACTTCCGGACCAGTTTCGAAAGAAACAAGCAGCCAGACCGGAAGATCGCGGGCGTTGAGTACTTCGCCGACCCGGTTTTCGATGAGGACTTGACCAACTCCACCATGAGCATTTCCGACATGGCGAGAGAAAGCCAGGATCCAGGATGGGGCTACCAGCGGATGCTGTGGGCCTACAAGAACATGGCAACCGGGAAGAACGCCAACAAGGCCTACCAGCACCTGTTTGAAGTTCTCCTGGCTAATGAGAAAGACGGCGAGAGCGTGCTTTTCCACTGCACGGCCGGGAAAGACCGGACCGGTTTCGGGGCAATCTTGATTCTGACGGCCTTGGGCGTACCGATGAAAACCATTGAAAAAGACTACCTCTTCACTAATGAAGTAATCAAGGACTTCGTCAGCCAGCTTTTGGCCAAGGAAAAGGCCGCCGGAGCTGATGACAGCCTCCTGGCGACCTTCCGCGATTTGCAGACTGTACAGCCGGCCTACTTCAAGTACCTGCTGGATGTCATCAACCGGGACTACGGCAGCATCAACGCCTACCTTCACCAGCAGATCGGCCTCTCTAATGCTGACCTGTTGGATTTGCGGACGATATACTTGGAGAAATAAGCGCCAGAATTAAAATCCCTCTTCCCACAGGACAGAGTACAAGCCGGCAGGATCAGTCTGAGAAAAAATCCGGCTGAGGGCTGCTGGTTCAGCCTGGCTGAGGAAGGTCATGGTTCTGGCTAAAAGTTCAGCCTGGCCGTCCGCCTTTTGGTCCAGCAGCATGAAGCAAAAGCCAACTGGCAATTCGCGGCTGGGATCGACCATGCTCTTGAAGCTGACCGGGGCCAGCAGCTTAATGGGAACGACCCGCTGCTGCTTGACGAAGCAGCCTTCCATGTGCGGAAAAGCCAGGTTGGGGAGACCCGGGGCCAGATTGCAGCTGGCCAGGCCGGTCGGAAAGCCCTCTTCTCTGTCCACCACCTGGTCTAAAAAGCCGGCCGCTACCAGCCCCTGCTCCAGCAGCTTTTTGTAGACTTGGGCAAACATGTCGGCCCGGTCTTCGGCCCGCAAAACAAAACAGCTTTCCGCTTTTAAGAGTTCTTCAGTCATTTTTAGTCCACCCCTTTTTTCAAAAATACAACTACTTTTATTATAAACTTTCTGCCGCTGGGCAACTTGGCTGATGCTTAATTTTTGACTAGTCAGCAGGGGCGGAAAATGGTAAAGTTATTCTAGAAAAAGAAACACAATATCTCGCAACGGACATGAAAGGAATACAAGATATGCCAAAAAAGACGATCTACTTCGGTGCCGGCTGGTTCACTGACCGCCAAAACAAAGCCTACAAGGAAGCCATGGAAGCCCTCAAGGAAAACCCAACGGTTGACCTGGAAAACAGCTACGTTCCCCTGGACAACCAGTACAAGGGCATCCGGGTTGACGAACACCCGGAATACCTGCACGACAAGGTTTGGGCTACGGCCACCTACAACAACGACTTGAACGGGATCAAGACCAACGACGTCATGCTGGGCGTCTACATCCCTGACGAAGAAGACGTCGGCCTGGGCATGGAACTGGGTTACGCCTTGAGCCAAGGCAAGTACGTCCTTTTGGTCATCCCGGACGAAGACTACGGCAAGCCGATCAATCTCATGAGCTGGGGCGTCAGCGACAACGTGATCAAGATGAGCCAGCTAAAGGACTTCAACTTCAACAAGCTGCGCTTTGACTTCTACGAAGGTGCCGTATACTAAAAACAACTATATCTAACAAAAAGCCTGCCTTCCGCAATTTTGGAAGACAGGCTTTTTCTCTTTATACTTATTATTCTTCCCAACGAATTTCCCCATTCAAGTAGGTCTTCGCAAGGGACATGTCATCTTTCAAAATCAAGAAGTCAGCTGGCAGGCCTGGACGAATCACCCCGCACTTGTCTAGCAGGCCTTGGCTGCGGGCCGGGTTATAGCTGGCCATCAACACAGCCTCTTCCTTGCCAGCCAATCCCCAGTCAACCAGGTTCTTCACCCCGTCCTTCAGTTGCAAGACGCTGCCGGCCAGGTTGTCGCCCTCCTTCAGGCGTGCCATCCCGTCCTTGACGTACACCGGCAGTTCCCCCAGCATGTAGTCGCCATCCGGCATCATCCCGGCTTCCATGCAGTCGGTGATCAAAACAATATGGTCCTTGCCCTTAGCCGCCAGCAGGGCCTTGATGGCGCTAGGCGTGACATGGTGACCATCAGCAATCAGTTCGTTGTCCATGTTCTCCAGTGCCATGGCCGCGTTGGCGATGTTTGGCCGATTGTGAGAGAAGTCCGGCATCCCGTTAAAGGTGTGGGTAAAAATCGTTGCCCCAGCCTGTGCAGCTGCCTTAGTCTGGTCATAGCTGGCACTAGAGTGTCCCAGGGCTACCTTGACTCCCCGGCTGACAGCGTAGCTTACGAAGGCTGGCGTTCCTGGACGTTCTGGGGCAAGAGAGATCTTCTTCAGCATCCCCTTTGACGCTTCCAGCCACTTGTCCAGTTCTGCCGGGCTTGGATCCATCATGTATTTTGGATTTTCCGCCCCCGCGTGTTCTCCCGTAAAAAATGGGCCTTCAAAATGGATTCCTTGAATCTTAGCCCCGCTCTCTTCTCCTTGGTGAGCAGCCAGCATCCGGCAGACTTCAGCCAATTGCTCACTGGACGCGGTCACTGTCGTTGGCAGCCAGCTGGTTACCCCGGCACTCAGCAAGGCTTCAGACAGGCGGTTGATTCCCTCCCAGTCGCTCTTCATCACGTCTTCCTTAACAGAACCGTGGATGTGGGTGTCGACATAGCCCGGTGCCACGCTAAAGCCAGTGTAGTCCACCGCATCCGGCACTTGGCTGCCTTCTGGCAGGCAGGCCCCGAATTTACCATCAACAATCTCTAAATAGCCGCCTTTTTCCCGGCCATTTGGCAGGTAAAACTGATCAGCATGAATGTAATAGCGCATTTTTTCTCCTTAGTAAAACAATCTTTTTCCTTCTATTATTCTTAACTCTGTAAGCCTTTTAGTCAATGTTTTGCTAAAAAATGAGCAAAAATAAAACTGCTCGTTTCAGGCAGTTAAAGATCAGCTATTGGATTCTTTGAAGAAAAAGCCCTGCGACCGGACCAGGTCTTCATCTAACCCAACGATAAGCATATGCAAAAGCCCAGTCGAATCAGAATCAAAAGCAGGATGATCAGCCAGCTCTTCCGTAATCAGTTACACCATTTATATCGTGCCATTACACCATTTGTATCACATTTTTGTTTACACCAGTAGTAATCCAGCACGTTTTTTAGCATTACTAAAATATAATTTTTGAAAGTCGTCACAATTTAAGACTTCATAATATTTGTTAGCCAGATAATTTAAGGAGCAATAAACTCCTTCTTTTCTACAAGGTAATTGTCTGTCTCCTGGTTACCCAAACTGGTATAGGCTATTTTTTCCAATTTACCGGCTTTTTGGCTATAATTAGATTAGATATTTCATGACATAAAGGAAAAAGATTATGACTGCAGACCTGCAAAATTCAAGACATCACTTAGGAAAACTGGTTGGCGTCAATAAGCGTGAAAATTACTATGAGCTTCATTACGCGACCGGCGAGATCGCCCGCGTCTACTTGATCGCTAATGGCATCTTCCGCTACTGGCTGGATCCAAGTCAAGAATTTGACGAAACTGACGACATGCTGGTCAAAGGCATTGAGCCCGACCCGCAATGTTTCGCCCGGGCCACGGCCCACGCGACCAGCGACATGTTCATCATCACCACCGGCAGCTGCAAGTTGATTTTCCAGCAGAAAACCGGCAGCTTCAGGATCTTTGACGAGTCTGTCCACCGGCCGCGGATGGTCCAGGCTTCCGCCCTCGAACTGAGCGGCAAGCACAGCATCGAAATCCTGAAGCAAGGGCAAAACGAATACTACTACGGCGGCGGGGTCCAAAACGGCCACTTCAGCCACAAGGGTGAAAAAATCACCATCAAGACCGACGGTATCACCGGGGCTGACGGCGTTCTGGCTGCCGTGCCTTTCTTCTGGACCAACGCCGGCTTTGCCGAACTACGCAACACGACCGCGACTGGCCACTATGACTTCGGCCGGCAAAATTCCCAGCTCACCATCCTCAGCCACCGGACCCCGGTCTTTGACAGCTACTATATAATAGGAAACTCTCCGCAAGAATTGCTGTCCAGCTTCTATTATTTGACCGGCAAGCCCTTCATGCTGCCCAGCTACGCCCTCTCCTTCGGCCACCTCGGCAACTTTCTTGACGGCTCCTGGCAAGAAGCTGACGGCAAGGGCCATGAAGCAGTCCGCTTTGAAGACAACCGCTACTACACAAGAAAGACGGAAAACAGCGGCCACCTGCCAAGCTTAAACGGGGAAAAGGACTACCAGTTCTCCGCCCGGGCCATGCTGGACCGCTACCAGCGCTGGGGCTTCCCGTTATCCTGGATCATCCCCAACTACGAAAGCCAAACTGCCGCTAAGCCCGATGACTTTGCCGCCTTTGCCAGCTATGCCCAAAGTCGCAACTGCCATCCAGGCTTCTGGAGTGAAAAGGGCCAGCCTTTAGCCCACCACAGTGAATTTGCCGCGGTCGACGACCCAAGCAGCGACTTGACCGCCGTCACTTCCGACCTGGCTAAGGAAAATCCGAAAGCCAAGCCCCTTACCCTGATCCGCGACAGCCTCCTTCCTTACCAAAGCCAGGCTGCCCTGGCCTTCGGCGATGTCAGCGGTGACTGGTCCAGCATCAAAACGCAAATCTCTACCTTATTAGGTGCTGGTTTGTCTGGCCTGCCCTTCATCGGGGCCGCTGCCGGCGGCAAGCACGGCCAGGAAAATGCCCAAGTTGCCGTCCGCGACCTGGAATGGAAGACCTTTACCCCGCTTCTCTTCGCTATTGACGACCAAAGCCCCTTCAGCAAGACGCCTTTCGCCTTCAACAACAAGGTCTCCCGGATCATGAAGGCCTACCTCGGCCTGCGTGAGCAGCTGAAGCCTTACCTTTATGCCCTCAGCCGCCAGGCCCAGGATGGCCTGCCCCTGGTCCGGCCCCTGCTTATGGCCTTTCCGCATGAACAGGTTGGCTACGGCCGGGACTTTGCTGATGAATTCATGCTAGGCGACCAATTGCTTGTTGCGCCAATCGTCAACGGCAAGTCTGACAATCAAGGCCTAAGCGTCCGCGACCGGATCTACTTGCCCGACAAGCAGACTGTCTGGATCGACCTCTTTACCGGCGACCGCTTGATGGGCGGCCGGGTCTACAACCAGCGCAAGTACCCCCTTTGGCAATTGCCCGTCTTCGTCAGAGGCGGCAGCATCTTCGACCTGGGCAGCCGGCACTTCGTTCTCTACCCGCAAGGCGGCGACGCCACCATCAGCACCTACAGCGACAACGACCAAAGCGACTACAAGCACAACAGCGCCCAAACCGTCATCCGAACCCATGTGGCCGACAGCAAGCTGCGCGTGATCATCGAACCGACCACCGGCTACTACCCGAACATGGCCATTAAAGAGCAAACCTTCTTTTATATATACTGTGACCAGCACCCAGATGAAATCCAGCTCCGGGCCGGCGACGAGGAAGTCGTTACCTTGACTGAATACGGCACGCCGGAAACCCTGCAAAGAGCCAAGGAAGGCTTCTACTACGACAACAAGTTCTGCTGGCCGGAAGGCTTCAAGGACTTGGGCGCAACGCCTCGCCCGGCTTTGATCATCAAATTGCAGGAGCGGGACATCAAGCAGGAAAAGCTGGAAATCCTGGTCAACAACTTCCGCTTCGCTAATGAGCAGCTGGTTCACCAGATAACCGACGCCGCGCTGCCCCTGCCGGGCAAGGTTGAAGTCGACCGGGACAAGATCAGTGCCCACTCTTTGACGGTCAAGTGGGCCCAGCGGACGCCTAGTGTCCAGATTGAATTGAACGGACTGCTCTACACCGGGATCAGCGGGAACATCTTCACCTTTACCGACCTGGCCGCCAACACTGGCTACCGGTTGCGCCTGCGCTATGAAGCTGGCTACAAGGTATCCGAATGGTCCGACCTCTTGCAGGTCAAGACCAAGCGGGACCCGCGGGACTTTATCATCTCCAATGTCAAAGTCACTTCCAGCCAGGAAAGCGCAAGCGGCCACCAGCTGAAAAACCTCCTGGATCGGAGAATGTCAACCGACTGGCAAAGCACGGGCAAACCAAGCGAAGACCAGCCGCTGACTTTGACCTTCAGCTTCCCGGACCAAACAGAATTAAACAAGCTGATCTACGTGCCAAGAGCCAGCAGCCGGGATGGCCGGCCTTTGCGGATGCGGGTGGAAATCTCCACCGATGGGAAAAACTTCACCAGCTACGGAACTGACTACCAGTTTAACAGCGACTGCAAGAACAAGGTTATCGGCCTCAGAGGGGTCAGCGCCAAAGCTGTCCGCCTCAGCATTCTGGAAACGACCGGCGATTACGCTGCCGCCAGTGGCATCGACTTCTACCGGCCCCTTAAATAAGCCGTAATTTTTTGATATTTTTAGACAAAAAAACAGTGGAAAGCTTCGTAAGGAAGCTTCCACTGTTTTTCTTTAATCGAATCCGAGATATTCTCAGATTCTTTTCGCTGAGAAGGCAAGGATTAAATAAAATGTTGTTCGGGTTTGTGCGTTAACCCTTGTCAGCACCTACAGTAATCCCACTGACGTAGAACTTCTGCATGATGATGAAGAGGATCGTGATTGGGATAGCGATGACGACACAGCCGGCCACGAATTGGGCGAAGTAGGCCGTCGCGTTCCCCTTTGAAGAAGAAAGCATGTTGTACAGACCATACGCGATCGTGTAGGTCTTTGGGTCACCTGAAGTTGAGAGGATGATCCCGGAGAAGATGAAGTCTACCCATGGTGCCATGAAAGTCGTTAAAGCTGTGTAGACGATCATCGGCTTGGAGAGCGGCAGGCCGATCTTAGTGAAGATCTGCCATCTGGTTGCACCATCCAGTTCAGCTGCTTCATCCAGTGACCGCGGGATCGTGTCGAAGAAACCCTTGGCAACGTAGAAGCCAAGGCCGGCACCACCGACGTAGACCAGGATCAAGCCGCCCAGGTTCAGCATGTTCAGCCCCTTCAAGATGTAGTAAAGGGCGATCATGGACATGAAACCAGGGAACATGCCCAAAACCAGGGCAATTTGCAAGAATGGCTTGCGGAGTCTGAAGCGTAAGCGGGACAGGACGTAAGCAACCGTGATTTGGATGAAGGTTGACAGAGTGGCGGAAATGATGGCCACGAGCAAAGTGTTGATAATCCAGTGCAGGTATGGGAACTGGGAGTTGGTAAAGATCCCGATATAGTTCTGGAAGGTCCATTTTTCAGGGAAGAAAGTTGAGATAAAGCCAGTATCGTTGTATGAGAAGCTGGCCAAAACGATCCAGAGGATGGGGATCAGCCACAAAATTGCTAAAATCGTCAGCAATAAATATCTGAAGAAAAGGGATACTTTTCTCTGGTTAGAGTAAGACTTCAATTTTATCCCTCCTTAAACGCAGTGGTGTGACGGTAAGCGATCAAGGAAATCGTCGCACTCAAGATGAAGATCAAGATGCCCAGAACGGCTGAGGCGTTGTAGCGCTGCTGCTGACCGAAGGTCAGGTTGTAGAGCCAGTTGACCAGAAGGTCGGTTGAGCCGGCACCGTTGTAGTTGTTGTTCATTGGCTTACCACCAGTCAACAGGAATATAACGTTGAAGTTGTTGATATTGCCGATGAATTGCTGAATCAAGGACGGACCCATCACAAAGAGGATCTGCGGGAAGGTAATGTTGTGGAAAATCTGGAAGACGTTAGCCCCGTCGATTCTCGCGGCTTCAATCTGGTCTTGTGGCAGGTTTTGGATAATCGCCATGGAAACCAGCATGGAAACCGGAATACCAATCCACATGTTGACGATGATAACCGTCAGCCGGGCTACCCAAGGGGCAGCTTCATTGTCAATGAAGTGAAGCGGCCCTGAGATCCAGCCCCAGTTTTGCAACAGGGTGTTCAAAGGCCCCTGCGCGTCCAGGAATTGCGCGATCAGTAGCAAGGAAACGAATTGCGGTACGGCGTAAACCACGATGAAGATCGTCCGCCATACTTTCCGGTGCTTGATCCCCTTGGATTCAATCAAGAGGGCCAGGAGAACCCCACCTAAGAAGGTGGTTGCCGTGGCAGCTACTGCCCAGATCAGGGTCCAGCCCAGGACAGGGAAGAAAGTCCCGGCCAGGTCCCCGCTCAAAACATTGCCGAAGGCCTGGAAACCAGTCCAGGAGAAGCCGATCGGGTGTTGGCGGTCGTAGTTGGTAAAGGCCATGGAAATCATGAAGACAGTTGGCAAAACAGTGAAGAGGAGAATCCCCAGCATAGGAATAAACATTAAGGTCGCGTGCAGGCGGGAGTCCAGCAGGCTGGCCAGTTCTTCCTTGTTGGTGGCAATGTGCTTGCCATCACGCTTCTTGATGTAGTTGGCCCGGGTTGAGCGCAAGTTTGTGACATAGAGGCAGATGAAACCGATGACCAGGAAGAGGGCCATGATCCCGAAGAGGAGGATCAAGACTGAGTTATCTGGCTGTTTGGTCACGTAAACGCCTTGCGCTTGGTCAAAGACAACCTTCTTGGTCTTGTTTTCCCCAAGGTTGCTCAGCATGCTGAGGGCACTGACCCCGCTAAAGATAAACCAGACCAGGAAAACAATTTCACTGATCAGCAGGCTGAACCCCTTGGCCCACTGCTTATTCTTCAGGGCGCTGACGCCCATGAAGAAGAAGGACAGCTTATCAGCCGCGTCCCCCTTGGACCAGACTTCTTTGTAGCTGGCTGTCGGAGGAACATGTCCTTTTCTTTTAAACATTTTTAATTACTCTCCTTCTCAAGCTTAATTAAAGTTGTTGCTGCTTAATTAAATTACTTTTGAGAAATCTTCTTTGAGAACTTGGCAAGTTGCGCCTTGTATTGGCTGGGCTTGATCTTGCCGTCGTAAGTACCGCTGATCAGAGGAGCTGCACCGTCCCAGAAGGTTGCCATTTGCGGCAGCTTTGGTTGCAGAACTGAGTTGCCCGGTTGCGCCATTTCGATAACGGCCTTGGCAACTGGGTCGTTTTGCACGGCACTTGAGTTAACAGCGCTCTTCAAAACTGGGATTTGACCAGCCTTTTCGTGGGCGATCAATTGTGACTTCTTGTTGGTGATGTAAGCAGCCAATTGTGAAGCGGCCTTGGCGTTTGAAGTGTGGGAGTTAACCGCGAAACCTTCGATACCCAGGAAGGTTTCCAATTGCTTCTTCTTGCCGCCGACAGTTACTGTTGGGTACTTGGCAACAGCGAAGTTCTTGCCCAAGATCTTCTTGATGTTGGCAGCGTTCCATGGGCCGTCCATGATGGCGTCAGCATTGCCCTTCTTCAATTGGTTTAAAGCGTTTGAAGTTTGCATTACGCCCTTGTTGCTCTTTTGCTTGGCAATCCAAGTCAAAGCGTTGACACCGTTTTGGCTGTTGAAAGTTGACCCCTTTAGGTTTTCACCGTTTTCCCCGTACAGGGTAGTGCCAGCTGAGAAGAAGATTGGCCATATGGTGTAAGCGTTGGTGAAGTCAGTAGCCAGAACACCCTTGGAAGTCAAAGTGTCCCAGTCCTTAACATCATTAGCTGACAGCTTGGACTTGTTGTAGTAAATCGTGTCGGCTTGTTGAGCGTATGGGTAAGCGTAAACCTTGCCCTTCCAGGTAACACCCTTGGAAGCCTGGCTAACATAGTTCTTCTTGATGTTGGCAGTGTCACTTGGTGACAGCGGGTTGATGTAACCAGCGTTTGCCATTTGACCTAATTGGTCGTTTGGAACTTCAAAGACGTCGGCTGCTTTGGAAGCATCCTTACCAACGTCAGTCTTGACGTTAGCGGAACCGTTAGGACTTTGGGTAACCTTAACGGTAATGTTTGGATACTTCTTGTGGAAGTCCTTAACAATGTCCTTGTAGTAGGGTACTTGTTCAGTGTCTACCCACAAAGTCAATGATGCCTTCTTGTCGGCAGTTGATGATGAACTACTGCTGCTCTTGGAGCATGCTGACAAACTCAAGGCAGCCAATACTACTGCGCTGCTCAAAGCAGCCTTTTTAAAGAAACTCATTTTTTCCTCCTAAACAAACAATTGTTTTTTTACATCACCTTGCAGCCTTTAGCTGCAAGGTGATTAGCTGAATTAATTTTTCTTAAGCGTCCGATATTTGCTGGAATTAATCGGTAATCGTTACTTGCGTTTCCTTGTCAAAGAAGTGGGCGTTGTTCAGGTTGAAACCTGCCTTGACGCTGTCACCTGGCTTGTGGAAGTCACGAGCGTTGACAACGCCGACGAATTCGGTCTTGTCAACGTTCATGTAGAGCTGGCTGGTTGCACCCAGCAATTCGGAAACGACAACCTTTGCGGAAACGACTGCTTCCGGCCAGGTTTCCAGGAAGGCTTCTTCCATGTGGATGTCTTCCGGCCGCAGGCCCATCACAATAGCCTTGCCGTTGTAGCCCTTGGCATCCAGAACCTTGGCCCGGCCTTCCGGCACCTCGAGCTTGATGCCCTGGCCGTCGTCGATGTAACCGTCCTTGTAGGTCACGTTGAAGAAGTTCATCTGCGGTGACCCGATGAAGCCGGCAACGAATTGGTTGGCTGGCTTGTTGTAGACTTCCTTCGGCGTCCCGATCTGCTGGATCCGGCCGGCGTTCATGACAACAATCCGGTCAGCCAGAGTCATGGCTTCAGTTTGGTCGTGGGTAACATAGATGGTGGTCGTCTTCAATTTCTGGTGCAACTTGGCGATTTCCGCCCGCATGGAGACACGGAGCTTGGCGTCAAGGTTGGACAGAGGTTCGTCCATCAGGAAGATCGGGGCGTCACGCACGATCGCTCTCCCCAAGGCAACCCGTTGTCTTTGACCACCGGACAAGTCGGCTGGCCGCCGTTCCAGCAAGTGGGCCAGGCCCAGGACTTCAGCAGCGTTCTTGACCCGCTTGTCGATTTCGGCCTTGTCGTAGTGGCGCAGCTTCAAGCTGAATGCCATGTTGTCGTAAACCGTCATATGCGGGTAAAGGGCATAGTTCTGGAAAACCATGGCGATGTGGCGGTCGCGGGGAGCCACGTCGTTCATGACCTTGCCGCCGATTTCCAAAGTCCCTTCAGTGATGTCTTCCAAACCGGCAATCATCCGCAAGGTCGTTGACTTACCACAGCCAGACGGGCCGACAAAGACGATGAATTCATGGTCGCCAATGTGCAGGTCAAAGTCTGAAACTGAGTAGTCATCCGCGTTTGGATACTTCTTGTAGATGTGATTTAAGTTGATTTTCACCATTTTTTCTTACCCAATTCCCTGCTTCAAAAACCTTCTCAATCTCGGTCAAATCCAAGGCGCTGGTTGAACCAACGATGTAGTCGGCCCCCTTCAAAACGATCGGATCGCCAATCCCGACCGCGAACTGGCCGGCCGCCTTGATTGCCGCTACGCCTGCTGGCGCGTCTTCAAAAGAAATTACTTCATTCTTCTCCAAACCAAGCAGTTCCTGGGCCCGGATGTAGATTTCCGGATCTGGCTTGCCGTGCTTGAGGGTAGCCGGGTCAACCCGGGCATCAAACATGTCTGCAAGTCCCAGCTGCTTCAAGATCAAAGGAGCGTTCTTGGAAGCTGAGGCCAGAGCCAGCTTCAGCCCTTGGCCCTTCGCCTGCTTGAGCAGGTCGTCCATCTTTGGCAAGATGTCGGCCCGGGTCATGTTCTTGACCGCGTTCACGTAAGCCGCGTTCTTCTTGGCTGCCAGGGCTTCTTTTTCTTCCTGGCTGTAGTCATTTTCCTTGTGCCCGTATTCCAGGATGATTTCCAGGGAATCCATTCTGGACAAGCCGCGCAGCTTGTCACCGAATTCTTCCGGCAGTTCGATCCCGATACCGCGGGCCAGGTCTTGCCAAGCCTTGAGGTGGTAGACTGCTGAGTCAGTGATGACCCCGTCCAGGTCAAAAATTAATCCTTTAAGCATTGGCTTTGTCCTTCTTTCAGAGTTACTTCTTGGTCCCAAACCTTGACTGGCAAGTCTTCACCAGAGAGCAGGGTCAGCTTGACTTCCTTGTCCTTTTCAACCTCCAGGGCCAAGATGCGGCCGCGGTAGTTGATCTTAAAGCTGTAGCTGGACCACTTCTTCGGCAGGAATGGGGCAAATGCTAATTTCCCATAAATTACTACTCAAAGTACTCTATTACTTGATATATCAACCTTTTAGAGGATTTCGTTGAGTTTAAGTTACAACTCAAAAAATATTATCTTAAACTTCGAAAAAGGCCGTAATAGTAGGCTTTTTAGACATTGAGTTGTAAAATCCTGGGAAATTAGCAGCAAAGCTGATGCCGTCTTCGTTGTAGCGCATGCCGGCAAAGCCTTGCACGATGGCCAGCCAGCTCCCGCTCATGGAAGTGATGTGCAAGCCGTCAACCGTGTCGTTGTTGTAGTTGTCCAGGTCCAAGCGGGCAGTCCGTTCGTAAAATTCAACCGCCTTGTCCTGCTTGCCCAGTTCAGCAGCCAGGATGGCGTGAATTGACGGGCTCAAGGAACTTTCGTGAACCGTCATTGGTTCGTAGAAGTCGTAGTTTCTTTCCTTTTCTTCCTTGGTGTAGTGGTCGTTCAAGAAATAGATCCCTTGCAAAACGTCGGCTTGCTTGATGAACGGTGACCGCAGGATCTTGTCCCAGGACCAGTGCTGGTTCAGTGGCAATTGGTCAGCCGGGATGGTGTCCTTGCTTCTGAGGTCCTTATCCAAGTAAGTGTCGTGTTGGACGAAGATGCCCAGCTCCTTGTCTTCCGGCAGGTACATCCGGTCGACGATGTCTTGCCACTTGGCCAGTTCTTCGTCAGTTACCTGCAGGCGCTTCTTGGCTGCTTCAGTGGCCAGTGGCCAGCGTTCCAGAGTGTAGCCCAGAAGCCACTTGGCCATGGTGTTGGTAAACCAGTTGTTGTTAACGTTGTTTTCGTATTCGTTAGGACCGGTTACCCCGTGGATCATGTACTGGCCCTTGCGCTTGGAGAAGTGGACCCGGTCAGCCCAGAAGCGGGCGGTTGAAACCAGGACATCCATGCCTTCATCCTTGACGTAGGAGTCGTCGCCCGTGTAGCGGGTGTATTGGTAGATAGCGAATGGAATGTCCGCGTTCCGGTGGATTTCTTCAAAAGTGATTTCCCACTCGTTGTGGCATTCAATCCCGTTGAAGGTAACCATTGGGAAGAGGGCACCCTTCAAGCCTTGCTGGCGGGCGTTGTGGAAGGCACCCGGCAATTGAATTGTTCGTGCCGGTATTCCAAGAGGGACTTGGTAACTTCCTTAGGCGCTACGGCCAGGTACATTGGCACGATGAAGGCTTCAGTATCCCAGTAAGTAGCACCGCCGTACTTTTCACCGGTAAAGCCCTTCGGCCCGATGTTAAGGCGCGGGTCACGGCCGTAGTAGGTCATGAAGAGCTGGAGGATGTTGAAGCGGATCCCCTGCTGAGCGGCCGGGTCACCGTCAATCGTCACGTCACAGCTTGCCCAGCGCTTGTCCCAGACAGCTTCATGGTCGGCCAGGTTCTGGGCAAAAGTCTTGCTGGTCAATTTGGCCATCAATTCGTCAGCCTTGGCGGCTTGTTCTTCATCAGCCACGTCCCGGCTGGTGATGACGATGACGTCCTTTTCCAGTTCCCAGCTTTGGCCGCTGGTCAAAGTCTTAGCGAACAGTTCACTGACTTCACCGCTGGCGGTCGTCACGTCACCGGAAATGACTTCCCCGTCTTCCCGGGTAACTTCCTTCAAGAGAACCGTGAATTGCGGAGTGCCGAAGTTGTTTGGCTTGGTCCGCAGCTGGATGCTGCGGCCGTTAGCATCTTCATTTAAGGCATCCCAGAAGCTTTCTTCGTAGTTGCTGTCTTCGTTGACCACGTTCCCGTTCAAGTGGCTGGCAATCTGCAGGTCAGCCTCACCACTGAGGACAGTGGCCTTGACCTTGATCAAGGCAGCTTCCTTGATGACGGAACTAAGGAAGCGGGTGAAAGTAAATTGAACCCGGCAGTCCTTGCCTTCATAAATAAAACTTCTTGTGAGCAAACCTTGATGCATGTCCAGGCACAAGCTGAAGTCACTGATTTTATCAGTTGCCAGGTCCAGCTTGTGGCCGTTGATAGTCACTGGCATGTCAATGAAGCTTGGGGCGTTCAAAGTCTTGCCGAAGTAGTCCGGGTAACCGTTCTTCCACCAGCCGACCCGGGTCTTGTCCGGAAACCAGACGCCGGCGTAGTAGGTGCCTTGCAGGCTGTCGCCGCTGTAACCTTCTTCAAAGTTGCCGCGCAGGCCCATGTATTCGTTGCCAATTGAAGTCATGCTTTCTTGAAGACGCTTGTCTTCTTTTGAAAAGGTATGACTGGTCAATTTCCAGGGATCAATTTCAAAAATTCTTTTCATCACTATTCTTCCTCGCTCAAATCATTCTGTAATCATTATCAGCTAACATGCAAACGCTAACAAGATTTATTTTTATGTTACCGTTAACAGCTTCTATTTCACACTCAGAACATAGCCCTTGCTTGCCAGCTGGTCGGCTTCATAGCCCCGGCTCAAAGCGGCTTCCGCGCTTAAGCTGACGGCTTGCCCGGTCGTGTTGAACCAGCCTTCGATCGTTTCCTTGCCGGTCCGCTTAACATGGATCAAACCGTTTTCTTCAACTTCCAGCCAGGTCTGCCCCTTGCTCAGGCTTTCCCAGTGCTGGCGGCGGAAGGCGATGATCGCTTGAACTGCCTGCCAGACCGGACTGCCTGCCTGGCTCCAGTCCATTGGCTTGCGGCAGTCAGGGTCGTTGTCCCCACTCATGCCCATTTCCGTCCCGTAGTAGATGCACGGAGAACCGGTTTGCATGAAGGTGAAGGCCAGAGCCTGAAGGGCCTTGTCTTCATCTTCACCGGCCACCGTCTTGATCCGGGCAGTGTCATGGGAGTCCAAAACGTTCAGCATGGCTGAATTGCTCTGCTCTCTGTATAAGAAGAGCTGGTCAGTCAATAATTCGGTCATGGTCTTGGCGTCCTGCGTCCCCTTAAGGAAGTGGTCAGCAATCTGGCCGGTGAATGGGTAGTTCATGGTACCGGAGAATTCATCCCCGTTCAGCCAGGACTGGCTGGAGTGCCAGGATTCGCCCAGGACGTAGAAGTCCGGCTTAATGGCCGTAACAGCGGCCTTGAACTTCTTCCAGAATTGGTGGTCGACTTCGTCTGCCACGTCAAGCCGCCAGGCATCGATATCGAATTCCTTGACCCAGTAGGTCGCAATCGTCAAAAGGTAGTCCACGACTTCCGGGTTCGCGGTATTCAATTTCGGCATGTGCTTTTCAAAGGCAAAAGTCTCGTAGCTTGGATCGGCCGGGTCATACGGTTCAACCGGGAAGCGGTTGATGTGGAACCAGTTGGCAAAGCGGGAATTAGGGCCGTTTTTCACGACATCCTGCCACTGCATGGAGGAGTCGCCCATGTGGTTGAAGACCGCATCCAGCATGACCTTCATCCCCCGGGCGTGGGCTTCGTTGACCAAGCGGGCAAAAAGTTGCTTGTCCCCAAAGTCCGGGTCGATTTCCAGGTAGTCGATCGTGTCGTACTTGTGGTTGGAGCTGGCCTTGAAGATCGGGCAGAAGTACAGGCCATTAATTCCCAAGTCCTGCAAGTAGTCCAAGTGGTCCAGCACCCCTTGCAGGTCACCGCCGTAGTAGTCTTCCCGGCCTGGGTGGTCGCTTGGATTCCAGTCCTTAACGCCCTCCGGGTCATTGCTCTTGTCCCCGTTTGCAAAGCGTTCCGGGAAGATCTGGTACCAAACCGTTTCCTTGACCCAGTCCGGGCTCTTGGTCATGTCGACCGCGTGGAAGTAAGGGAGCTTGAAGTAGTTGTTCGGGTCCTCGTAGCTTTCCTTTTCGTTCTTTCTGAAGCCCCGGTCACCATAAACCCATTCCTCGCCGTCTTCACCATGAATTTCAAAGACGTACTGGGCCCGGTGCAAAGGCAAGGTCACCGTCGTTTCCCAGTAGTCGTTTACTTGGCCGTGGCCGGCCAGGTCCATGGCCTGCTTTTTCAAGTTGGTCAAGGGTTCGTGGACGTCACAATAGTGAACGTAGACTGCCTTGACGTCGCGGCCCGTGTGCAGGCGCAGCTTCATGGTATCCGTCGTCACCAGGTAGCAATCTTCGCTTTCAGGTCTGTGTCTAACTGCTGCTGTTTGCATTTTTCTGTTTCCTCGCTAAAAAATCATCACGTTGGTTATTACTTGTTGCTTGTTTTATTGCTTATTTTTTCTTTTGCAAAACTACCCCGGCAAAAGGCATCAGTGTCAGTTCCTTGCCCTGCAGGTTGATGCTGCCGGCGGTTAAGACCGGAGTCAGTTCTTCTGGCAGGGTCAAGTGCTCCTTCTTGGCGCTGAGGGAAACGACCACTAAAGCCCGGTCATCCCCTAAATCCCGCTGGTAGACCAGGAGGTCTGCTTTGGTATCCAGCAGGTAGTAGCTGCCCTTGGTAAACAAAGGCGTCTGCTTCAATTTCAACAGCTGCCGGTAGAAGTTGAGCATGCTGGCTGGATCCGCGTCTTCGCTGGCCACGCTGACCTTGTCCCGGCTTCTGCCCGTCAGCCAAGGCTCAGCAGTGCTAAAGCCGCCATACTGGCTGTCGTCCCAAGGCATTGGCCCCCGGGCCGGCAATTTGTGGGTCTGGCTGGCCATTTCCAAGGCCGTCTTTTCGTCTACCCCGGCCTCGCCAGCTTCCTTAACGAAGTCAGCCACCGTCTCATCGGCAAACTGGTCTGCATTATCAAATTCCAGATTGTGCAGGCCTAATTCTTCCCCGTAGTAAATCACCGGGATCCCCCGCTCCAGGTACATGGCCATGGCCAAAGACCGCTGCTGGACCGGGGTCTTGGCGACCCGGGTGGCCAGGCGGGCCATGTCATGGTTGCTCCAGTACAGGGTCGGCGCGGCTGACAAGGTCTGCTGCCAGACGGTTTGGTTTTGCTTAAAGGCCAGCCAGTCAAACTCTTTTGGTTGGTATTGGCCGCTGAAGTCCGGGTTAACTGAATCTTCTTTTTCCGTAAAGTAGCGGAAGGTAATGACTGAGTCCATCAAATTTCGCTTAGGATCGGTGTAGTCGACCGCCAGGTTGATGCTGGCGCTGGCTGCTTCCCCCAAAAGCAGGAGGTCCGGAAATTCTTCCCGCAGGCGGGCACAGAAAGGTGCCAGCCATTCCTGCACTTCCGGCCGGTTGGCGAAAAAGTCTTCCGCGATAATCGGCTTATCGTCCTCACTTGGGTAGGACTGGCGCAGGTCGGCCTTGGCGATGTGGATGAAGGCATCCAGGCGCAGGCCATCGACCCCCTTCTTGAGCCAGAACTCAGCCGCCTTGAACATTTCCTCGCGGACAGCCGGATTCTTCCAGTTCAAATCCGGCATTTCCTTGGCAAAAAGGTGGAAATAAGACTGGCCCGTTCCGGCCGGGTCTGCTGCCCAGCAGCTGCCGCCAAAGAAGCTGCCCCAATTGTTCGGCCGGACACCGTTTTTACCGGCAAAAATGTAGTAGTCCCGGTAAGGGCTGGCCGGGTCACTGACCGCGGCCTTGAACCAAGGGTGCTGGTCAGACGTGTGGTTTAAGACGAAGTCCATGATCAGCTTGATCCCGGCCTGGTGCAAATCGGTGACAAGTGCTTCAAAGTCTGCCATGGTCCCCATGACCGGGTCAATCTTGTAGTAGTCGCTGACGTCATAACCGTTGTCAATGCTCGGTGACTGGTAGATCGGATTCAGCCAAACGGCGGTGATGCCCAGCTGCTTTAAGTAAGGGATCCGCTGGCGGACACCGTTTAAGTCGCCGATGCCGTCGCCGTTGCTGTCTTGAAATGATTTCGGGTAAATCTGGTAAATAATGGCATTCTTTTGCCATGCATCCTGCTTAGTCATGTTTCTTTTTCCTCCAGTAAAAATTTAACCATATGAAGGTTAGCGCTTACAATACTGACCTGCCTGTTATCGGTAACAAAAGCCAAGCAAAAAAGCATCCCTGAGGATGCTTCAGCTGCTATTTGGTTGATTCGGCCTCGCTCAAGGTCGGTTCGATAAAGACCTCCCCTTGCGGCGCGCCGTTTTGGGCAATTTTTCTTAAAATGAGTTCCGCCAGCTTCTCACCGACCAGCCAGAGGTTTTGCTTGACGGTCGTGATCGTCGGCGATGACACCCGGTCTAAAAGGACCCCGTCATAGCCGATCACGCCAAAGTCTTCCGGAATCTTGGCTTCCGCCTCCACCAGGGCCTGGATGACCCCCATGGCAATCCGGTCGCTGGCACAGACAAAGCAGGTGTTCTTGGGACATTCGCCCAAGTGGTCCTGGATAAATTCCCGGGCCGCGGCTAAGCTGTTTTCCACCCGGAAGACGCTGGGAATCTTCTTATTTTGCTGCATGGTGTTGACATAACCAGCTTCTCTGGAAAATTCAAAAGCCTCACGGACATCGATGCCGATAAAGACCACATTCCGGTAGCCCGCCTTCAAGGCATACTTGGTCGCCATGGTCTCACCCAGCAGGTTGTTGGTGTCGACAAAGTCGTAGCCGCCCCGGTTCTCGCCAAACAGGACGAAAGGCTGCTTAAGCTCGTTCAATTGGGGGTAATCATCAGTCCTAGCTCCGGTGATCACATAGCCGTCAGCTGCTCCCTGGTCCAGCTGGCTCCCCTTCAAGAGCAGCTGGAGGGAATAGTTCTGCTTCTTCAACTCCGTCGCCATGCCAAATAAGACATTGGTAAAGTAAGGGTCGGTATCGTCGACGTCTTCTAAAATCACGAACTTCACCACGCTGGTCTGGTTCTTGGCCAGGGCCCGGGCCGCGTTGTTGGGGTGATAATTCAATTTGTGCATGGCGTCTTCAACAACGACCTGCAGTTCCGGAGCAACCAGTTCGGGGTGGTTGATCACCCGGGAAACGGTCATCTTCGACACATGGGCCTTGCGAGCCACATCTTCTAAAGTAGCGGTTCTCTTCAAGCAAATTTCCTCCCATCAAGGATTCCTAGTTTAAACTTTTCCTTCTTCACTTCCTATGCTAGATTCTAACACAAAATAATATATTTTTTGTAAGTTAAAAAATCCGCTTTCAAAAAATAGGATTATTCTTTACATATTAACTAATCTATTTATTTTTTCACCCGGCAGAGAAAGGCCGTGTAAGCTGGCAGGACAGCAGCCGACAGGTCTTCCGGGACAGGCCCGTTAGCCAGAAGGACTTCCTTGACCTTATCCGGCAGGGAGACTTCCTGCTCCTCGCCAGTCAAGTTGCAGACAACTAGCCACTTGTCTTCCGCGTTTTCCCGGTGGTAGGCCATGACGGCATCTGCCGTGTCCAAAAGTTCAAAGGACCCATCGGTCAAAATCCGTTCCTGGTGGCGGAGGGCAATCAGCTTCTTATAGAAATAATAAATTGAATCCTGGTCATTCAATGCATTTTTTACGTTTATTTCCTGGCAGTTAGGGTTAACCGCCAGCCATGGCCGGCCGCTGGTAAAGCCGGCGGAAGCTGAAGCATCCCACTGCATTGGGGTCCGGGCATTGTCCCGGCCCCGGGCATTGATGGCCTTGATCAGGTCCTCCTTCTTCCAGCCCTCTGCCAGCCGCTCCTGGTACATCCGCCGGGCTTCGATGTCTTCTACCTCGTCGATAGCCGAAACCGGGCAGTTGGTCATCCCGATTTCCTCACCTTGGTAGATGTACGGGGTTCCCCGCAAGCCATGCAGGAGAAGGGCCAGCATCTTAGCGCTGCGCTCGCGGTACTGCTGGTCATTGCCTAAGCGGGACACGATCCGGGGCAGGTCGTGGTTGTTCCAAAAGAGGCTGTTCCAGCTGTGGTTAAAGTCCAGCTTCTGCCACTTGGCCAGGACATTCTTCAAGTCTCCGTAGTCAAGGGGCTTGATGTCCCACTTTTCCTTGCCGGCCTGCTTGTCCAGTTCCGTGAATTCAAACTGGAAGACCATGGACAGTTCTTTTCTGTCCGGGTCGCTGTACAGAGGAGCGTTGTCTAAAGTTGCCCCCCAGGTTTCCCCGACCGTCAAAAAGTCCCGGTCGCCAAAAGTCTCCCGGTGCATCTCCTGCAGGTAGTCGTGCAGCTTAGGGCCGTTAGCGGTAATCTCTTCTTCCGGGACCTTGCCGATCAGCTCGATCATGTCCATCCGGAAGCCCCCGATCCCCTTGTCAATCCAGAAGTTCATCAGGTCGTAGACCTTCTGCCTTAGGGCCGGGTTCTTCCAGTTGAGGTCCGGCTGCTCCTTGGCAAAAAGGTGGAGGTAGTACTGGCCAACCTGGTCGTCATATTCCCAGGCGCTGCCGGAAAAAGCCGACTTGAGCTCATTGGCCTTGTCCGCCCAGACATAGTAGTCGTGTTCCGGAGAGGAAGGATTTTTCCGGGCTTCGATAAACCAAGGGTGCTGGTCAGAGGTGTGGTTGACCACCAGGTCCATCACGATCCGGATTCCCCGCTTCTTGGCCTCACTGATTAATTCGTCCATGTCCGCCATGGTCCCGTACTGGGAGTCGATGGCTTCGTAGTCGGCTATGTCATAGCCGTTGTCCACGCCTGGTGACTTGTAGACCGGGCAGAGCCAGATGGCATCGATGCCCAGGTCTTGCAGGTAATCCAGCCGCTTGATGATCCCCCGCAGGTCGCCGACCCCGTCGCCGTTTGTGTCCTGGAAGGACTTGGGATAGATCTGGTAGATCACGGCCTGCTTCCACCATGGTTCTTGCTTTTGCTTTTCTGCTGTCATTTTATTTCCTCAAACTCTCATCTAAATTCAGCTGAAGCGCTGTCATTTTTTCTACAAGTTTAGTATAGGAAAAACAAGCGCGGATGCAAGCAGTTACCGCTAACCAAATCAAAAAAGAGCTGCCCGGGCAGCTCTCGTAAATAATAAATCCATTTTTCGTCTATTGGTAAAGCTGGGTCAGCTTGTCCTTGTTTTCATCGTAGTTGATCCCGGAGAAAAGATGGTCCAGCCACTCCAGGCTCAAATTGAACCAGCGGGCCGTGTGCGGGTTGCCCTGCCAGAAGATGTCTTCCGTGGACAGTTCCGGAGTGGCCAAAGAGTAGCCGTGGTAGCCGATGTCAAACATGTGGGCCTCGCACTTGACCTTGTTTTGGAACAAGGCTTCCTCATAGGCCAGGGCATTGGTCGGCAGGCAGATCGGGTCGTTCCAGGACTGGAAGATGAAGGTTGGCGGCGTCTTCGGACTTACCCCCAGGGCCGTGTCGACCAGCTTGGGGTCAGGCGGCAGGGCCCCGTCAGCCCGGCCGCCGATTTCAAAGGCCACCTTGTGGACGTCAGTCAAAGGGTAACCCAGAATCGTGGCATTTGGCCGGACCTGGTCCCCCTCATAGCCATAGCTTTCCTGGTATTCAGCTTCATCAGCCAGGTAGTTGGCCGCGCTGACAATATGGCCGCCGGCGGAAAAGCCAATAGTCATGATCTTGTTTGGGTCAATCTGGTATTCAGCAGCGCGTTCGCGGTAGTAGTTGACCGTGCTGAGAACGTCCAGGCCGGCATCAGGATAGATCATCCCTTCATCTTGCAAAAGATTGTAGCTGACCACGCAGGCGTTGAAGCCCCGGCTGACATAGGCCAGGGCCACCGGCTCACCTTCCTTGACGGAGAGGTGGGTGAAGGAGCCGCCCGGCACGACGATGGCCAGGGGGCGAAGCTTGTTTAAGGGAGCGTGGCCGCTTTTAACCGTGTAGGTCTGCAGCTGGTAGGTCCGGCCGTTAAAGTTCTTGATCTCTAGTTTTTTCGTTTCCATTTTTTGCCTCACTTTGCCGGCTCATCCCCTTGGCCAGCAAAAAGGTCGCCAAAGGAACCGTCAGCAGCACACCGAGCAGAGAATACATGATGATCAGTGCTTCGTTTACAAAAAGTTTATCATTAATTACCTCACCAAAGGAATAGTGGAGCCGGTAATACCATAAAAAGAGGGACAAAAAGCTGCCAAACATCCCGTAAATGATGGTGTTCATAGCTGTGCCCAAAACGTCGTAGCCGATGGCTGCCCCGCTCTTCATCAGCTGCTCTTCCGTAATATCCGGCTTGGCCTTCTTCAGTTCCAAAATCCCCGAACTCATCGACACGGCGGCTTCCGCCACCGCCCCAAGGGCGGAGAAAATGGCCACGGTGACGGCGATCTGCCCGTAGCTGATCCCCGGCATCTGGGAGTGACCCAGGAGGATTTCCCCGGCTTCCGGCCCCAAACCGGCGGCTTGGGCCAGGTATTGGATGCCTAAGATCAAGACGCTGACGAGGGATAAGACGATCAAAGAGGCATAGAAGGAATTTTTAGCCACGGTATAGTCATGGGTGCCCAGGAAGATAATCGTGGCCAGCTTGAGGGGCACGAAAATCGCGGTGATGATGGGAATGCTCAAGCCCCAGGAGATAAGCATGGCCACCAGGACCAGCAAGAGGCTGTTGATCAAGACGCTGAAGAAGCTGCGGATCCCGGTTTCCCCGCCGATGATGGTCATCAAGATAGCCAAAACGATAATTAAAGCGCCAAGGCTGCTCATTCTTGCTTACCCCCTTTCTGCGGCTTTTTTAAAAAGAGGAGGCTGCAGAGGCTGGCAAAAACGATGGTCAAAACGATCCCGATTGCTGAAACCGCGCTCTGCGTCGCCCCTAAGGACATGGTGAAGTTAAAAGTCGTCGCGATAGTGTTATTGTCCCGGAAGTACAGGATTGTTTCCGGCAGGGCTTCAGAAATGAAGATCAAGACCAAAACATTGATCAAAGGCCCCATGATCTCCTGCCCCATCGTCCGTCCGCTGGCCAAAAGATCCTTAACGGTGATCTCGGGCTTGTGCTGGATCAGTTCATACAGGCTGGAAACGATGTCCGTCGCCTCGTCCATAACTGCCCCAAGTACCCCCAGCAGGGCCTGGGCCATGAAGATCCCCCGCGTGTCCTGAGTGGCATAGTCGCCCATTTCATAGTTGAGGTAGGTCTCCCCGGTCAGTTTGATAACGGCATAGCAGAGGGCAAAAGAGACAAAGACCCCGAGCAAGGTTGCCAGCCAGGTGACCAGCATCTTTTTGTTTACCCCCTGCACGATAGCCAGGCTGAAGAAGGAGAAGACGATGTCAGCCAGGGAGAACATCCAGATGATCCCGGCCCCGTTGACCGCCACGTCCCACAAGATCAAGCAGTAAAACAGGATCCAGCTGATAGCCATGGAAACGATCAAGTGCCAACTCCGCCGGCCGACTACCGCCACCATCAAGGCCAGGGTAATAACCAAGGTCATGACCAGGATCCAGTCTCTTTTTGGTGAAACTAGGGCCAGGCTGCCATCAGTCACTGTCACGAAGACCCGCTCGCCTGCCCGGTACTTCTGGGTGACCAGCTGGGAAGGGTAGTAGGTGTTGACCGTTTCAAAGGTCTGCCCTTTGTACTTGCCGGTCAAGACTTGAACGTGCAGGTACTGCCGGCGTTCTTCATCCTTGTTGCCGTAAATATCAGTTTCTTTTTTCAGCAGGCGGTCCTTGATCTTCGTGTCCGTGATCACCGCCACCGGGTTCTTGTAGCCGGTCGTCTTAAAATAGGTCAGCGCGGCTAGGCCCAGACCCAGGGCCAACAGGACCAGGGCGGCCAGGATGCGCTGCTTTTTCGTTTCCATCCTCTTTGTATTTGCCTTTCCATTTTTTGCTTATTTTTAAGTGACAGTCAGTCCCTTATTATTTTAAGCAAAAAAGGACCGCTTTCGCGGTCCCCTTTGATTCTTAAGTATAATTTAGCAAATCACGCGATTATTTGAAAATCTTCTTCCACCAGGGAGTCTTCTTGGGCGCCAGCTGCATGTCAGCCAGGGTCCGGTAGGTTGGCGCCCCCTTGGCCGCGTTCTCCTGGGCCCGTCTGAGCAATTCCTTGTGAACTTCCTGGTCGCTCTTGGCCATGTCAGCCACGACCTGGGCCCTTTTCTGCTCCGGAGTGACCGGCTCATCTTCTAAAAAGCCGTCATCAAAATCCGGCAGGTCCAGGACATCAGCCGCTGGCTCAAGGGAATCTTCCGGCTTTTCCGCTTTCTTAGCCGCTTTCAGCTGGGCCAGCTGCTCTTTCAGTTCAGCAATTTCCTGGTCCTTGGCGGCCAGGGCAGCTTCCAGCTGGTCTTCCCTGGCTGTCTTGACCGGTGCTTCTTCCTTTTCACCAGCAAAAAGTTCCTGGGCCGCCTGGTCGACCTTCTGCCCTGCCTTGACCAAGTCCTGCATTTGCTTCAAAACTGTCAAGTCTTCCGGCCGGTAGCGGCGGGTATTCTTGACCCTGGGAAAGTAAGCTGGTGAAGCAGCCTTCTCCACCGCCTGCGAATACTTGCGCAGGGTGTTCTCGCTGACCCCAAGGGCCTGGGCGGCTTCACTAGTCTTCATCTGCTCACTTTTCTCACTCATGTTCTGACTTTCTTTCGCAAAAAAACTAAATTTTCAAAGTACTTTTTTCTTAGTCGTGCTTGTGCAGGAGAGTCTTCTTGTGGGCGTAGCGCTCTTCAGCCAGCCTGATCAAGCGGGTGATCAAGTCTGGGTAAGAAATCCCGGCTTCTTCAAACAGCTTCGGGTACATGCTGATGTTGGTAAAGCCTGGCAGGGCGTTCAATTCGTTGAAGATGACTTCCCCGTCGCTTTCTCTAAGCATGGAGTCAATCCGGGCCATGCCGCTGCACTCAGTGATCTGGTAGATCTTCAAGGCGTTTTCCTGGACCTTTTCCGCGGTTTCTGCCGGAATCTGGGCTGGAATCTGCAGGGTCGTGGTTGATTCTGTGCTGTACTTGTTTTCGTAGCTGTACCAAGTATTGTCGGCGTTGATGATCCGGCCGACCCCGGAAACTACCGGGTGGTCGTTCCCCAAAACGGCGATTTCAACTTCAGTGCCTACAATCCCTTCTTCAACCAAAACCTTGTCATCGTACTTGAAGGCTTCGGCCAAAGCTTCAGCGTAGTTGCTGTCGTCAGTTACGTGAGTGATGCCGACGGAAGAACCCTGGTTGGACGGCTTGACGAAGAGGTTGCTGGTGCCCAGCTGGCCGCTGACCCAGTCGTAGCTGAGCTTTTGGTTCTTGGCGTCCTCATATTCGTAGCGCTTGATAGATACCCACTTGGCTACCGGCACGCCGGCTCTTTGGGCCAGGATCTTGGTGAATTCCTTGTCCATGGTTACGGCTGCCGCTAAAACGTCAACCCCGACGAAAGGCTTGTCGATCAAGCGGAAGAGGCCCTGCAGGACCCCGTCTTCACCCAGGTTGCCGTGAACGATTGGGAAGAGCACGTCCAGTTCCGGCCGGGAAGCCAGCTCGATCAAGTTGGAAAGGTTGGCCGTCTTGTCATTTTTTTCCACCATGTAGCCCGGCTCTTCCAGAACCTTGTATGAATCAGCTTCACTGGCCACGTAGCCAGAGTTCGTGATCCAGATCGGGTGCACGTCAAACTTGTCCTTGTCGATTGCCTTGTAGATGTTGCCGGCTGAAGTGATTGAGACTTCGTATTCGGAGGAGTTCCCACCAAAAATCAAACCAACTTGTGTTTTTTTCGTCATTGTTTCGTCTCCTTTTATCAATCTGTATTATACCGAAAACTCGGGCTTTTGGCGCACTTTCCAGGCAAATTTTAAGTTTTTTTAGTGAAAGCGCTTAATGGCGAAAAAAGCAAAAAATCAGCTATAATATAAACTAGAAAGGGGTTGATGAAGATGCGTCATAAGCCAGCACTGCTTTTACTGCCGGCAATCCTTCTGGCAGTAGGGTCCACGGCTGTCCAGGCGGCAGAATTCACGCCGCAGGAACAGGCAGAGGTGCTCCGTTTTCAAAGAGAATACCAGGCCTTGAGCAAGACCGTCTACACCCAGCAGAATATCTATGCCAGCAAGCCTTCCTTGAAGAAGAAGTTCAAGGCGGGCAGCTTAAAGTCTAGCTACATCAACGAGCAAGTCGCCTACATCAACTACTACCGTGACCTCTTCGGCTTAACTGCCGTCAAGACAACAAGCCATGGCAACAAGAATGCCCAGACGACGGCCGCCGTCATGGCCGCCATTAATGCCAACCCGTTCGTCAACCAGCACGGGCTGCCAAATGAGAAGCGGCCACGCTACATTTCCAAGAAGAACTGGCTTTTGGCCCAGGACGTTTCCAACTCGGCCAACCTCAACTTCAATGCCAGCCCGCAGACGGCTGGGGACGTCGTGACCGACCTCTTGACCGACCGCTATAATCTGTCGGGTTCTGACACCGGCCACCGGGCCTGGCTGCTTTCCACCCGCTTAAGCAAGATTTCAGTCGGGGCAGCTTACGGGACCAACGGCTACCGCTACTCAGTCAACCAGGTCTTGAATGTGGGCGACAGCGCAAGAACTGCCAGCCGGGAAATGGTAGCCTATCCAAATGCCGGGGTCTTCCCCCTGGAGCTTTTAAATGGACAAAACATCGCCTGGTCTTTATACTTTTCAAACAAGGTCGTGACCTCAACCCCAAAGATCACCGTTACTGACGATGACACCGGCAAGACGGTCACCGCCAGCCAAGTGGCCAACTACAGCGAGTACGGCTTTGGCAACTTCCAGACCGTGATCACCTACTACCCAAGCAAGCTGCAGCTGACAGCCGGCCACAAGTACACGGTCAGAGCCGGTACCCTGGCCACTTACAGCTTCAAGCTCTTCAAGCAGAGCAGCAGCCAGACTTATTCAAGCAAGGTCTCCTCTTCCAGCACCCAGAGCAAGAACATGGTCAGCCAGAAGGACCTGCAAAACAAGGGCCTGGCCAAGTACCTCTACAAGGTCGGCAAGAACATCTCCACCGTCAAGAGTAAGAAGATCACCAATGCCAAGGCAGTCAAGAAGACCAGCAAGACAAAGAAAACTAGTAAGAAGACTAGTAAGAAATCTAGCAAGAAGTCTAGTAAAAAGTCCGCGAAAAAGTCTAGTAAGAAGTCTAGAAAAAAATCTAGTAAGAAAGCTGCCAAAAAGTCTAATAAGAAATCTAGCAAGAAAAAGTAAACAAGTAAAAGTATGAGTTAAAGCAAAACAGACAACCATGCACCAACACGACGAGTTAAATTGTATCAGCCACGTGCCGTTTTTTAAGAACCTCCCCCTGGAACTGCGCCAGGACTTAGTTCACATTTCGACCCACCAGCAGTTTTTTAAAAAAGGGAGCTTGATCCACGCCCCGGGCGACGGCCGCCTATCAGTCATGTACCTGGACTCAGGCCGGGCCAAGATCTACAGCCTCACCCCCGACGGCCATGAGCAGGTCCTCAGCTTGATACAGGAAGGCGACATCAACGGGGCGGAAAACCTCTTTGACACGGAAAACGATGACCTCTTCATCGAAGCCCTAGAAGACAGCACGGCCTGCTCCATCAACTATTCCGACTTCCAGGACCTTCTGCTCAAGTCCCCGGAGCTTTCCCTGCACCTCTTAAATGAATTTGGCAAGCGCCTGGTCAGCGCGCAAAAGAACGCCATGCGCCGCAACAGCCTGGAAGCTGCCCCCCGCCTCTACGCCAGCTTGAAAGACTACGCTGACGAAGCCGGCTCCGCCACCTTCACCCTTCCCTTGAAGAAGAAGGACCTGGCCAGCCTGCTGGGCATCACCCCTGAAACTCTCAGCCGGGAGTTCTCCAAATTAAAAAAGGATGGCTACATCGCCGCCAAAGGCAAGCAGATCACCATCCTTAAATAGCAAACTAAAAAGGCAAAGCCCAACGGCTTTGCCTTTTTGCTATCTTGAAGTCGCCTGCCATGGAATGGCACTGACCACGTATAAAATAACGCCGGCGATCACGAAGTCCAGGAAGACCCCGCTGGCGATTTCCAGCCAGTAGCCCAGGTCCGCCACGGTAATCACCGAAGTGTCCATAAAGATCGGCACCATGGCCAAGAGCCCGTAAACCAGGATGAACCAAAAAGCGGTCCACATCAGCCCGGCTGTCATGTCGTGAACCACTGCCCGCTTGGTGTGACTGGCAAAAGCCTCCCGCAAAATCGAGACTACGGCCACCAGACAGAGCAGGATCACCAGCAGGTTGACGATCCGGATGATCGTGATCAAGTTGGCCTCTAACATGACCGTGGCCAGGTCAAAGGCATTGCTGACGATGTAGACTGAAGAATCGCTCTGCTTCTTCAGCTTCTTGCGGATAGCGGTCACCTGGTCGGTATCCGTCTGCTCCTTCTTCAAGATCACGTCCTTGATGTCTTTAGCCAGGTCCAGATTGCTGGTATGGATAAAGTGCCAGCCATACTTGTAGTCGATGATCAAGTCGGCAACTTCCCTGGCCTGGTCATCAGAGATCAAGTTCTTTTCATCGCTGGACCCGTTGACGATTGTGGCCAGGCGGTTGAAGTGGCTGTTGACCTGCTGGCTGATCACGACCGTGTTGCTGTCGGTCTTGATGGTCTCCTTCATAAAAGCAGGATTCAGGAAAGTTCCCGTGGCCAGCAGCAAGCTGAGCAATAAGAAAGCTATAAAGGCCAAGGGACGCTTGTATTCTAACGCGTTGTCCACGATTTCATAGTTGTTCCTTCGTCTGTGCGTTCCGGAACTTTCTGCCATGCGCTTGCTCCTAACTGTAAATTACCTTGCCTTCGTCAAACATGGTGTCGATCGCGTGATGGACCTCACCGATGTTGCTGTCGTCAATGATCCCGTGACCTTCTTCCAATACGGCGTCGATTTCCGCAGGATCCGCGTGCAAAAAGCCGTACATCAGGGAACTGGTTGAGTAGTCCGCCATTTGTTCGGCGTTAAGACCGTGCTTTTCCCGGTCACGATACAAACGCCCAACCCCCGTAATGATAAAGGCAATCCCGGTCCGGATTTCCTGGTAGTTGCTGTATTCGGAAAAAGCATTGTGGGACTTCATCCATTCGTCCAGCATCCGGCTCCAGTTGTCCAAAGAAGTCTGGTCAGTAAAGGCCTCCGTAATTACCCGGTCCAGGCCCTTGTCCGTCATCCCCAAAGTCGCGATCGTGTAGATTAAAGCGTCCACCCGGGTGAAGGGGTTCTTCTTTGGCGCGTGATAGTTTATTTCTACCTGGTCCCACATAGTATTGAACAGGTTTCTGACAATGTCAGTCATCAGTCTTGCCTTGTGGGGGTAGTAAGACTGTAGCAGAGACTTGGAAATTCCTGAGTTCTCCGCGATCATCTGCAAGGAAACATGGTCAAAGCCATTGGCTCTGATCAAACGGAAGGTGTTGTCCAAGATCTCCCGCCGTCTCTGCATGTTCTTTCTTCTTGCCATCGATCATCTCATCCTCTCTATAAAAGTTAATAAAATTATAGCAAGATTTCCTTGCCTAATTACAGCAATAACATTCGCTTTTACCCAAATCTGTTATTTTTCTTGTTTTATTAAGTCACGTTCCCAAAAACAAAATAAATAAAAACAGGAGACCGCTAGCGGTCTCCCGGTTTATCGCGCCTTAGTCTTTGGTGAAGCGGTTTTGTTCATCAAAAATATCGTGAATTGAACGATCGTTGTAAATATGGTCAATCCCCTTGGCCAACAAGCGGTCAACTGAGATCCGGACCATCCGGTCAGGATACTTTTCATGCTTGATGGTATCCGTAACCACAATTTGTTCCAACGGCAAGCCATTCACGATCTTGATCGCGTCTTGTGAAAGCAAGGCGTGAGTAGCAGCCGCGTAAACCTTGGTCGCGCCGGCAGCGAAGACTGACCGGGTTGATGAAGCCAGGCGGGTGCCAGTGTCGATCAAGTCGTCAACGATAATGCACTTCTTGCCCTTAACGTCACCGATCATGTCGTGGACGCTGTCATCGTAGCGGGCCCCGCGCTGGTCAACGATGGCGATCGGTGCGTTGAAGTGCTGGCCGAAGACCCGGGCCAACTTGGTCCCGCTGTGGTCTGGTGAAACAACGACCACGTCGTCGTCATCCTTAACCGCGATCCCGTTGTCCAGGAAGTATTGGGCCAAAAGCGGCATCGCGTGCAGGTGGTCAACCGGCACGTTGTAGAAGCCCTGGATTTGGGAAGCGTGCAAGTCGATGGTCAATACCCGGTCGATCCCAGTCAGCTGGAGCAGGTTGGCAATCAGCTTGGCCGTGATTGGTTCCCGGGACCGGGTCTTGGTGTCGGAACGAGAGTAGGCCAGGTACGGGATCACGCAGTTGACCGTGTGGGCTGAAGCCCGGTGGAGGGCATCCAGGACAATTTCCAGTTCCATGAAGTTTTCATTGACCGGATCTTGAATTGACTGGATGACGAAGACGTCACAGCCTCGGACGCTTTCTGCGATGTTGACCTGGATTTCACCGTCGCTGAAGTGGTGAACCGTCGTTTCGATCAAAGGAACGCCCAGCGTGCTGGCTACCTTTTCGTTCAATTGCGGATTGCCGCCGAGCCCGATCACCTTCATCGGGTTGAGCAACTTATGAATTTCTTCTTTTGTAATTGATGTCATCATGAACCCCTTAGAAACACTCTCATTAACAGAATCTATTGCATCTACAGTAACATTATAGCAAAGGTTCGGCTTTGATCGGCCCTTTTCTCATTATTCCTTGCAAAAATCTTTGATCAAGTCTAAAATCTTCAAGCTGTTTACCACGTAGGAATCGTGGGTCTGCCGCGGCATCAAGGCCAGGCGGCCATTTGGAATCAAACTGCTGTACCAGCGGACATGTTCGACTTTGACCCAGTCATTTTCCCCGACCACGCAGAGAACGGGAATCTGGATCTGCTCCAGGCTTTCCGGCTCCATGTAGGATTCGGTAAGTTCCAACCGGCTGTCGCGGTCAAAGCGGAGAAAGCGCCGGACCCCTTCAGTCAAGTAGTGGTACTTGTGGATCCCCCGGCCGTCGATGAAGACCCCGGCCACGACCGCCTTGCCCAGGATATCGGGCTGCTGGCTGGCCAGCATCAGGGTCACCAGACCGCCGGAGTCATAGCCAAAGACGTAAGGCTGCTCCAGGCCCAGCTCCTTGATGAAGACAGCTAGGTCTTCCACTTCAGTCTGGTAGTGCTCAGCCCCGTCGCCGCCGCTTAAGCCGTGCCCCCGCATGTCCAGGGTATAGACCGTGTAATACAGTGACAAAGGCGCGATCACCTTGCTGTACATTCCGCCGTCCAAGTGGTGGCCGTGCAGCAGGATGAGGGGCTGGCCCTGACCGAGCTTTTGGTAGTAAAGATCGACTCCATTAACTTTGATGATCATCTTTGATCCTTTCCCTTACATAACTGCCTTGGTATTCCTGGGTTTGCGGCCGCTTGCTGAGAGCTTTCTGCCGCAAGTGAGAAAAAATGCTCTTGTAAATCGAAATATTGGCCCCCACGATGCTCCAGAAGTGGTCCCAGCTGACCGTGTGCACCGCGCTGTCGGTTCTTTGCCAGTAGTGGTAGAGCGGCACGGAGCTGTAGTAGCAGCCTTCCGTCTGCATCAGATAGTCAATATTGAAAACCTGGTCTTCCATCAAGTCCAGGTCCTCGTTAAAACGCAGGTGCAAGCAGCGGACCAGCTGGGTCTTGTAGCACTTGTTCCAAGTATAGCCCTTAACCGGCGAATGGGCACTGCCCAAGACCTTTAACACGGCCTCAAACCGGGTCAATTCCCCCTCAACCGGTTTAGTAATCGGCACGGACGGCTTCCCTGCCTGGTCGACATAATAGCCGCAGGTTACCATGTCATCGTCCGGGTGGCGGTCAAAAGCCTTGATAAAGTAGTCCGTGTAGTCTGGCTCAACCCAGTCGTCTCCATCGTGAAAAATAAAATACGGCGTGTCAACCATCTCCAGGCCTAAGTTCCGGGCAGCGGCCACCCCTTCATTGGCCTTACTGACCAGGTCGAAGGCTTGGAAGCGGTCCTGGTAGCTGGCCGCGATTTCCGCGGTTGAGTCAGTCGAGCCGTCGTCAATGACCAGCAGCTTGAACTGCTGGTTCTTCTGCTCAAGCAAATAGTCCAAGGCTCTGGCCAGATATTTCTCTTGGTTGTAAACAGTCATGATGACCGTCAGCTTCAAGTCGGTATTCGCTCGCAAAGCCGCATCCCCCCTCTCCAAATCTATCCTTTTCATTATATCATCTTCGCCAGTAATCTGCCGCCAGCCGGGGCCTGCTTAAATTTTTGCTAAGGGAGATACCCCCAAAACAAACTCTAGTATAATTATAGGCGGAGCATGAAAACAGAAAGCAAGGAGACTTATCAAAATGAACACGAAAATCAAGAAAATCATTACGGCCTGCGCCCTCTTCCTGGGCCTGGGCTTGACGGCTGGCGGGGTCTCTGCCGCCGAAGACACCACCCCGGTTATTACCCTGGGGACCTCATTAACTGCCAGCCAGAAGCAAGGCACCCTGGACGTTTTAAAGAGGGCCCTCAGCGACTCCAGCAGCTACAACACCTTGACAGTAACGGGCAGCGACCTGGTTACCTACCTGAACCCGTCCGGCAGCTCCTTTACCTCTTCTTCCGGGGTCTGGTCCAGTGCTGCCATTGAAAAAACCAGCTCCGGCAGCGGGATCAACGTCCGCATCCTCAACTACAACGGGCAAAACAACATCACTACCATCACCGCCAACCAGTACCGAAACGCGGCGGTAACGGCCGGGATCACTGACGCCAACATCTACGTCACTTCCGCTATCCCGATCGATGGTTCCGGCGCTCTGGCCGGGATCTACAAGGCCTACGCCAAGAGCGGGGAGAAGCTGAACCAGAAGCAGATCACCGCGGCCCAGGACGAATTGAACACCTTAAGCGGGATCACCAAGGAAAACAAGGGCAAGGAGGGCTACTCTGACGCCCAGCTCAATAATGCCGTAGCCGGGGCCAAGAAGGAAATGGCCCAAAAAGGCTCAAACATCACCAAGAACCAGATCATCACGATCGTCAACAACCAGATCGAAAACAACAATCTGACCAACGTGATCACCAACGAACAGAAGCAGCAGATCGTCAACATCCTGGTTGAGATCCGGGACTCCGGCGCCCTCAACTCCTCTTCTTTCAAGCAGCAGGCCAGCCAGGCCATGAGCGCCATCCAGAAGAGCGCCAAGGGGATCTTTGCCAAGCTGAACACCAGCGAAAACCGCAACGCCCTGCAGAAGCTCTGGGACGCCATCGTCAACTTCTTTACTAGCCTCTTCTCCAGTTTTAGCAAGTAATGAAGCAATTGAAGCTGGACGATATCTGAAAAATCAAATATTCATGCAAAAAGCCCGCGCCAAGCGCGGGCTTTTTATTGTTAATTTCCCAGGATTTTACAACTCAATGTCTAAGAAGTCTACTATTACGGCCTTTTTCGAAGTTTAAGATAATACTTT
>NZ_AZCR01000004.1:51182-64363 GCF_001433875.1 Lactobacillus delbrueckii subsp. delbrueckii DSM 20074 = JCM 1012
TATGTCTCTGCCTTACATCTGGTCCATATACTTGTTGAGCAGGCCGTCGACAAAGTTGTTGCCAGCACTGTTGGCGTGCCCCTTGACCCATTCAAATTCCGGCTGGGCAAACTTGGCTATTTCCTTGGCAATCTCCTGCCAGAGCTCGCGGTTGGCAACGGGTGACCCGTCCGCCTTCTTCCAGCCCCGTCTCTGCCAGCCCTTGATCCAGGCCGGACCCTGGTCATTGTCGCTGACGGCCTTGATGACATATTGGGAGTCCAAAGAGAACAAGAGGGGCTGGTCATTTAAGCCCAGTTCTTCCAGCTTCTTCAGGCTTTCCAAAAAAGCGGTCATTTCCATTTCGTTGTTGGTGGCCCCAAAACGGCCGCCGCTGGCGGACAGCTTCTGGCCGCCGTATTCGATCAAATAAGCCCAGGCTGCTTTGTCGTCTGCCTGCACGTGCCCGCCCTTGTGGGTCCCATTGTTCCGGCAGCCCCCGTCGGTAAAAATGTGGGCGGCATACTTCGAACTTGCCGCAAATTCTTTTTTATTTTCAGCCTGCTTTTTCTTGCTTCCGCCCTGTCTGACCTTGGCGATCGCGGCCTGCAGATTGTCCTCTGCCCCCTGCAAGGCCTTGAGGGCATCTTCCAGGTCCATCTGCTGATAGTCCAGGGCCTCCATTATATTGCTGAAGGACTTGTATTCTGCCCCGGGAAATCCCTTGACCTGCTTTTCGGCCTCAGGCCAGCTGTGGTAGATTCCTGGCCGGTAGCCTTTTTTAACAACATAAACTTTCATCTACTCCCTCTTTTCTGCTAAAATGGTATGATGTTTACAAAGCAATTGTATCAGAGAAAGGAGGGGCGACTGTGCTCTTTTTTAATTCTAAAAAGTATGCTGAAGAAACTGAAAAAAAGCGCGGCAAAAATCTCGATCCCCGGGACCACTCCCTGGCCATGATGTTCTTCTTGGGCATTCTGGCAACCTTTCCGCCTTTCCGGATCTTTCTGAAGCTGCGCGGCAAGCGGGTCAGCGACCTGGCTGAAAACCAGGCCAGCGGCTCTGACCAGGTTCCGATCATCTACGTCCATGGCTTCCGCGGCGGGGACTACACCACCAGGGTGATGGTTGAAGACGCCCTCAAGCAAAAAGGGGACGACCGCTTTTTGAAAGTCGAGGCTGACTTAACCGGCCGGATCAAGCTGACCGGATGCTATACCGGCGACAAGCAGCCCATCATCCAGCTGGCCTTCAAGGACCGGATTGCCGGCTACCAGGCCATCAACTACTATCTCAGCTTCATCCTGCCTTTTCTGAGCAAAAAATACGTCTTTACGCGCTACAGCGCCGTGGCCCACTCCCTGGGCTCGCCCTGCGTGGTCGCTACAGAAATGCGCTATGCCAAGCGGAAAAACTTCCCCCACCTGGCCAGCTGCGCTTTGATCGCCGGCCCCTTCAACGGAGTCATGTACCTGGGCGACATCCCCAATGTCAACCGCCTGACGGAAAGTGGCCGGCCTAGCATGATGACCCCGCACTATTCCTACATGCTCCGCCACCGGCGGGACTTCAGCCCCAGCATCCGGGTTTTGAACATCTACGGCAACGTCCTGGACACGACCAATTCCGACCGCTTTATCTCCGTGGTTTCCGCCAAAAGCATCCGCTATATCCTGGCCCCGGACGCGGTCTACTACCAGGAAGTCGAGGTCCGCGGCGACAACGCCGAGCACTCGCAGATGCATGACGAGCCCTTCGTCATCGGCATCCTGAACCGTTTTTTAGGCTTAGATAAAATCAAGAAAGGACTTTAAAGTGACTGCAATCTCTTGGATCGATATTTGGCACATCATCTTCTTCGCCAACGCCATCCTGGCCCTCTGGACCGTCTTCCACAGAAAGCGGTCCGTGGCCGCTTCCTGGGCCTGGCTGATCGTCTTGATCATCCTGCCCGTAGTCGGCTTCATCATCTACGTCTTCGTCGGCCGGGGGATTTCCCAGGAAAACCTTTTTGCCATCAACCAGCAAAAGCACATCGGCCTCTCCAACGTGAAAAAAATGATCACCGAGGCCCCGGCGAAAATTGACCAAAACGACACCTCCCCCAGCGCCCACATCTTGATCAAGTACCTGGACAAGGAACAGGAGTCGCCCATTACCAAAAACAACAAGCTTAAGCTTTACACCGACGGGCATGACAAGTTCCGGGACCTTTTCGCCGATATCCGCCAGGCCAAGTCCAGCATCAACGTCGAATACTACACTATCTATAACGACGCCATCGGCAACGAATTCCTCAAGCTTTTGATCCAAAAAGCCAAGGAGGGGGTCCAGGTCCGGGTCCTCTACGATGCCTGGGGGTCATTCGGAGCCTCCAAGAGCTGGTTCAACCAGCTGACTGAAGCCGGCGGCGACGTTTTGCCCTTCATCACCTCAAGAAACATAATTTCCCGGAACCGGATCAACTACCACCTCCACCGGAAGATCGTGGTCATCGACGGGGTTATCTCCTGGACCGGAGGTTTCAATGTCGGCGACCAGTACCTGGGCAGGAAGAAAAAATTCGGCTATTGGCGGGACACCCACCTCCGCCTGGTCGGGTCAGCCTCCCTGCTTTTGCAGGAAAGATTCGTGATGGACTGGAACGCTTCCGCCGTCAAGGAAGAAGAACTGATCAGCTTTGACGAAAAGCTATTTCCTGACCTGGATGAAAACGACATCTCCAAGGGCGACATGGCCGTACAGGTTGTTTCTGACGGCCCCGACAACGACGAGCCTTACATGCGAAACGGCCTGGTCCGCTTGATGATGCTAGCCAGAAAGCGGGTCTGGATCCAGACTCCTTACTTGATTCCAGATGAGGCCATGATTGCCGCCTGGCAGATCCTGGCCAGCTCGGAGGTTGACCTGCGGATCATGATCCCCTGCATGCCGGACCACCCCTTCATCTACCGGGCAACCCAGTGGTACGCCAACCAGCTGGTCAAGATCGGGGTCAAGGTCTACACCTACAACAACGGCTTCATGCACGCCAAGACCATTATCGTCGACGACAAGTACGCGACTGTCGGCAGCGTCAACCAGGACTACCGGTCTTATGACTTGAACTTTGAAGATAATGTCTTCGTCTACGACCGGGCCTTTAACAAGGAGATGTCCGACCAGTTTGAAAAGGACATGGAGCAGTCGACCCTCCTCACGCCGGAGATGATCAAGAAGCAGTCACGCTGGCTGCGGTTCCTGCAGAACTTCTCCCGCCTCCTGTCCCCGATTTTGTAAAAAACAAGAAAACAGAAATTTAGAGCAGATAAAAATGGATTAGTCACTCGACTAACCCATTTTTCTTACGTCAATATTTACCCCGCGTTCCAGGCGCTGCGTCAAGAAAGAGGCCACATCGCTGGCCTGCTTGTTGAAGCGGAGGTAGTAGATCTGGTGGCGGCTGGTTTCCAGGGCCGCGATCGACAGGTCGCCCACTTCCGGCGGCGCCGCGGTCAGGATCACCTGGCTGATTTCGCTGTATTTCAAAGTCCGGCGGAAGTAGCCGCTCAAAACTATCCGCTTGTCAGCAAAGCCCGACGTGGCTTCCAGGATCCCCGTCAAAATGAAGAGGGCCAGGAAGACGATGAAGCCGGGAGTTCCCAGATCCAGGTAGCCCCAGCTGGCCCCCAGCCAGACCAATAGGATCGGCATGACCACCGCCGTCATCCGCCAGCGGGCCCGCAGGATCACCGTGGCCTGGCTGTACCAGCTGTAGCCGGCATAGGCCGCCAGCAGGGTGTCGGCGACCAAGTAAAATAACGTGTCCATGGATTACCTCAAATATAATATCTTCTGCAACTAGTAGCTTAATTATAGCAGACCAAGCGATTATAATGAAATCAAAAGGTATCAGCCGTTTTTTAAGAAAGAGGCAAAAAATGGACCAAGCAAAACTTGCGGAATTTAAAGCAGACTTAAAAAAGGCCAAGCACCCTGCCTTTTTGACCGGGGCAGGCGTGTCAACCCACTCCGGCATCTACAACGGGGTCAGTGAGCCCCCGGAAGTCATCTTGAGCGAGGAGACCCTTTATGACCGGCCTCAGCTTTTTTATGACTTCGTCATGCAAAACATGTACTTCCCGGACGCCAAGCCAAATCTGATCCACGAAAAGATCGCGGCCATCTGCAATGAAAAAGGGGCCCTCATCACCCAGAACATCGACACCCTGGACCGGCAGGCCGGCAACCAGCACGTGACCGAATTTCACGGCAACCTCTACGACATCTACTGCTCCAAGTGCAAGCAAAAAGTCAGCTATGAGGACTACGCCAAGGGCTACAAGCACGAGTGCGGCGGGATCATCCGGCCCGGCATCGTCCTTTACGGGGAAGGCATCAACCCGGCCAATGTCAACCAGTCCATCCTGGAAATGCGGCAAAGCGACCTGGTCGTGATCGTCGGCACCAGCTTCGTTGTCTACCCCTTCGCCGGTCTCTTAGGCTACGCGGCAAAAGACGCCAAAATCTGGGCCGTCAACTTGACTGAGATCCCGGCACAAGGGATCAAGCAGCTGACCGGTGACGCCTTGGAGGTCTTTAAGAAAGTTTAGCCAGAGCTTCCTCAGCTGCCTCCTTTAAAACTACGGCCTGGTTGTGTTCTTCATCTTTAGCCCCGTACAAAAAGAGGACGTCCCCTTTTTGCAAAAGCTCTTGCAAATGCTCCACGAAAGGCGGCCATTCCGGATTGTCTGCCAATTCTTCCAGGTAATCTTGGCGGAAGTCCGTGTACCGGGCCGGGTCATGCTTAAACCAAGTCCGCAAGTCCCGGCTGGGAGCCAGATCTTTCTCCCACTCGTCTAAATTGGCGGCTTCTTTTTTGATTCCCCGGGGCCAGAGCCGGTCGACTAAGATCCGATAGCCAGCGGGCTGCTCTTTGGCGTAGATACGGACAGTTTTGATCGTTGACATAGGCGCACGCTTTCTCTTAAAAACAGTTTTTATTACAGCTTTTACTACATTCCCTATTTTAGTTAGAAAGATTAATTAAGCAATGGACTACAGGAATTTTTTCACCGGCCGGCCCACCAGCGAGATATGCCGGGATTTGATCGGCCGCCCCTTTTATTATCAAGCCGGCGGGAAAAAAATTGGCGGCTATATCGTTGAGGCCGAAGCCTACCTGGGCATATACGACCGGGCCGCCCACTCCTACGGGGGCAGAAGAAGCCAGGCTAACGAGGGCCTGTGGCGGGCCGGCGGGACCATCTACATCTACTCCCAGCGGCAGTACGTCTTTTTTGACATCGCCTGCCAGGAAGAAGGCAACCCCCAAGGGGTCTTAATTCGGGCCATTGAGCCGGTCTGGGGCCTAGACCAAATGCTTAAAAACCGGGGCGGCAAAGACGGGGTCCTTTTGACCAATGGACCGGCCAAATTAATGCAGGCCATGGGGATCAAGTCAAGAAACTGGGACCTGGCCCCTTTGGCGGACTCCCCTTTCGTTATTGACTTGACTGAGAAAAAGCCGGCTAAAGAAATCATTGCTTCGCCCAGAATCGGGATCGTCCAGGCTGACCCGGCCTGGGCCCAGGCGCCTCTGCGCTATTATGTGGCCGGCAACCCCTACGTCTCTGGCATGAAGAAACGGGACTGGGTGGATGATCACGGCTGGCTGTAAATAAGAAAAGGGCAATCACAAAAATTCAGAAAACTAATTTTTTCTTGACTTTTTCTTAAAAGTAATTTAGCCTAAATGTAGTTAAAAATTATCCAATACAATAGAGGTCGCGATCGTTCACAAACACAAGGGGAGCTCACTGACAGTGTTGAGCCTTGTTATTAAGGGATATCGCCGAAATCAGCAGTGGGGTCGTGCGCACTGTTGGTTGGGCTGCAGGAGAAGATTCTGCAGACTGTCCTAGTTTTCTAGGGAGCGCTATAATTTTTGGTATTCATACTGAATTTTACAGAATCAAAGCAAGCCTCATTGTATACCGCAATGGGGCTTTTTTGCCGCTTTTTATTGTATTTCATAACTACTAAAAACATATCGGAGGTTTATTCAGATGAAGAAGCACAGCAGCTGGATTAGCGCCTTAATGGCGGCGGTCATGACGCTTGTCTTAGCTGTCAGTTGGAGCCAGCCGGCGCAAGCCAGCGGCACCTTGAAGATTGGTATGGAAGCCAACTACGCTCCATACAACTGGACCCAGACCACGTCCGCCAATGGCGCGGTCAAGATCGACGGGACCAGCTCTTACGCCAATGGTTACGACGTCAAGATCGCCAAGATCATCGCTAAGAAGCTGGGCAAGAAGGTTATCGTGGAAAAGACCCAATGGGACGGGCTTTTGCCAGCCCTGACCAGTGGCAAGATCGACTTGATCATTGCCGGGATGAGCCCGACGGCGGAAAGACGGAAGGCCATCAACTTTACCAGCCCATACCGGACCACCAACTTCGTGGTTATCGTCAACAAGCAGAGCAAGTACGCCAAGGCCAAGTACCTAACTAACTTCAAGGGGGCCAAGCTGACTGCCCAGCAAGGGACCCTGCACTACGACCTGATCAAGCAGCTGCCAGGGGCCAAGCGGGAACCAGCCTCCAAGGACTTTGCCGCCATGCGGGAATCCCTGGAAGCCGGCACGATCGACGGCTACGTGGCTGAAGACACGGAACTGACTTCCTTCCAGATGATGGACTCCAACATTACCGGGGTCAACCTGTCTAAGATGAAGGGCTTCAAGGTCTCCTCTTCTGACGCGGAAGTTTCCATCGGGGTCAAGAAAGGCAACGACCAGCTGCTCAGCCAGGTTAACAAGGTTTTGGCCGGCATTTCCACTTCAGAAAGAAACAAGCTAATGAAGGAAGCCGTGCAGCAGCAGCCGCAGACCAGCACCAAGAAGGAAAACTGGCTGGTTTCCATGCTGAAGAACTACGGGCAGATGATCCTGGAAGGGATCGGGATGACTCTCTTGATCTCCCTGGTCGGCACCATCGCCGGTTTCTTCATCGGTTTGCTGGTCGGCATTGTCCGGACTATTCCAGAACCAAAGAACAAGTTCAAGAAGGGTCTGTTAGCCTTCTGCAAGTGGCTCTTGTCCGTCTACGTTGAAATCTTCCGTGGCACGCCAATGATGGTACAAGCCGCTGTTATCTACTACGGGATCGCCCAGTTCTGGCACATCAACCTGAACAGAACGGTTGCCGCTTTGATCATCGTCTCCATCAACACCGGGGCCTACCTGGCCGAAGTTATCCGCGGGGGGATCATCTCCACGCCGAAGGGGCAGTTTGAAGCCGCCAGTGCTTTGGGGATGACCCACAACCAGAGAATGTGGAGCATCATCCTGCCACAGGCTATCCGGAACTGCCTGCCGTCAATCACCAACGAATTTATCGTCAACATCAAGGACACTTCCGTATTGAGCATCATCTCAGTATCAGAACTGTTCTTCGTCGGTTCAACGATTGCCAGCCAGAGTTTCCAGTTCTTCCAAACCTACCTGGTCATCTCGGTCATCTACCTCTTCTTGACCTTTACGATCACCCGGATCTTCAACTTGATTGAAAAGCACATCGAAGGTCCTGAAAACTACAACATGATGGTCAACCAAGTTCAAGTCGGCAAGCAGGAAGGAGACAAGTAAAAAATGGCTGATTACAAGGATAATGAAATTATTTTAAACGTTCAGCACCTGCAAAAGGCTTACGGTAAACACCAAGTTTTGAAGGATATTTCCTTTGAAGTCCACAAGGGCAAGGTTATGACGGTCATCGGTCCTTCCGGTGGCGGTAAGTCAACCATGCTCCGCTGCATCAACTTGCTGGAAGATCCAACTGGCGGGGAAATTCTTTTCCATGACCAGAACATCCTGGATGAAAACTACAACATCCCCCGCTACCGGTCCAAGGTCGGCATGGTTTTCCAGCAGTTTGAGCTTTTTGAAAACAAGAACGTCTTGCAAAACTGCATGATCGGCCAGGAACTGGTTCTGAAGCGGTCAAAGGAAGAAGCCAAGAAGATTGCCCTGGAGAACCTGAAGACCGTTGGGATGGACCCCTACATTGACGCTAAACCCCGCCAATTGTCCGGCGGGCAGAAGCAGAGAGTAGCGATTGCTAGAGCCATCTCCATGAACCCGGAAATCCTCCTCTTCGACGAACCGACCAGTGCCCTTGACCCGGAAATGGTCGGGGAAGTTTTGGAAACCATGAAGAAGCTGGCCAAGACTGGTTTGACCATGATCGTGGTTACCCACGAAATGGCCTTCGCCAAGGAAGTTTCCGACCAGGTCCTCTTCATGAGCGACGGTTACGTGGCTGAACACGGCAGCCCGGATGAAATCTTCAACCATCCGCAAAGCGAAAAGACCCAGAAGTTCTTAGCCAACTTCCGTGGCCCGCAAATTTAATTACACGCAAAAAGCAGCCTCGCGGCTGCTTTTTCGTTTGCGGTTTAGTTGTTTCCCCTGCGGTTAGTAAATTTTTCCGTCAAAGCAAAAGCAAAAATAACTACGATAGCAAGCAAGAGCAAGTTAACAAGAATCGTCCATGTTTGCTGACTATCGTAAACCTGCATAGTCAGTGACGAGGACAAGCCCAGGCAAGCTAATTCATTAATTATCAGCTGCAAGAACCAGCTAGCCTTCTGCCAAACTTGTTTTATCTTATCTTGCTTATCTTCTTTTCTGTCTTACTTGTCCAGGCCTTCAAAGGTGCAGACGAAGGCATCACGTTGGCTCTTTTGGTCATGTGCCAGGTAGCGGACTTCAAGCAGGAACTGCTTACCCCTGAAGTCGAAGATCCGGCTGACCGGACCCGACTTTCCCTTGCTCTCCTCCATCAGTTCCAAGATAGCTTTCTTAAACGAATATTCCAGGTTGGCATCTTCTTCCCAGCTGGCTACTGGATAACCAAAGGGCTTGAGCACCTGCCGGTAGCTCTCATTCATGAAGCTGAAGTGAACAAATGCATCTGTCCCCTTCTCCAGAATGCAGATCGGCAGCTTAATGCCCACAGTCTGCTGGCTGCCCAGGTCGATCATCGGGTCAAAGAGAACGTTAACCTGGCTGACTGTATCATAGTAGCTGTTGCTGTCCGGGTCTTCCAACTTGGCCTTGGCCAGTTTGGCCAAAAATTCTTCTTCCGGAATCGGCTTGGAGAATAAGTAGCCCTGCTGGCGCTCGCAGCCAATTTCCCGCAAGAAATCCGACTGCTCCTGGGTCTCCACCCCTTCACAAAGAGTGTGCATCCCCAGCTTTTTAGCCATATCAACCACGATCGCCAGCAGAGTCTTGACCTTGGCCCGGCTGTCGAAGTCCCGCAAGAAGACCATGTCAATCTTCAAGAGGTCGAAGTCGTACTCATCCAGGTTGTTGAAGTTGGAATAGCCGCTGCCGAAGTCATCCATCCAAACCTCATAGCCGCTGGCATGGAAGTTAGCGATAGCCTGCCGCAATTCCTGCGGCTTGGTGGTCACCGTTGACTCCAGGATTTCAATCTTCAGCAGGCTGGCCGGCAGCTTAAAGTAATGGCGGATTTTTTCAATCTCGGCAAAAATGTCGCAGACCTGGAAGTCCACCCAGGAAAGGTTGACCGAGATCGGCACCAAAGGCTGCTGCTCCGCTCTTCTTCTGGCCAGCATAGCACAGACTTGGCGGATGATGGCCAGATCCAGCTTGTGAACCAGGTGGGCCTCTTCCAGCACTTCAATGAAAAAGCCCGGTCCCAGGACCCCGTATTTCGGATCAACCCAGCGGGCCAGGGCTTCCGCCCCGCAGATCCGCCCGGTCAGGCTGCGGCTTTCCAATTGGAAGTATGGCCGGATCCAGCCTTCATCCAGGGCCTTCTGGAAGTTTTCCAGGACATAGCCCCGTCTTTCAAAGTCCTGCTTGACCTCCTGGTTGTAGACCTGGCAGACCACAGCCCGGTTGTTGTTGAGGTAGCGCAGGGCCCGCTTGGCCTTGTCGACCGCCGTCATCAAGCCCTCACTGATATTTTTATAGCGGTAGACCCCGGCCCGGATGCTGGCTTCTGTTTCCTTGTTGATTTCCTCAGCCGCCCCTTCCAGGCTCTTTACCAGGTCGGGTGCATCTGTCGCCAAGAGGAAGTTGTCTTCCGCGAAGCGGACCAGAACTCCGTCGTCAAAAAATTTCTGCAGGATCTGGGCAATCTGCGAAAGGAGCTGGTCGCCCTTTTCAAAGCCATAGCGGTTGTTGTAGGCCTGCATGTTGCTGACGTTGATCAAAACGACGGCGGGTATGTCAGCTTTTTCCAGGCAGGACTTGAGGTAGGAATTGGCAAAACCGCGGAAGTAGTTGGTGTTGGGCAAGCCAGTCACCTTGTCGACGAAGAAGTTGTTTTCCCGGACTTCCCCATCAAGGTCCCGCTTCTGATGGTAAATCTTCTCTTCAGCGATCCGCAGTTGGGCTGTCATATCCCCGTCTGCCATGTCCAAACAAACGGCAGAAGTTACCAGATGGGGCACGACCGGCAGGCCCTGGATGCTGGCCATGTGCTTGACTTCTTCCTGCAAGTCATTAAAAACCCGCTTGACCGCGGCAGCGTCTTCCAATTTGACCACGGCTAAAAATTCATCCCCGCCATAGTGGCAGCTGAAGCCGTGCATCTTCTCAGCCAGCTGCTCAACCGCTTGACTGACCACAAAAAGGACCTTGTCCCCTTCTGAGCGTCCGTAGATTTCGTTGATCGATCTGAGGCCGTTCATATCAACTAAGAGGAGGTAGTAGTCGCTGCTGGCTCCCCGCCGCTGGATACTTTTGAGATAGGACTTTAACTTTTCCCTTCCCTTGATATTGCTCAAGCTGCCCAGGGACACGGTGTCGACCAGGGTTCTGAACTGGTAGACGGCCAGGAACAAGAGGCAGGCCGTCGCCACGTAGGCATAGAAAGGAAAGGTGCCAACGTAGATATCCAGGCCCCCGAAGATGACCAGCAGCATCGGCCAGCTGGCCGTAGTCAGGTAAAACTGCCGGATATTTTTAGAGGGGCTCTGCCGGATCCCGTTGATGGCCAGGCCAATGGCGGACAAAGAATATAGAAGGGGAACCAGCAAAAGCAGGATGTTGTAGAGCAGGGTTGGCTGGAGCTGGGCCGTCAAGAGCCAGCCGGGATTGATCAAGAGCACGAGCAGTTCAAAGACCCCATTAAGCAAGGCTACTGAACAGACCAGGAGCCGCTTGGACCAGCTGTCGGTCAGGCTGAATTCCCTGCATTGGTCAATGTAGAAAAAGACCGCCACACTGACGAAGTCCAGCATCCACAGCTTATATGTTCCGGTAAAAAGCAGACCCGCCTGGCTGGCCGGCAGGACCCCGCCCAGTTGCAGCTTGTCCAGGGCGTCACCCAAAAAGTAGAGGGTTTCGCTGACCAGCGATGCCGCCAGCCATTTTTCCCTTTTCCCGTAATTTGTAATTGGCTTTAAGGCACCAGTCAAGATCAGCATGATTGCCATGCAGAAGAATTCCCCCAGCGCGTAAAGCATAGCCGTATTTGTCATTTTCCCGCGATCCTCTGTCCTAATCTAAGAGTTGGCTTACCCTAAATTTCGTGTTTTGCCTATTTTACTTTAGATTATAGCCCATATTTGCCCGGAAAAAAGCTTTTTTGAACTAATGGCTTATCAATTTATATCCAAACTACTATAGACCTATAAAAGTAATTTTAGCTGTATTTTCCGTACAATTATTATTCTGCTTGTATAAAAGCACTTGTAGAGGCTTTTAATTCAAAAAGCCAGGCAACATTATAACAAATATAAAATCAAAAGCCGAGCGATTATAAATAAAATAGTACACTTTTAATTTAGCCAGGCAAAAGAAGACAGCGCCAGCCGGCTGGCTGACGCTGCTTAAACTGTTTGATATCGATGAGGAAATTTTTAGCCTAAAACGCGGACGGCGAAGCTTGGCGTGTATGAGGACACGCTGCCAGTCATCACGTTTTGGCCTGGGGCTGGCGCCATGACGTATTGGCCGCCGCCCAGGGCAATGGCTACGTGGTAGGCTGAACCGTATGAACCCCAGAAGTAGAGGTCACCAGCTTGGGCGCTGGCCACGCTGATCTTGGTGCCGGCGTATTGCTGGGTGTAAGTAGTCCGGCCCAGGTTGATGCCGAAGTGGCTGTACACGTATTGTACCAAGCCGGAGCAGTCAAAGCCGCTTGGCGTGGTCCCGCCCCAAACGTAAGGTACGCCCAGGAAGGTCAAAGCGTATGAAGTAATCGCGCTGGCACTGGCTGAAGCAGTTGAAGTTGAAGTTGAAGTTGAAACAGTTGGTGCCTGGCTGACTGCTTGACTGCTGCTTGCTGCAGTGTTGGTGCTTGAAGTAGTGTTAGCATTTGATGCTGCAGTATTAGTGTTGGTCGTAGTGGACGCACTGCTGTTAGATGCAGTTGACTGGCTTTGAGTGTTGGCACTAGTGCTGGTGTTGGAATTGCTGCTAGTGTTAGTAGTAGTGCTCTTCGCCTTAGTAGCATTCTTCTTGGCCTTTGGTGCCTGGCTGGAAGCAGTCGTGCTGGTTGATGAAGCAGTGTTAGTGCTTGCTGCAGTTGAGGTTGAGCCAGTAGTTACGCCGTTTACCCCGTAAGCAGTCATGCCAGCCCGCAAGTTTAAACTTTGGCCGATCAAGATGGTGCTGCTTGACAAGTTGTTGGCCTTCATCAAAGTACTTACTGAAACGCCGTACTTCTTAGCCAAACTCCACAAAGTGTCACCCTTTACGACCGTGTGGGTCGTTGAAGTAGTGTCAACGGTACTGGTTGAAGTGCTAGTCTTGGTTGCCTTGTTTGACTTAGTTGGGATTTGCAGCTTCTGGCCCACGTAGATCAAGTGGCCGGAAACGCCGTTAGCCTTCTTCAAGTCGCTTACTGAAACGCCGTACTTCTTTGACAGGCCCCACAGGGTATCGTTCTTAACAACAGTGTAGCTGTCAGCCAAAGCGCTGGCCCCAGTAGTTAAAAGGGCGCCAGATGCACTCAGAGTTGCCAAAGCAGTCATCAACAGGTTCTTTTTCTTCATGAAACGTCTTTTCTCCTTTAACATGTGGTTTGATTTGATAACAATCTATAGTATAACTTTCAATTGTTACAGGAATGTATCGGTCTGATTACAAAACGAAACGCCGATTGTAAAATTAAACTGAACACTGTTCCGATCCAGTAAGAAAAATCGTTTTCACTGGATCAGAGCACAAAAA
>NZ_AZCR01000040.1 GCF_001433875.1 Lactobacillus delbrueckii subsp. delbrueckii DSM 20074 = JCM 1012
AGCAAGTTTGATTTCTTTAGTGTATTTAGTCATGAAAATAACCCCCGAAATTAGTGTCCTAATTTCGGGGGTCATATCACAAGCGGCTTTTTGAAAAGAACTTTTTCTTTTTTGCTTTTTCTGTTTACCTAGCCGGATAATCCTTGAGTTTGGCGTTCAGCTTGGAGTAGATCCGGTCGACAAACCAGGGCTCGGTTGACTTTTCCAGGGCTTCATCCAAGCCAAACCAGGCAACAGCCTTGTTTTCGTCTTCTTTAGGCCGGATGGGCAAGCTGTCGTCTGCTTCCAAGAGGTAGGTCACGTTTAAGTGCAGGTGCGACGGGACGTATTTGCCTTTTTTCTCATGCCCGTCCACGGTTAAAATCTCAACAGAATAGATCTGGTCCGTGACTGGAGTTGCTTTAACCCCGCTTTCTTCCGCGACTTCTTTTAAGGCCACATGCAAAAGGTCCTGGTCGCCGTCCGCGTGCCCGCCCAGCCAGGCCCAGGAGTCGTAGATTCGGTGGTAGGCCATCAGGGCTTTGTCCCGGGCCGGATTGACTACCCAGGCTGAAGCGGTAAAGTGCTCGGCCAAATTGGACCGCAAGAACAGTTCTTCCCCGGTCTCCAGCCGGTAGATCATCTCTTTGACGTCGGCTGCTTCTTGCTCGTTAAAGGGTTGGTAATTTTTTAAATCAGTCAGTAAAGTCATTCTTCTCTTCTCTCTATTTTTTCTGTTTCTCTCCGTTTCCTCAGATTTTACCACGGGCGGTGATTGTCTGTTAAAATGTAGAGTGTTAAGTACTGAATTATTGCAGGTAAGGAAAACTTCTTAAAGAAAGCAGGAAAATATCGTGAAGCTTTTCAACACTTTAACTAGGCAGAAAGAAGAATTCAAACCCCTGGTTCCCGGCCAGGTCAGCATGTACGTCTGCGGGCCGACGGTCTACAACTACATCCACATCGGCAACGCCAGAAGCGCCATCGCTTTTGACACCATCCGCCGCTACTTTGAATACAAGGGCTACAAGGTCAACTACGTTTCCAACTTTACTGACGTCGATGATAAGATGATCAACGAAGCTAGAGCCGAAGGCACGACCGTGCCGGAATTAGCCGAACGCTATATCCAGGCCTTCTTGGAAGACACCCGGGCCTTAAACATTGAAGAAGCGACTCTGCACCCGCGGGCAACCCACGAAATCCCGGCCATCATCGACTTCATCCAAACCTTGATCGACAAGGGCTACGCTTATGAAGCCGACGGGGACGTCTACTACCGGGCTAAAAAGTTCGCTGACTACGGGCACTTGAGCGACCAAAACATCGACCAGCTGGAAGAAGGGGCCTCCCAGCACGTAAACGATGAAGAACAAGGCCGCAAGGAAGACCCAATCGACTTTGCCCTCTGGAAGGGGCAGAAGGCTGCAGACGAAATCGCCTGGGACTCCCCATGGGGCAAGGGCCGGCCGGGCTGGCACATTGAATGCTCAGTCATGTCCACCAAGTACTTAGGTGACACTCTGGACATCCATGGGGGCGGGCAGGACCTGGAATTCCCCCACCACGAAAACGAAATCGCCCAAAGTGAAGCCAAGACGGGCAAGAAGTTCGTCAACTACTGGCTGCACAACGGCTTCGTGACCGTGGGCAAGGATGAGGAAAAAATGTCCAAGTCCCTGCACAATTTCGTGACCGTCCACGATATCTTAAAGAACGTTGATCCCCAGGTTCTCCGCTTCTTCATGGCCAGCGTCCAGTACAGAAGCCAGATCAACTACTCGAAAGAAAACCTGGAGCAGGCCGCTAACATTCTGGGCCGCTTCAAGAACACCCTGGAAGGGATCAACTACCGCCTGGCTGACGCAACTGAAGGCTTGCCAGACCCGGACCTGGCCAAGCTGGTCACTGAAACCACGGCCAAGTTTGAAGCCGCCATGGACGATGACTTCAACGTGCAAAATGCCTTGACCGCCATCTACGAAGCCCTGCCAGCCGTCAACTCCAACGCCAACGCTGAAAAAGCCGACAAGGAAAGTCTGCGGCTTTTTGCTAAAAAATTAGCTGCCTGGCTCAGCGTCTTTGGTCTGGATGTTGACAAGCTCCTGGCTAAGGAAGCCGGCAATGATGACGCTGTAATCGAAGAATTGGTTGCCCAGCGGACGGAAGCCAGAAAGAACAAGGACTGGGCCAAGAGTGACGAACTCCGCGACCAGCTTAAGGAAATGGGGGTAGTCCTCAAGGATACCCCGCAAGGAACCAGGTGGAGCCGTGAATAAAGCACAGAAGTTAACTGAAAAAAAGATTGATCCCAACACCTTGAGCGGGCAGACTCTGGCCTACTTGGGCGATGGGATCTATGAAGCCGCCATCCGCCGGCACTTGATCAAGGGCGGGATGCTGAAGCCGCAGAACTTGCAAAGAGCAGCAACCCACTATGTCTCAGCCAAGGCCCAGGCGGGCCTGATTGCTAAAATGCTGGACACCGGCTTTTTGACTAAAGAAGAAGAAACAGCCTACCGGCGGGGTAGAAATGCCAAGACTCATACCAAGGCCAAGAACACCAGCCTGGCCACGTATGAAATGTCAACTGGCTTTGAAGCAATCTTTGGCTACCTGGACCTAGCCGGTGAAGAAGGCAGGGTCAAGGAATTGATTGCCTGGTGCATTGATGAGGTGGAAAGTGAAGGGACAAGGGAATATGTCTTCAACTAACAATGATTTTGTCTTCGGACGTCATGCCGGAATCGACTTTTTGAAAAACCAGGACAGCGAAAAGATCAACAAGGTCTTCCTGGCTGAAGGGGTTCAGGAGGACTTTGCCAGAGAAGTCTACCGCTATGCCAAAAAGAAGCATTTGATCATCCAGCGGGTGCCGAAAAACAAGCTGGACAAGCTGACTGGCGGGGAAAACCACCAGGGCCTGGTTTTGGCTGTCGCTTCTTTTGAATACGCCGACTTTGACCAGCTCTTGGACAAACTGGACCAAGAAGAGGCCCCCTTTTTGCTCATGCTGGACAATATTGAAGACCCCCACAACCTGGGCTCCATCCTCCGCAGCGCTGACGCGACCGGGGTCAGCGGAGTGATCATCCCTAAGCGCCGGGCCAGCGGCTTGACCAGCGTGGTGGCGAAGACCTCAACCGGGGCCATCGACCACGTGCCAGTTGCCCGGGTGAACAACCTGGTTCAAACCTGCCAGGCCTTGAAGGATCGGGGTTACTGGATCTTCGGGACGGCCATGGAAGGCGATGACTACCGGAAGTGGAATGCCAATGGCAAGACCGTTTTAGTTATCGGTAATGAAGGCAAGGGGATCTCCCCGCTTCTTCTTAAGCAAATGGACCAGACTTTGACCATCCCGATGATTGGCCACGTCCAATCCCTAAATGCTTCAGTAGCAACCGGGGTCTTGCTCTACCAGGCCTTTAACAGCCGCCACCCTTTGTAAAGCAAATCGTTTACAGTTCAAGAAAAGTGATTGAATCAAACAATGGTTCGATTCTGTCAAGGTAAAAAGTCCTTTATTCTGTGGGCAAACAGAATGAAAGGGCTTTTTATTATGGGATTGACAAAGGAAAGAGAGCGCCTGCTGATCAGCCGGATTCAAAAAGATGATGATGAGCAGGCCCTTAAAGAACTGTATTACAGCTGCCTGCCTGTGATCGGCGGCACCATCAAGAAGTATTTTGTGGAGCTATATGACAGCCAGGACTGGGAGCAGGAGGCCTTGATTCTCTGCTATAAGACGGCCAAGCGCTTTGACTTAAAGCAGGGAAAGCCATTTGTCGGCTTCTATAAGGTCAGTCTGCACAACCGGGCCATCAACTTGATCAGACGGGGCAAGCGGAAAAAGCGCCTGGCCGCTAGTGACCAGGTCTATTGGGAAGATGTGACTCCCGAACTTGAGCAAGCTTCCTGCTTGATCGCGAGTCCGCCGGTGCCTGTTTTGGACTGGCAGGATTTGGTTGAGTCCTTGAGCATGCTGGAATTGGAAGAATTGCTTTTGGAACTGGGCTACAAGCAGTCCGAGGAGATCATGCGCCGGTACCAGGTCAATGAGATGGGGCTCAGACGGGCCAAATACCGGGTGAAGGAAAAAATCAAGCTAAAATTACGGATAGGTGCGTAAACATTTTAGCCAAATGGGACTATAATATAGCTGTAGGATGAAAAAATTATTTAGGAGGTAATAAAAAATGTCAGAAATTGTTAAGACAGCTTTGCTGGATCGTTCAATGAAAGAAGTTTTTGAGTGGAGTGACTCAGACACCCCTGTAAGAGATGCCCTTTGGGACTACTTCATGGAGTCAAACGGCCACAACACCGACAAGACTGAGGAAGCCATGCTTCCATTCATGAGCTACTCTGACGACAAGATCATCGCATTTGTCAACGAAAACCTTAAGAAATAATCTTTTCCCTACATTCCTGACCTCTTGTCTCCCATAAGGGAGGGGAAGGGGCGAAAAACGACGGCTCGCTTGAGCCGCCGTTTTTTTGTTAAAATAAGAATCCAGCTATAAATTTGACAAGGAAAAGTTTGGAAGTTTGGAAAAGAAACAAGAAAAAACAGAGAAACAGAAAGAAGCAAAAGAAACAAAAGAATAAGATCTCCAAGAAGCAAAAAGGGCTGCTGGCTCTGGCGGGGATTTTAGCCGCCTTGCTGCTTGCTTTTGGTCTGTATTTTGGCAATTACTATCATGCTGACAAGACGGCCCAGCAGGCGATGAAGAGCAGTCGGACAGTCAAGGTCAAGCAGACAGCTGAGGGCTACCTGTTTGATGGCCCTGCAAAGAAAAATGCCATTATTTTTTACCCGGGAGCGAAAGTTGAAACTACCGCCTACGCGCCTCTCTTAAAGCAGATCGCCAGCCAGGAGGCAGATGTTTTCTTAGTTGACATGCCCCTGCACATGGCCTTCTTCGGCCTCAACAAGGCAGACAGGATTCGGGCCAGCTACCACTACCAAAACTGGTACATGTCGGGCCACTCGCTGGGGGCGGCCATGGCGGCTATGTATAGCGCGGACCACTTGAAAGACTACCGGGGCTTGATCATGCTGGCCGGCTACCCAACCAAGGACCTGCACGCGGCTAATTTTTCCGTGCTCAGCATCTATGGGTCAAAAGACGGGAACGCGAAGATGCTGCAAAAGAATCCCCAGTACCTGCCAAATGACTACACTAAGCAAGTCATCAAGGGCGGCAACCATGCCCAGTTTGGCAATTACGGCATGCAAAAAGGGGACGGGCAGGCCACTATTTCCAGAAAGGCCCAGCAGCAGGCAACCGCCCAGGCGGTTCGGCAATATTTACTTGCTCATGACAAGTAATGAGTTAAATAATTGCTTGACACTGGCAACGATTTGCTCAGCCGTCAATTGGTTGCGGACCAGGATCTGGTCATAGCTTTGGTCAACGTCGGTGTATTCCCGCTTTTCGCCAAAAGCCTTGACCAAAACCGGCCGGTCAGCCAGGTAGCCGGCCACCTTTTGCCCGAAGCCCCCGTCCAGGATATTGTTTTCTAAAGTAACCACGGCCTGGTAGTGCCGGGCTAAGTGGTCCAGGCAGTCAGCATCTAAGACATTGGCTGACAAAGGATTGTAGAGGGCAGCATTAAGTTCTTCTGCCACTTGGCTGCCTAATTCCTGCATGTCTCCTAAAGCCAGGATGGCGATCTTCTTGCCGGCCCGCCGCTTTTGGTAACGAATGTGCCGGTAGTCTTCAAGAACGGCTCCGCCGGCTGGAACTGGCCGGACTGGCAGCTTGATAGCTACAGGGCCGTCTTTTTGCTTCAAGGCCCAGTTGATCATGGCCGCTTCTTCAGTCAAGCTGGTCGGGGCTAGGTACTTCCAGTTAGGCAGATTGCTGACCATGACCTGGTCAAAGACGCCCACGTGGGTCTTGGAGTTGGCCTGGATCCCGCCACCAGCCACGATCATGACGACTGGCAAGTTGTTGGCCGCCACGTCATGGCTGAGCTGGTCAAAGGCCCGCTGCAGGAAGGTGGAGTTTTCAAAAAGAACTGGCTGGCCGCCCGCCTTGGCAAAGCCCGCCGCGAATGCCACGGAATCCTGCTCGGCGATCCCGACGTCCAGGTAGTGGTCCGGGTAAGACTTTTTAAAGGAGTCAAGGCCAAAGATGCCAGGGATAGCGGCAGTGATCGCCATGATGTTTTCCTGGCCCCCGTCAATGGCGCTGGCCACGGTCTTAACGGCAATTTCTGCTGGGGTTGGGCCAGCAGTAATGTTCTTTGGCGAATCATCGCTTAAGTTGAAGGGGCGGACCCAGTGGTGCTTTTCTTCATCCTCAATAGCTGGCTGATAACCCTTGCCCTTTAAGGTGTTGACGTGTAAAACCAGGGGGTGGTCGACATCGCGGATTTCGCTGAAGGCATTAATCATGCTTTCCAGGTCATTGCCATCAGCGACATAGCGGTAATCAAAGCCAAAGGCCTTAAAAGGATTTTCCGGATCCTGCCCTTGGCTGTCTCTCAGCTTCTTCAGGGCCGTGGTCAAGCCGCCGACATTTTGGTCAATGGACCACTGGTTGTCATTGATGACGATGACCAGGTTGCCCTTTTCCAGCGCGGCGTTATTTAAGCCTTCATAGGCCATCCCGCCGGTTAAGGAGCCGTCGCCGATGACGGCCATGATCCGCTCGCTGCCGCCTAAGAGGTCCCGGGCCTTGGCCATGCCGGTGGCTAAAGAGATAGAGGTAGAAGTGTGGCCAACCGCGTAGTAGTCATAGGGACTTTCATCGGGATTAGTGTAAGGAGTCACCTTGCCGTAGGCTTCCGGGTCCAGCCAGGCATAAGCCCGGCCCGTCAGCATCTTGTGGGGGTAGGTCTGGTAGGAGACGTCCCAGATGATTTTGTCGCCGGGGGCGTCAAAGACGTAGTGGTAGGCGATGGTCAGTTCCACGATCCCCAGGTCAGGACCCAGGTGGCCGCCAACTGCTGCGTCTTTCTCGATGATCAAGTGGCGGATTTCTGAAGCCAGCTGCTTCATTTCTTCCAGATCCAGGACCTTAAGGTCAGCTGGTGACTTGATCTTGTTGAGCAGGTATTCAGGGTGTTGATTCATTTCTTTTCCTCATGGCCGGCTAACCGGCAATCTTGTAAACTGTGTTTTTGCTAGTTCCATTATGACACAGGGGCCGCTTAAGATATGAAAATAAAGCCCGGCAAAGTCAGTCATATAATAGTTGCTTTTAGGGCGGATTTTTGCTAAAATCAAATGAAGTTTGAAGGTGAATATTATGGCAGTAAAGAAAGCAGCTTTGGCCTGCAGCGTTTGCGGGTCACGGAACTACTCAATCACTGCAAACAGCAACCGCACCAAGCGCTTGGAACTGAACAAGTTCTGCAAGCACTGCGGCAAGAAGACTTTGCACAAGGAGACGAGGTAGACAGGGATGATTAAGTTTTTTAAGAGCGTTGGTCAGGAAATGAAACTGGTTCATTGGCCAAGTGCTAAGGAAAACCGGCGCGACACGGCAAACGTGGTCGTAACTTCTCTGCTTTACGCGATTTTCTTGGGTGCTTTGGATTGGGCCTTTGCAAAATTGATTCAATTAGTTCTGTAAGAGCGACAAAGTATGTTATAATCATGCTAGTTTCAAGGAAAACCTCTTTAGCGAGGTTTTTTTGTTTGCCAAAAAGGAGATTAAAGAAATTATGGTAGAATCCGTCAAGAAGCAATGGTACGTCCTGCACACTTACTCTGGTTTTGAGGACAAGGTTAGATCCGACTTGCTGTCCCGGGCCCAGTCACTCGGGATGCAGGACTACATCTTCCGGGTTGTCGTTCCGCAAGAACCAAAGATCGAAGACGTGCGCGGCAAGAAGGAAGAAGTTAACGAAAAGGTCTTCCCTGGTTACGTTTTGGTTGAAATGGTCATGACTGACGAAAGCTGGTTTGTTGTCCGGAACACTCCTAACGTTACTGGTTTCGTTGGCAGCCACGGCGGTGGTTCCAAGCCTTCCCCGCTTTACGAGGAAGAAGTCAGAGCCATCCTGCAGATGCAAGAAGGCGAAGCAACTGAAAAGGTTGACTACGACTACGAAGTTGGCGAAAGCGTCATGATCACCGCAGGTGCCTTCAACGGCATGGTTGGCAAGATCGCTGAAATCCAGGACGACAAGCAAAAGCTCTTCTTGACCATCGACATGTTTGGCCACGCTACCACGGCTGAACTGGGCTTTGACCAAGTCAAGAAAATGGAAGACTAAACATAAAAAAGTCTTGCATTCTGCCGGTTTTCAGAGTACTATATTAAACGTACTTTATTATTGTGGGAGGAGAGCCTGGAAACTCTCCATTTTAACCGCATCACGGAATCAAGGAGGTTTTGACCGTGGCAAAGAAAGTTATTAACGTTGTTAAGTTACAAATTCCAGCTGGCGCTGCAACCCCTGCACCTCCAGTAGGTCCTGCTTTGGGTCAAGCAGGTATCAACATTGTTGGCTTTACTAAGGACTTCAATGCTCGTACTGCTGACCAAAAGGGCATGATCATCCCTGTAGTCATCACTGTTTACGAAGACCGTTCATTCGACTTCGTAACTAAGACCCCTCCAGCACCAGTCTTGTTGAAGCAAGCTGCTGGCATTCAAAAGGCTTCAGGCGAACCTAACAAGAACAAGGTTGGTTCAGTAACCACTGCTCAAGTTAAGGAAATCGCTGAAACTAAGATGAAGGACCTTAACGCTGCCTCAATCGAAGCTGCTATGCGCATGGTTGAAGGTACCGCTAGAAGTATGGGTATCGAAGTGAAGGACTAATTTGTTAATTTTTACCAATTAACAAGTCAGGTGGGAGAGCAAAAGGAAAGCTCGTTTGACCACACATACAAGGAGGATTTTTCATGCCAAAGCATGGTAAGAAATACGTAGAAGCTGCCAAGAAGGTTGACAGCAACAAGTTGTACTCAGTAGAAGACGCTATCAAGCTGGTTAAGGAAACTTCATACGCTAACTTTGACGCTTCCGTAGAAGTATCTTACAACTTGAGCGTTGACCCTAAGCAAGCTGACCAACAAATCCGTGGCTCAATCGTTTTGCCAAACGGTACTGGTAAGTCTGTTAAGGTTATCGTATTTGCTGAAGGCCCACAAGCTGAAGCAGCCAAGGCTGCCGGTGCTGACGAAGTCGGCGCAGACGACCTGGTAGAAAAGGTTCAAAACGGTTACCTGGACTTCGACGTTGTCATCGCTACTCCAATGATGATGGCTAAGGTTGGTCGTTTGGGTCGTGTGCTTGGGCCTAAGGGCTTGATGCCAAACCCTAAGACTGGTACTGTTACTATGGACACTGCCAAGGCTGTTCAAAATGTTAAGGCTGGTCAAGTAGAATACCGTGTCGACCGTCAAGCTTCAATCCACGCTGCTATCGGCAAGGTTTCATTCACTGAAGAACAATTGATTGAAAACTTCCGCGCTTTGCAAAACGCTATCCTGCGTGCAAAGCCAGCTTCAGCTAAGGGTCAATACATCAAGAGCTGCGCAGTTGCCGCAACCTTTGGCCCTGGGATCAAGTTGGACCCAATCGCTTTGATGGCCTAATTTTCCCTAAGTTAAGCGAATTAAGCTCCTCGCCTTTTGGCGGGGAGTTTTTCTTTGCCCTAATTTTACCTTAAGAGATTTTTAGTCTTGGAAAAGGCTTTCTTTTAAAAAATCTTGTTATACTAGTAGAGACAAATAGCGAACTGAAAGAAGTGTATCAAGGTGGAAAAAATACTAACTCTCATCGTTCCCTGCTATAACTCAGCTGAATACTTGAACCGCTGCGTCGACTCCCTTTTGCCCGGCGGTGACCGGGTGCAAATCATCTTGGTTGACGACGGGTCAACTGATGAAACCGTCCGGATGCTGGATGACTACCAAGCTAAGAATTTAAACTTGGACCTGGAAGTTGTCCACCAGGAAAATGCCGGCCACGGCGGGGCCATCAACAATGGCCTGAGACTGGCCAAGGGCAAGTACGTCAAGATCGTCGACAGCGACGACTGGCTGGACCAGGAGGCCTACAAAGAGGTGCTGGATTACCTGGAAAGTAATCCAGAGGTCGACCTCTTTTTGGCCAACTATGTTTATGACAAGCCAGCTGCCGGCCGCCAGCGGGTGATCAAGTTCCCGCATCTGCCGGTCGGGCGGACCTTCTCCTGGGATGAGGTCAAGCTGCGGATGGGCCAGTACTTCATGCTCCACTCCGTCATCTATAACCGGAAAGTCCTGGACCGGGCCAAGGTAACCCTGCCAACCAAGGTGTCTTATGACGACAATATCCTTGTCTTTGAGCCGATGGTGCAGGTGCAGACCATGCGCTACCTGCCGGTCAACCTCTACCACTACTTTATCGGCAGAGATGACCAGTCAGTCAACGAAAAGGTGATGCTGAAAAAGATCGACCAGCAAATCTTGATCAATAAGCATCTGATCGTCTTCTACGCCTCCCAGGTCAACAAGCGGGCGCCTTACGCCAAATACATGAAATACTTCTTAGAGGCCGTCACAGGCGTGACTAGCGTCATCTTGATCCGGGGCAAGAAGAAGGAGTATATTGCCAAAAAGGACGAACTCTGGCAGTTCCTGAAGACTTATGACCTGGAGACCTACAAGTCCTTTAAACGCCGCCTGGTGGGCCATTTTGTCTCCCGGGACGTCCTGCCTATGCGGCAGATGGTCAGCGGGGCCTACTTGATCCTGCAGCGGTTGTATTCGTTTAATTAGGGCAGGGGAAAAAGATACAATATTCGACAAAAAAGCTTTGGCAAGAAGGCCAAAGCTTTTTGATTTGATGAATAGGATGTTGAGAAAAAATGCTGCTACTTGCCGAAGATGGCCTGGCTTGCGCTGATCTGGCAGTCGGCGAATTCGCCGTGCTCGCTGAGGTCCAGGCCGACTTCTTCATCACGGGCGGAAACCCGCATGTTGACGAAGCGCTTCAAGACGGCTGTAATTAAGCTGACCATCAAGAGAGTAAAGACGATGGTGAAGAGGGTGCTGGCTGCCTGCTTGCCTAAGAGTTCCCAGCTGCCTCCGTAGAAAAGGCCGCTAGTGGAAATCCCCGGGTCAACTTTTTGACTGGCAAAGAGGCCGACGGTTAAAGATCCAACGATACCGGAAATGCCATGGCAGCCAAAGGCATCTAGGGGGTCGTCAAAGCTAAGCCGTCCTTTAACCTGGCTGATAAAGAAGTAGCTGGCCAGACTGCAGAGGATACCGGTGAAGAGGGCTCCAGCGCAGGTTTCATAGCCAGCCCCTGGCGTGATGCCAACTAAGCCGCAGAGGGTACCGGTGCAGATCCCGTCTAGGCTGGCTTTGCCGCTAAAGGTTTCTTCCAGCAAAAGCCAGGTCATCATAGAGGCCGCTGCCGCAACCGTACTGGTCAAGCAGGCCGTCAAGGCCGTTTGGTTCATGCCGAAGGCACTGCCGGCGTTAAAGCCGTACCAGCCTAGCCAGAGGATGGCTGTCCCCAAGAGGACCCAGGGCAGGCTGTAGGGCCGGGTCTGCTTTTGGTAGCGGGGCCCTAAGAAGATGGATAAGACCAGGGCGGTGATCCCGGCGTTGATGTGAACGACCGTGCCGCCGGCAAAGTCCAGGATCCCCCAGCCGGCTAAAAGTCCGCCAGTCCCCCAGACCATGTGGACCAGGGGGTAGTAGACCAGGACTGACCAGAAGAAGACGAAGACCAAAAGAAAGTTGAACCGCATCCGACCCACCGTGGCCCCAACGAAGAGGGCCGGGGTGATGATGGAAAACATCATTTCAAAAAGCAGGTAGCTGGCGGCGGTAATTCCCTGCTCCTTTAAAACGACCTTAGTCAAGTCACTGCCGGAGAGGAAGATGTGCTGGACTCTGCCAAAAATCCCAGCTACATTGCCGTTGAAGCAAAGTTCATAGCCAAAGGCCACGAATAAGACGATGGCTAAAGCGCAGATGATAAAAACCGAGATCATGGTGTTGACCACGTTTTTCTTCGAGACCAAACCCCCGTAGAAAAAGGCCAGGCCCGGGGTCATCATCAAGACCAGGACGGCGGCGATAATTAAGAAGACGGTGTTGGCTGTGTTCATCCTTATTTCCCTTCTGCTTCTATCTCTATACCAATTATTTGCTCAGATTTATGTTCTTAGTTATACCATGCCGGTGAATTTTGTAAAACTCTAGACCAATTTAGAAAGAGAAGAAATTGCCTGGAAAAGTTGGGAAAAAAGGGCAAAAAAAGGGCCTGCTTTTTCAAAAAGCAGGTTGCAAGCGTTTGTTGAATTATTTTATTAAAAAATACTAAAAAACAGACTTAATTTTTGTCATCAAAACCGGTCTCGTCCCGGCGGTTGACGTGGAAGTTCTTGTCGTTTGCTTGTTCAGGCACGATGAAAGAGCAGAGCAGGAAGAGGACGAAGCCGCCCCAGCCCAGACCGTTGATGCCCAGCTTGTAGCCGGTCAAGGTCAAGATGACGCCCAAGAGGAGCAGGCACCAGGCGATCCAGGAGAGGATCTGCCAGTTCTTGCTCAGCTTCTTGTTTTCAGATTCGATGTCCAGGAAGCCGCGGACAATGAAGTAGGCGCTGATGATGAGGAATAAGACGTCCATGGCGATGCTAGCGGCGGAATGGTCCTTGAACATGCTGAAGACGGCCAGGGTGCCGGAAATGCCGGCTAAGAAGAAGTAGAAAATGTCGATCAGTTTACTCTTCAAAATTGCACCTCCTAAAAGTCATTACAGTAAATTTTAGCAGATTTTTGCAAAAAGTGGCGAAAAAGGTTTGACAGATCTTGTTTCAGATGGTAATCTAGATAAAGTAAATTTCTAACCTAAGACGTGGGTGGCGTAAAGCCTCAATACAATCCCACCGAGGCCAGAAGATAATGAAGATTATTAAACTCTCCATGTCTTTCTTGGCATGGAGTTTTTTAGGCCTTGTAGAATTTTACAAAATTTTATGGAGGTGAATAATTTTGAGTCAAGCTACTATCGCTGCTAAGGCTAAATTCGTTGAGGAATTTGCAGAAGAACTTAAGTCAGCTAAGTCCATCGTAGTTATCAACTACCTTGGTTTGACTGTTGACCAAGTTACTGCGTTCCGTGCAGAATTGCGTGAAAGCAACGCCAAGATGAAGGTTGTCAAGAACACTTACCTTCGCCGCGCTGCTGCTCAAGCCGGCTTGGAAGATTTGGCACCAGTATTCGTTGGTCCATCAGCTGTGATCTACACTGATGATGAAGACAATGTTACTGCACCTGCCCGGATCGCTGCTGACTATGCTAAGAAGTTCGACGTTGTTGAAATTAAGGGTGGTGCACTTGAAGGTCAAGTTGCTACTAAGGAACAAGTCGAAGAACTGGCTGCAATTCCAGGTCGCGAAGGTCTGCTTTCAATGCTTCTTTCTGTATTGCAAGCACCTGTACGCAACTTTGCATACGTTGTTAAGGCTGTCGCTGAATCAAAGGAAGAATCAGCTGAATAGTCTGGTCATTTTAAACTAGATATTAAATTCCATATTTTCGGAGGATATTACAATGGCTTTGGATACTGCTAACATCATTGAACAATTGAAGGGTGCTTCAATTCTTGAATTGAACGACCTTGTACACGCTATCGAAGAAGAATTCGGCGTTACTGCTGCTGCTCCTGTAGCTGCTGCTGGTGCCGCTGGTGGTGCTGAAGAAGCTAAGTCAAGCTTCGACGTTGAATTGACTTCAGCAGGTACTGAAAAGGTTAAGGTTATCAAGATCGTTAAGGAAGTTACTGGCGCAAGCTTGCTGGACGCTAAGAAGACTGTTGACGGTGCTCCAGTTGTTCTTAAGGAAGGCTTGTCAGAAGACGAAGCTAACGAACTTAAGGCTAAGCTTGAAGAAGTTGGCGCAACTGTTACCCTTAAATAATTACGGCCTTCGGGCATTAATTATTAACGAAGAACGCGTTTGTGGACATCCACAGGCGCGTTTTTTGCTTGGCTTTTTTAACTTTTTGGCCAAAAAGAGGCCTAAAGGCCTCTAACGCAAAATTTTTCGGTTCAGTATAAAAACTTGTGTAAATGACTGAGAGACTTAGGAAGCTTTCCGCGATAGTTCCATTAACCGCAGGA
>NZ_AZCR01000041.1:0-583 GCF_001433875.1 Lactobacillus delbrueckii subsp. delbrueckii DSM 20074 = JCM 1012
ACCGTCACCGGCCAAGTGCCATACTTCACGGTCTGGCATTGCAGTTGCGGCTGCAATGGCAGCTGGTGAGCCGTAACCCATGGTTGCGTACAAGCCTGAAGTAGTCCAGCGTTGCTTGCCGTTCATGTTCAACAGACGTGCGTGGTCCATGTTAACATTACCAACGTCAATAGCGAAGACAGCGTTGTCTGCGGCTTCCTTGTTGATGACATCCCAGATTGGTTCTTGGCGTACACGGCCTTCGTCCTTCAAGTGGTCGTCAGCAAATGAAGCAGTCCATGCATCCCATTCTTCACGGTCGGCCAAAGCAGCCTTGTAAAGTGGTGATTCTTCGCGGGCTTCACCGGCGTCGATCAAAGCACGCAAGCTCTTCTTAGCGTCTGCCAGGATTGATACGTCAACTGAGTGACGCTTGCCTTGCTTTTCTGGGTCAACGTCGATTTGGATAACCTTGGCGTTCTTAGGGAACCACAATACTGAGAATGGTGAGTTGTTACCAACACAAACTACCAGGTCAGTGTGGCCTTGAACTTCGTTAGGAGCCTTACCACCGATACGGCCGATAGTCCCCAAGTATGGCTTG
>NZ_AZCR01000041.1:676-13375 GCF_001433875.1 Lactobacillus delbrueckii subsp. delbrueckii DSM 20074 = JCM 1012
TCGTAAGCTTGACGGATAGCAGTGTCCATCAAAACTGGCAAAGCTTCCTTGGTCTTGGCTTGGTGGACCCAAACGGCAACGTCACGGAACCATGGCGTTTCGTCAAAGGCTTGGAAGAAGTTGATGTCTTGACGAGGAGTTGGAACATTGGCTACCAGGGCAACCATTGGGGTCTTGTCGTACTTAGCGTCGTACAAGCCGTTCATCAAGTGGATGGCACTAGGGCCAGCTGAACCCATGCAGACACCAAGCTTGCCGGTCAGCTTGTATTCTGCTGAGGCAGCCAAGGCACCGGGAATATTAGGCAAAGTTTTATTAATGAAAGCATGCAAAAAGCGGATCGTCAGATCCGCCTTTTTTAAACTTCTTCAAATTCGATGATGATCTTGGTTGAGATGTAGGCTGGTGAAAATTCACCCCGGTTGTACTTCTCGACCTTCATGAAGCCGTCCTTGGATGAAAAGACGTATTCAGCCAGTTCTTCCAGGCTGGCAAACTGGTCAGTGTAGAAAGTCCCCTTTTCCGTAACCAGCTTCATCTTGCCGGCAAAAAGTTCCCGCCGCTTAGAGTAATTGTTGATCCGGTTCTGGTTTTGGTAGCTGTTTCTCTGGTTGTTTCTGCGCTTGCCGTAATCGCCCCGGCCCCACTTGTCGTCGTTAGTGCGCTTTCTAACAACAAATTGCTGGTCATTGGCCGGCTCATGGCTCTTTTCGGCTTTTTCCGCTGGCTTTGCTTCTTCCTTGACTTCTGACCCGCGGCCTGGCTTGTCAGCCTCCTCAGCCTTGTTTTCGGCTTCCTCGCTGTCATCAAAGGCAAAAGGCAATTCAACTTGCGGGTGTTCAGCCAACTTTTCCGTTGCCGGGCGCGGCGCCTTCTTGATAAAGCGCGGGCCAGCTGGCTTATCTTCTTCTTTGACTTCTTCTGCAGCAGACTTTTCTTCTACTACTTCTTCTTTGACTTCTTCCTCTGCAGTAGTCACTTCTTTGTTTTCATCCTCTACTTGGCTTGCTTGTTCTTGCTTTTCTTCCGTCTTTGCTGCTTCTACAACTTCTGCAGCTTCTGCTTTGCCTTCAACTTCGGTAGTCTTTTCTTCTGCTTGCGTGGTCTTTTCTTCTGCCTTTGCTTCTTCTGCTCCGAAGTGGTCATTGATGTACTGGATGGCGCTCGGACCCCAGTATTTCTTGTTGTGGTTCTTTTTATCAACAAAGTCTGGCTTCAAGTCCTTGTGTTCCCGCAAAAAAATCCGCAGCTTCTTCTTGCCCAGGCCAGTAGTTTCCGCCAGGGCATTGATGTCCAGCAGGCCATTGTCGGTTGCCGGCGAAGCTGCCGACTTGGGCAGGACCTTGCCCAGTTCTTGGAAAATCTGCCCCACCGCTCGCTCATCATAAAATTTATTGCCGCTGGGATCAGTCAAGGTCGGTTTGAACTTGAACTTCATGTTGATCAGGTAGTAGACCTGCTGCTGGGAAATCTGTGCCAATTTTGCGATTTGATCCATTGAGTAGTATTGTTGTGCCATTTATCTGCTTTCCTCTTAACTTAAAGTGCTGCTTTTTACTAAAAAATGATGATAATTCATTTTTAATTTTACGTCAAATTGGAATAAAATGCTTGATTTTTGCAATTATTCAACAAAAAAGCCGCTCCTTTCGGAGCGACTTATGGTCAAATCAATCTAATTACCATTCGTAGTCTTCAGTATCCTGCATCCCCAGACCAGTAGCCTTGTCCAGCAGAATTCTTTGTTCAAAGTGTGCTACGTTGAGCTTGGTTTCCTTAACCATGTCCGGGTTTACGGAAACATAGTCAATCCCGCTCTTAACCAGGAATTCAGTGAAGTCTGGGTATTCTGAAGGTGCCTGCCCGCAGATAGATACGGTCTTGCCATCCTTGTGGGCGGTCTTGATCAAGTGGCGGATTGCCCGCTTAACAGCCAGGTTGCGTTCGTCGTAGAGGGCGGAAACGGCATCGTTGTTCCGGTCAGTCCCCATGATCAGCATGGTCAAGTCGTTTGACCCGATTGAGTAGCCGTCAACGTACTTGTTGAACTTGTCAGCCAAAATGATGTTGGATGGAATTTCCGCCATCATGAAGACCTTGAAGTCGCGGCTGCGCTCAAGCCCTTCATCAGCCATGATCTTGGTTACCTTTTCTGCTTCTTCAACAGTTCTGCAGAATGGGATCATGACATTCAGGTTCTTCAAGCCGAATTCGTTTCTAACCTTCTTGACTGCTTCCAGTTCCAGCTTGAAGGCTTCGATGTACTTCGGGTCGTAGTAGCGGCTTGCCCCGCGCCAGCCAAGCAGGTCAGCTGGTTCATGCGGTTCGTACTTGAGCCAGTTCGTTGACAACCCGTTCTGGGTGGCCGGTTTCGATCAAATAAAGCGGGTGCTGGTGGATGTAAGTGGTCCAGAGGAATTCTTCCCGCATCAAACCGATACCATCAGCTGGCAAAGTTGAGTACTTTTCAGCCAGGTCCGGGTCACCCAGGTTCATCATGACTCTGGTTGCCGTTGGCGGGAAGTATTCAGCTGCAGCCATTGGGGCAGTCTCAGCCTTCTTTGGCTTAACGACTTCGTCAGCCACCCCTTGGTAGACAACCCCGTTCTTTGCGTCAACCGTTACTTCCTGGCCGGTCTTCAGCAATCTGGTTGCAAAGGTCCCCCGGCTGGCAGTACCAACGATACATGGGATCTGCATTTCCCGGGAAACGATAGCGGCGTGGCAGGTCATCCCACCGTTGTTGGTAACAATAGCGGCCACCTTCTTCATGGCTGGGACCCAGTCTGGTGAAGTCATCAAGGTAACCAGGATTTCGCCTTCCTTGAAGTCACCGATGTCCTTCGGGTCGTCAATTACGTGCACGATACCTGAAGCTACACCAGGGCTGGCTGGCAGACCCTTGACCAAAACCTTGTTGGAGCTTGGAGCCTTAGCGTCAGTTGCTTCCTTGGCGCCGCCCTCCTTCTTTCTTTGTGACCAAACAGTTTCTGGCCGGGCTTGAACGAGCCAGAGCTTGTCGTCTTGGTCTCTGGACCATTCCATGTCCATGTAGCAGCCATAGTGCTTTTCAATTTGTTTAGCGTAGCCGGCAAGTTCAATAACTTCTTCATCAGTCAAACATGAACTCTTGGCCATGTCTTCTGGGACGTCTCTTTGTTCAACCCCGCCGCCTGGCAGACGGATCAATTCAATGTTCTTGTTGTTGATGGTCTTGCTAACGATCTGCATGCTTTCCTTGTCAACTTCGAAGTTGTCCGGGGTAACCGTCCCTTGGACGATGTATTCACCCAAGCCCCATGAACCTTCGATCATAACCTTGGTATCATCACCGTTGGCAACGTTGACCGTGAACATAACCCCGGCTGACTTGGAGAAGGCCATCATTTGGACAGCGGCTGACAGAGCCACCTTCTCTTGCGGGAACTTCTGCTTGATCCGGTAGTAGGTTGCCCGGTCAGTAAACAGGGAAGCGTAGCAGTCTTGGACCTTGCGGATAACGTCCTTGCGGCCTCTAACGTTAAGGTAAGTGTCTTGTTCCCCGGCGAATGAAGCGTCTGGCAGGTCTTCAGCCGTAGCACTTGAACGTACGGCAACGTATGGTTCGTTTTGTCCGGTCATCTTGGCCAGTTCGTCATATGAGTTGCCGATGTCTTCGGCTAAGTCTTCCGACATTGGTGCCTCGCGCATGATCTTTCTGATCTGGCTGCAGACCCGGTGCAGTTCTTCTGAGTCTTCCGGGTCCTTCAAAGTTGCCAGCAAGGCATTTACCTTCTCGTTCAAGCCATTGACTTCCATGAAGTGCCGGTAGCCGTGTGCGGTCGTTGCGAAACCATAAGGCACTGGCACGTCAGTACCTGAAGTCAATTCACCCAATGATGCTGATTTGCCCCCAACCAAGGCCACGTCAGCGCGGCGCAGTTGGTTAAACCAAAGAACGTATGCATTTTTGCGTTCTTATTCAGTCAATTCCTTCTTGTCGTTAATTTCCATTGTTTTCACCTAATATCACTCGGCTTGTAAGCCTTTTCACTATTGATTATTGTCCTTTTGTGATAAAATGTCAACATTTTCTTACAAGCTTTTTTGGAGGGATTTGCTGTAACCGTTTCCTTTGTTAAAATAACAGCATTTTAAAAAGTATTTTTTGTTAAAAGTCCGGCAACTATTGAATTATTTTTATTCACAAGCTAAAAAATACTTTTATCAAAAAACTGCTTCGTCCCTTACCGTACCTAGGCTTTTTGCAATTTTTTCGCAAGATTTTCTCCATGAATAAACGTTTTGGACAAAAATGAAAAAGGAAAAATACCCAAAAGAGGCGCAAAAAAAGATCCTCCAAATGGAGGATCCTTAACTGGTTCTATTCTATTATCTGAACTTTTGCATGATCCGGGTCACCCGGCTGCCCAAAATGTTTTCAGCCAGGCCGGTCTTAAGACTCAAGACCCCGTAAACAAGCACGCCGACAGCTACCGCCAAGCCGCTGAGTAGCATGGCTGACAAGCGCCGGTAAGGGCTGAGGAAGAGGCCGCCCAGCTTAACGGCAGCAAAGACCGCCGCGAACATCACTATGGAGAAGCTGGCAATCCCGATAAAGCGCCGCATGATCCGGTCAGCCCGCCAGCGGTATTTCACGCTAAGGTGCTTGAGGGACATGGCGATGACCGCCAAAATGCCAAGGTTGGTCGCCAAAAGCGGACCATAGACCTTGAAAAGGCGGATCATCGGATACTGGACGATCGCTTTGATGACCAAACCAAAGATCAAGTAGCGGATGGCATACATGTTCTCGTCCAGACCCTGCAAGATAGCCATGAGGACCGTAAACATCCCCAAGCTGATGGCCGTAAAGGAGGACAGGTACAAGACATGGGCCCCCAGCCGGTCATAGCCGTAGAAAATGGTGTACAAGGGGTCTGAGATCGCGGCCATCCCCAGCGAAGCCGGCAATAAAACGAACAAGAAAAGTTCCAAGGTATTGCCGATCTGCCGGGAAATATCCCGGTAGTCCCTTCTGGCGTGGGCCCCTGACAAGAGCGGAATAGCCGTAACCGCCATGGCCGTTGACAGGGAGACCACGATCATGATCAGCTTGTTGGCGTTCAAACCGAACAAGGCATACCAGATTTCGATCGCGTCATAAGGCACGTGCATGAAGCTGGCGATCATCGGGTGGAAGGTATACTGGTCCACCAGCTGAAAGATGTTGATCCCGGAGTCAATGATGATGAAGGGGATCGACTGCTGGATGATTTCAAAGAGCAGGCTGTTGGTTGAAACCTGCACCTGGTTGTTGGACTGGGCAATCAAAGGATCAACCGTCCGCTTCTGCCTAAGATAAAAAATTACCAGCAGGCCAATACCGAACACGGCCCCGATCGCGGCGGCCAGGTTGGACTGGGTTACCGCGTCAACATAGTTGCCGTGCTGGACCCGCATGATCACATAAGCCGTCAAAAGCATCCAGATCACCCGGGCCAGCTGTTCCACGAACTGGGACATGGCACTGGGCATCATGTCGTTGAAGCCCTGGAAATAGCCCCGCAGGATGCTCAAGATCGGAATGATCAAAACGGCCAAAGCCAGGCTCCGGATCACCGGTACTTCCTGGGGGTTAAAGCCAGTCAGCGGCAATGCCAAAAAGTACATGCAGGCCGCTGAGATAATCCCGAAGACCCCCATTAAGGCCAGGCCGTGCCTGAAGAGCTTGCGGCCGACCCCGTACTCATTCAGGGCATTGTACTTGGCGATCTGCTTGGCGATCGCCCCTGGAATGCCCGCGGTGGAGATGATAATGAACAGGCTATAGATGTTGTAGCTCTTCGCCGTCAGAGAGTTGGCCAAGTTGCCATACCTTCCCATCCAGGCATACCAAGGGATGATATAGATCGCCCCGAGAATCCGCGACAGGATCGAGCCGATAGTCATCCAGGCCGAGCCCTTTAACAACTGGGCCTGGGAGTTGGTCTGTGATTTGTTCTTTGCCATAAAACTTCCCTAATCTTTATACTTCAACCTACTATCATATTCCTGATCCAGTTTGAAATATACTATAAATTGATTTTTTAGGAAAATTTTAGATTTATTTGGCAACAATGTTCACGATCTTGTTTGGCACGACAATGACCTTCTTGATCTCCTTGCCTTCCAAAAATTCCTTTACGTGCGGCAGAGCGGTTGCGGCAGCTTGGGCTTCTTCTCTGCTTGCGTCCTTGGCGATTTGGAAGTTGCCCCGCTTCTTGCCGTTGACCGTAACCGCCATTTCAACCGTGCTTTCAACCAGCTTGCTTGCGTCGTAAGTTGGCCAGCCAGCAAACTGCACGCTTTCGTCGTGGCCGAAGACATGCCAGATTTCTTCCATCATGTGCGGAGCAACCGGAGCCATCAGCTTCACGAAGCCTTCAGCGTATTCCCGCGGAATCTTGTCGACCTTTTGGCAGGCGTTCATGAAGACCATCATTTGGGAAATAGCCGTGTTGAAGCGCAGTTCTTCAAAGTGTTCCGTAACAGTCTTGACCGTTTCATTGTAGATCTTGTCCAGCTTGCCGTCGTTTTTGTCAGTGATCTTTTCAGATGGGATCGGATCCAGGTCTAAGTCATTGACAAAAGTCCGCCATACCCGGTCAAGGAACTTCTTAACACCGGAAGGACCGTTGTCATCCCAGTCAATAGACGCGTTCAAAGGCCCCATGAACATTTCGTAAGTCCGCAGGCTGTCGGCACCGTATTCGTCAATGACGTCGTCTGGGTTAACCACGTTGCCCCGGGACTTGGACATCTTTTCATGGTTCTTCAAGATCAAGCCCTGGTTGTAGAGCTTTTGGAACGGTTCCTTGGTTGGAACGACGCCCAAGTCGTAAAGAACCTTGTGCCAGAATCTAGCGTAAAGCAGGTGCAGGGTCGCGTGTTCTGCCCCGCCGATGTAAAGGTCAACTGGCATCCACTTCTTCAAGAGCTCCGGGTCAGCCAGGGCCTTGTCGTTGTGCGGGTCAATGTAGCGCAGGAAGTACCAGCTTGAACCAGCCCATTGCGGCATGGTGTTGGTTTCCCGCTTGCCCTTCCGGCCGTTTTCGTCAACAACGTTGACCCAGTCAGTCAAGTTGGCCAGCGGGCTTTCCGGAGTGCCGGACGGCTTGATGTTGCTTTCCTTAGGCAGGCGCAGCGGCAGTTCGTCTTCTGGCACCAAAGTGGTTTCCCCGTCTTCCCAGTGGATGACCGGGATTGGTTCACCCCAGTAGCGCTGACGGGAGAAGTTCCAGTCCCGCATCTTGTAGTTGACCTTCTTTTCGCCGACGCCCTTTTCAGTCAGCCAGTCAACCATCTTGGCCTTGGCTTCTTCATTGTGCAGGCCGTTCAAAAAGTCTGAGTTGACGTGGACCCCGTCACCGACAAAGGCTTCCTTGCTGATGTCGCCGCCTTCAACGACTTCCTTGATTGGCAGGCCGAACTTAGTGGCAAAAGCGTAGTCTCTTTCGTCATGGGCTGGAACGGCCATAACTGCCCCGGTCCCGTAAGTTGCCAAAACGTAGTCAGAAATCCAGACTGGCACTTCTTCCCCGTTAACCGGGTTGATAGCGTAAGCACCAGTGAAGACCCCGGTCTTGTCCTTGTTTAAGTCAGTTCTTTCCAGGTCAGACTTGGATTCAATGGACTTGATGTAGGCGTCAACGGCTTCCTTTTGCTCTGGACTGGTGATTTCCTTAACCAGTTCGTTTTCCGGGGCCAAAACCGTGTATGAGCAGCCAAAGAGGGTGTCCGGCCGGGTAGTGAAGACGGCAAAGCTCTTGTCTGAGTCCTTGATCTTGAAGGTTACCTGGGCCCCAACTGAGCGTCCGATCCAGTTTCTTTGCATTTCCTTGATCGGTTCTGGCCAGTCCAAGTCGTCCAGGTCGTCCAGCAAACGGTCAGCATAAGCAGTGATCTTCAGCATCCATTGCCGCATCTTGCGCCGGTAAACCGGGTAGCCGCCCCGTTCAGTCTTGCCGTCGATAACTTCTTCGTTAGCGACAACCGTGCCCAGGTCTGGTGACCAGTTAACCGGTACTTCAGCTTCATAGGCCAGGCCCATCTTGTACATTTGTTCAAAAATCCACTGGGTCCACTTGTAGTAGTTCGGGTCAGTAGTCTTGATTTCCCGGTCCCAGTCATAGGAGAAGCCCAAAGCTTGCAGCTGCTTCTTGAAGTGGGCAATGTTTTTGTCGGTGAAAGTTGCCGGGTCGTTACCAGTTTGCAGGGCGTATTGTTCTGCCGGCAGACCGAAGGCATCCCAGCCCATTGGGTGCAAAACATTGTAGCCTTGGGCCCGCTTCATTCTGGCCATGATGTCAGTAGCGGTGTAGCCTTCCGGGTGACCAACGTGCAGGCCCTTGCCAGATGGATAAGGGAACATGTCAAGAACGTAGTACTTTGGCTTTTCCGGGTCAGTCCCGGTCTTAAAAGTCTTGTTTTCCAGCCAGTACTTTTGCCACTTCTTTTCGACAACTTTATGGTTGTACATCTGATAAATCCTTTCCTAAAAACAAAAAATGCCCTATGTTCAAACATAGGACGAATTGTTTCGCGGTACCACCTAAGTTCCACGCTTTCGTGTGACACTCAAATGTTTCTTAAAGCGAAACAACACTTTGGCATTGTCCGGGTGAGTTCAAAATTCCTCTTTCAAGCCTCGCAGCCACCGGCTCTTCTCTGAAGAAAGAAAAATTTCTACTAGTCCCTGCCCTTTATTATTTTCTCGATAACGATTATACTTTACCACATGGCTAAAATTTTTCAAGGGAGAAAAATTAAAAACAATTGAATATGAAAAGAAATAAAGTTAATTATCAGCCGCTTTTAATTTTTTGCGGTGCCTTCAGCCTCTTTTTCGCTTTTTGGGTTTACCTGATTGCCAGCAAGAATCCCTTTATCAAGACTTTTGATACGGTAGTCTACAATGCAATCAGAAACAACAATCCGGTAGAAAGGCAACTGGCCTTTTACTGGACCCAGCTGGGCAATACCTTGACGATCACAGTCTTTACCGTAGTCCTGGTTCTTTTCCTGGTCTACCAGCGAAACTATATCCACGCAGTTTTTGCCAGCTTAACCATGATCGCGGCAAACGCCTGCAACTCAATTATCAAAAATATCATCCAGCGCCAGAGGCCCCGGATGGACAAGGCGGTTCAAGCCGATGGCTTCTCCTTCCCGTCCGGCCACTCGGTCGGTTCCATGACCCTGGCCCTGACCTTGATCGCCTTGCTCGTCGTCTTAGTGAAAAAGAAGCCAGTCAAGACCTGGTTGATCGTCTTCTGCGTCTTCTTCACCCTGTCGATTGGCTTTACCAGAATGTACCTGCACGTCCACTGGCCAAGCGACGTCTTAGGGGGCTGGTGCGAGAGCCTGGCCTTCAGTTCATTGGCTAGCTGGCTCTTTTTCAAGACCTTGGACAAAAAGAATAAACTAAATCCTTAATAAAAAATCTGCTCACATGCCGTGAGCAGATTTTTGTTTGCGTTCATATTTTAACTAATCCTGCTTTTGCCGGTAGATATGGTTGAAGACCAAGGACAAAAGCAAGGCAATCAGAGAAACGATGTAGATCCCCCGCATGGATGAATGCAGGATCTCCCGCAGAGGGGCCAAAACGGCCGGATCCAGGCTTTTAGCCTGGACTGGGGAGACAATCTTGTTCATCATCTCGCTGGTCAAGGAAGGCTGCTTTTTGAGCCCACTGGCCACGACCACGTTGAAGGTCATCCCGTAGAAGACCATCATGACAGTTTGACCCAAGTACTTCATCAGAGTGTTAAAGGAAGTTGCCACCCCTACCTGGCTCTTGTCAACCACCATCTGGGCCCGGATCTGGCTGGCCGTGGCAATACTGCCGAAGCCGATCCCGTTGAAGACGGCGATCAGGCAGAAGACCCAAAATGGCGTGTAGGTCGGAATCAGGATGAAGGCCAGGTCTGCCCCAATTAAGAGCAAAAGTGACGCGTCAAAGTACTTCTGCGTCCCCCACCGGCCCATAAGGTCACCGGCTAAAAAGGACCCGCAGACCCACAAAAGGGAGCTTGGCGTAATGGCGAAACCGGCGATTGAAGCACTGACCCCGTTGATCCCCTGCAGCCAGGTCGGGATGTAGAATTCAAAGCCGATCACGACCCCGGAAACCAAGAGCTGCAAGATGTTGACCGCCAAAAATTCCTTGTCTTTTAAGATGCTAAAAGGAATAATCGGGTCAGCGGCTGTTTTTTCCACCTTGGTAAAGGCCCAGAGGCTGACCAGCATAATTGCTGCTAAAAGCAGCAGAGTCCAGTTAAATCCTTTTTCCAGCCCCTGCAAAAGCAGCATTAGGGATAAAAGGAAGATAACCAGGCTAAAGCTGCCCTTGAGGTCAATCCGTAATTTATTTTTAGCAAAATCTTCATGCAGGTAAAAGGCAACCAGCAAAAAGGCGAGCAAGCCGATCGGCACATTGATCATAAAGACCCAGTGCCAGGACAGCTTTTGGACGATAAAACCGCCCAAAAGCGGGGCGATAACCGAAGCCAGGCCCCAGAAGCCCGAAGTCAGGCCCAGCATTTTAGCCCGCTTGTCAATATCATACATGTCCGCTAAAACCGTCACCCCGGCTGTCTGGATAGCCCCTGAACCAAGCCCCTGCAAGACCCGGAAGGTGATCAATTCCACCATCGAGTGCGAGAAGCCGCAGAGGGCTGACCCGATCACGAAGAGTCCAATGCCAAATAAAAAAACTGGCTTGCGTCCTACGCTATCAGCCAGTTTCCCATAAATCGGCGTTGAGACTGCCGTCATCAGCAGAAAGACAGACACCACCCAGCTCATGATTGCCAGCCCGTCCAAATCGGCGATAATGGTTGGCATCGCGGTCGACACAATCGTGCCTTCGATCGCGGACATAAAAGTGGTGATAAAGACAGCGAGCGTGACCATTTTCACGTTTGTTTTCTTCATTCTTTTCTCCAACGAAATTTATGTTACGTTAATGTCTTACGTGCATTCAATTGTAAAAAATATTACTTGCGGCCATTAACAAAAGCCTGGAGGGCTTCCGCCTTGTCGGTCTTTTCCCAAGGCAGGTCGACGTCAGTGCGGCCAAAGTGGCCATATGCAGCCGTCTGCTTGTAGATTGGCCGGCGCAGGTCCAGCATCTTGATGATCCCGGCTGGGCGCAAGTCAAAATTGGCCCGGACAGCTTCAGTCAAAAGCTGGTCGCTCACCTTGCCGGTCCCGGCAGTATCAATCATGATGGAAACCGGGTGGGCCACCCCGATGGCGTAGGCCAGCTGGACTTCACAGCGGTCAGCCAGGCCAGCGGCGACAATGTTCTTAGCCACGTAGCGGGCAGCGTATGAGGCGCTTCGGTCGACCTTGGTGGCGTCCTTGCCGCTGAAGGCACCGCCGCCGTGGCGGGCATAGCCGCCGTAAGTATCGACGATGATCTTGCGGCCAGTCAGACCGGCGTCCCCCTTCGGCCCCCCGATAACGAAGCGGCCGGACGGGTTAATCAGGTACTTGGTCTCGTCATCCAAGAACTTGTCTGGAATGACTTCCTTGATCACGTCGTGGACCATGGCCACCCGGATCTCTTCATTAGTCACGTCAGGGCTGGTTTGGGTCGAAATAACGATCGTGTCCACCCGCTTAGGCTTGCCGGTGTCATCGTATTCCACCGTGACCTGGGCCTTGGCATCTGGCCGCAGCCAGGGGAAGGTCCCCTCTTTTCTCAGCTGGGCCACTTTGCGCATCAAGCGGTGGGCCAGGGAAATCGGCAAAGGCATCAGTTCCGGCGTTTCGTTGATGGCGAAACCAAACATGAGCCCCTGGTCACCAGCCCCGATCTGGTCGAGTTCATCGCTGTCGTCTTCTCCCCGGACTTCCAGGGCTTCATCAACCCCGCCGGCGATGTCAGGCGACTGCTTGTCCAACGCTACTAAAACGGCGCAGTTGTCGGCGTCAAAGCCCAGGTCTGGGTCATTGTAGCCGATCTCGCGGATCGTCTTGCGCGCGACCTGCTGGTAGTCAACATTAGCCGTAGTCGAGATTTCCCCAAAGAGCAAGACCAAACCTGTGGTTACAGAAGTCTCACAGGCCACGTGGGCTTGCGGATCCTGGGCGAGTACCGCGTCCAGAATGGCATCGGAGATCTGGTCAGCGACCTTGTCCGGGTGTCCTTCTGAAACTGATTCTGACGTAAATAAGTGCTTTTCCATCTATGTGTGTCCCCCTATAGACTAGCTACACGGTTACAAGGCATCTTCACCAATTTGGTGAATCCTATCAGGACTTGTAACAAATAACATTTTAACCATGTTCAGTTTTTTGTAAAAAAAAAGGTTACCGTCCGGTAACCTTCTGAACAATGGAGGATACAGGGCTCGAACCTGTGACCCTCTGCTTGTAAGGCAGATGCTCTCCCAGCTGAGCTAATCCTCCATATGACCCGTACGGGATTTGAACCCATGTTACCGCCGTGAAAGGGCGGTGTCTTAACCACTTGACCAACGGGCCTTTTCATAAGCACGTTTACTAGTATACAGCAATTCCCGGTCAATGCAAGCTTTTTTCGGGAAAAAGTTTTCAGAAAAAATAGAAAAGATTAAAGAATAGACAAAAGAGGAGAGAAATAAAAATCGAAAAGAAAAACCACGACTTGGTCGTGGTTTGCTTATAGCGGCGGGGGGGGGCGAACCC
>NZ_AZCR01000041.1:13425-13657 GCF_001433875.1 Lactobacillus delbrueckii subsp. delbrueckii DSM 20074 = JCM 1012
CCTCCCGGGTATGAACCGGACGCTCTAGCCAGCTGAGCTACACCGCCATAAAACGGAGTGTGAGGGATTTGAACCCTCGATACAGGTATTTACCCGTATACATGATTTCCAATCATGCTCCTTCAGCCGCTCGGACAACACTCCATATTAAACTCCGCCTGTCAGACTCGAACTGACGACATCCTGATTAACAGTCAAGCGCTCTACCAACTGAGCTAAGGCGGAATGTTGA
>NZ_AZCR01000042.1:0-6183 GCF_001433875.1 Lactobacillus delbrueckii subsp. delbrueckii DSM 20074 = JCM 1012
CGCATTTACCGGCGTAGATAGTCAAAATCTGCTAGATGTTATGGTAAGTGTTCAATTTATTCTTGCAATTGGCGAATTTTTTCTTTTTATATTACGTTCTAAAACATTATTGCTAATTTCCCAGGATTTTACAACTCAATGTCTGAGAAGCCTACTATTACGGCCTTTTTCGAAGTTTAAGATAATATTTTTTGAGTTGTAACTTAAACTCAACGAAATCCTCTAAAAGGTTGATATATCAAGTGATAGAGCACTTTGAGTAGTAATTTATGGGAAGTTAGCAATTATAGACAATTAAATAAGCTTTAGTCCAACAGAGTGACTGCTGGACCAAAACCTGCCTCAATAATCTTAACACGATCAAAGGAGGACTCAAAGCAATTAATAATATCTTTCGAATTTTTCCCCTGGCAGAGGACCTTGACGTTCGGGCCGGCGTCAATGGTGTAGTAGCACTCCAGCCCTTGCTGGCGCAGGTCCTGGACCAGCTTGATGGCCTTGATGGTATTAGGTTCAAAATAGGTAAAGCCGGGGACAGCGGTGAAGGTTAAAGCATGCATCTCACTGGCATTTAATTCAGCCAGAGAACCCAATTTGCTAAAGTCAGCCTGCTTAATCGCTTCTTCCATCTCCTTGATCTCACTGTCATTTCTGTCCAGCCAGACCTGGTAGAAGGGGGAGCTCTTGCTCATTTCCATCCCCTTGGTTGAAGAAATCTTCTTTTCCTGGTCGTTGATTTCAACAGCCAAAAGGCGCAGGTCCATGTCTGGCTCTTCGTCTAGCGGGTAGGCGTAAGAAGTCTGGTCACTATCGCCTTTTTGCCAGACGGAAAAACCGCCGAAAACAGATCTTGAAGCTGAGCCCGATCCCATCCTGGCCATTCTGGACAATTCCTGCCGGTCAACGCCTAACTGGTAGTGGTCGGCAAAAGCCGCTGCCATGGCGGCGAAGGCAGAGCTGGAAGAGGCCAGGCCAGCCGCGGTTGGCACCTGGTTGACCGATTCAACCGCCAAATTTCCCTTGACTCCGAAGCGGTCCTGCATGGCCCAGAGGTAGGCGAAAACGCGGTCAGCGGCTGGACCGGAAACGTCTTGGCCGTTTAATTTAAAAGACATTTGCTCGCTGTCTGAGATTTTGGTGTCGCTATAGAAGGCATCCAGGGTCATGGACAGGCTGGACATGAGCGGCAGGCGCAATTTGGCGTCCTTCTTGCCCCAGTACTTGATCAAGGCGATATTGGTATGGGCGCGAGCAGTTTTACTCATCTGTTTCACATTCCTTTACTGTGTAATTCTGTTTTTAATAATTTTTGGGCAAAAATTAAATCTCTTCAATCCAGTAGTTACTGATTTCTGCTTGGCAAGCCTGGGCAATCTCTTCGCAGGAAGCGGCATCCTTGCAAAGGGCGATGACGATTCCGCCCAGGCCGCCGCCAGACAACTTGCAGCCTAAAGCCCCGCCTTTATCAGCAATCTGGCAGATCCGGTCGATCTTGCTTGTCGACAAGTTAAAGGAAGCTAAAAGCTCCTGGGCCTCATTGAATAATTTACCAACGGTCTCCGGGTCTTGCTCAAGCCAGGCAGCTTTGACTTCGTCAGCCAGTTGTCCCAGCTTGCGCATTCTAACTTGCGCGTCAGGTGACTCATTTAAAAGCTTGGCGACCATAGTGACGGCTTCTCTGGTATTGCCCAAATCGCCCGTGTCCATGATCAAAAGGCTGGCACCTAATTTTGAGGAGAGCTTTTTTACGCCCTTTTGTTTATTAAAAAAGACCAGGTAATCGGAATTGACCGTGGCCGCGTCCAGGCCGGAAGCCTTGCCGTGGTTGATCGTTTCTGCCTGGTTGGTGATGTCCATAACTTCACTTGCACTTAACTTCAAGCCCAGGTATTGGCTCAAGGCCACGGTAGTACCGTAAGCGACGGTAGCTGAGGAGCCAAGTCCGCGCTCCATGGGAATTTCCCCGGTATAGGTAAGCTTGATCTGGGGATTTTTCCCGCTTCTAGTCAAAAGCTCCTTGACGACATACTTAAGGCCGTTATAGTCAGCAGGCGCGTCAAAAAAAGGACCCTGGTAGAGCTTGGTGTCCATCCAGACCGGGTCGGCATAATCACTGACGGTCGTCTTGATGTGCAGGGCCTGAATTGGCATAGCCAGGGCGTCATAGCCGTAAACAACAGAATGCTCGCCGATCAAAATTACTTTTCCATGAGCAGTACATGAAGTCTGCAAAAAGAATCACCTCAAAAAATTAATTTGTTAGTTCGGTTAACGTTTGCTTAGAATCAATGGCAATCAGTTCCCAAAAAGGAAAGAGATTGATAAAATTTAGATTGACCGATCAGTCAACAAAGGAGTGGAAGCAATGATCAAAATTATAACCGGCAGACAGTCCGATCCCCTGCAAACTGAGATCATCGGCCGGGCTGCCCGCAATTATCTGGCCCAGCCCGGCAAAGATACCTTTATTATTGTTCCAAACCATATCAAGTTTAACACAGAAGTTGCCGCAATAGGCAAAGTCGCCCAACTTCAAGGGCGGGAAGAGACCAGCGTCAAGAACCTGCACGTCCTGTCCTTCTCCCGTCTGGCCTGGTTTTTCTTTAAAAAGGTCGACCTGCTCATGCCTGAAAGCCTGGATGACGCTGCCGCGACCATGATTTTGGAGCAGATCATCGACAAGCGCAGAGATGAACTGCTGCTTTTCAAAAATTCCCACGCCAATTCCGGCATGATTAAGCAGGTCTACAGCACGATCCTGCAGGTTCATACCGGCCAGCTGGACCTGGGCAATCTTTTGGAGCGGGCAGCCGACCCGGCGGTGGCCTTGGACCTGGATAATGAGACCAGGGACAAGCTGCACGACCTGGACTTGATCTACCAGGACTTTTTAGAAATCGTCAGTGAAAAGCACTTCGCCACCAAGGATGAACTGAACATCCAGCTGAACCAGCTTTTGGCCAGCCGGCCGGACCTGGTCAGCCAGGCCAGCTTCTACGTGACTGATTTCTCCCATTTTTCCATTCAGGAAAAAATGACCATGCAGCTGCTGGCAGCTTTTGCCAGCGAGATGACCTTCGCCTTCAAGACGGCTGACGGCAGCGTGATTGAGCCGGCCGCCGGGGAATACGACTATGTGGTTCAGAAGACGATCAAGGACTTGACCGACTACTTTTCCGCCCATGACTTTGCCTGGGAGAGAGAAAAAATCGCCAGTCCAGTCAGTCCGGCCAGGGTCTTGAACCAGGCCTGGCAGGGACAGGGCCAGCCGGATTTAGATAACCTCCAGCTGGTTAAAGCAGATTCCCGCTACGCTGAAGCATATTTCGTGGCCCGGACCATCTATGACGAGGTGGCTTTAAAGGGCTGCCAGTACCGAGACTTTTTGGTCCTGGCCCCGAATTTGCAGGAGTATGAAACTTACCTGGCTCCGATTTTGCGGCAAAACCAGATTCCCTTCTTTGACGACCTGCAGCAGCAGATGAAGTACCACCCCTTGGTGCTTTTGCTGGAAAATTTGGGCAAGCTTCTCCAGCAGGCAGGAGACACGCCAGCTCTTTTGAGCATCATGAAGACCCGCCTCTTGATCCCTGACTGGTATTTAGAAGGGGATGCAGAAGCCGGGGAAGCCGCGTATTTGCGCGACGTCGACCAGCTGGAAAACTTTGCCCTGGCCCACGGAATCAAGTACAGCCTTTGGCAAAAGCCCCTCAAGGACTTTACCAAAGCCCAGGTTATCGCCCTGGACCAAGAACAGTACCAAAAGTGGCTGGACCGCTTGGACAAGTTGCGGGACTTTTTTGTCAGCAAGATCTCCCGGCTTGCCCGCCAGCTGAAGAGTGAAAAAGACAGCATGACCGCCGTCAAGCTCTTTTTTGACTTCTTGGTCAAAAACGGGGTCAGCGCCCGCCTGGAAGCCTGGCGCTTAAAGGCCAGCGAGAGCGGAGACCTGCAGCAGGCCCAGCAGCCGGAGCAGTGCTGGAATCTGCTTTTGTCTTTGCTCAAAGACTACCTCTTGGTCAACCCGGAAAACTTTGACTGGGCTGACTTCTTTAAGATGCTGACGGCAGCCTTTTCCCAGGCCAATTTCGCGACGATTCCGGCCAGCCTGGACGCCGTCACCTTGTCAGAATACGGGATGGTGCAGACCAGCGGCTACAAGCAGGTCTTCATCATCGGAGCAGCCAATGGCAGCCTGCCGCAAGTCAACGACCAGCCCAACTTTTTGACTACGGAAAACTTGGCCAGCCTGGCAGACTTTTTTGACCAGGAGGCCTACCTGGAAGACAGTCAGCAGCTGCGCAACCTGGACCAGGAATACCAATTTGGCAATGCCCTGGCCCTGGCCTCTGACCGGGTCTACATCTCCTATCCGGTGATCAATTCCAATAATGACCTGCTGGATCCTTCCATTTACTACAAGCGCCTGCTGAAGCTGGTTAACGGCCGGGAATACCGGCAAAGGGACTTGCCAGATACTGCTGAAAAAGACCGGACTGAATTTGCCCGCCAGCTTTTGCTCTTTTTGACCAGTCCAAGGGCCAGCTTAGGCTACCTGGCCTATGCTGAGAAAAATTCCGCCCAAAGCCCGCTGGTGGCCAAGCTGGTCGAACTCAGCCGGCAGTATGAGGAAGAAAAGGCTGAGGAAATCGCGGAAGGGATGGCCTATGACAATAACCCGCAAGACATCTCAGAAGACCTAGCTGAGCGCCTGTACGGCAAGGACCTGTTGTCTTCAGTCTCCCAGCTGGAAAGCTACTACCAGAATTCTTTTGAATACTTCCTTAACTATGGCCTCCGCCTGCGGCCCCGGGCAGAAAATGAGCTGAATGCCATCCAGTCCGGTAACTACTTCCACCGGACCTTTGAGCTTTTGCTCAAGGAAATGCAAAAGAAAAATATCGAAATTGACAAGCTCAGCGAGCTGGACTTGGAGCTTTTGCTCAAGCAAGTCAGAAGCAAGATCCTGCAAGAACCACTCTACCAGCAGTTCTTGCGTGATCCTTTCAATGAATATCTTTTCAAGGCCTTTGACAAGACGACCAGTAAGGTGGCCCAAAGCTACCGGCGCAAGCAGCAGGAAAACAAGATGCGGGCTACTTACGGGGAACTGGCCTTTGGCCCGGCTGAAAAGCTGGCCGGCCTGGTCTTGCCTTTGAAGAAGTTTGCCGGCCAGCGGAAGATCAGCCTCCGGGGCAAAATCGACCGGGTCGACCTCTTTAATGGGGACCAGCACGTTTTAGGCCAGCTGATCGACTACAAGTCTTCCGACCACAGCTTCAACCTGGCCCGTTTTGCCAGCGGGGTGGACCTGCAGATGATCGCCTATTTGGACGTTCTGGAGAAGAACCAGGACCTCCTGGCCGGCGGGCGGCAGTTTGACCTCCTGGGGGCCTTTTACCAATATGTCACCCGGAAGCTGAATTCCATCAACTCCTCATCAACTGGCGCCTTGTTTGACAGCAAGCTGCAGCTGAAAGAGAACCTTTTGGGCGGGGAAGACAAGTTGAAATTGTCCGGGGTCTTTGTCAGTGAGCCAGCCTGGTACCAGGAAGTCGACAAAGCCCTTGAGAAAAAGGCAAGCAGTCCGGTTTACCGGGGCCTCAAACTTAACAAGAGCGGCGGCTTTGGCAAAAAAGACAACTTCTTCAGCCAAGATGAGATGCAGGAGCTGCTGGAATACGCCGAAGCCTTGATTGAGGACGCGGCCAGCGAGATTTTAAGTGGGAAGATTGCCTTGAATCCTTTCCGGCAAGGCAACAATACCGGCCTAGCATTTAGCGACTACAAGGATATCTTCTACTTTGACCAGCAGCTGCCAACTAACTCTTACCGGGACCTGCCAAGCCTTAAAAAGGCAGATCTGCTGGCTTTGGTAGAAAAGCGGCTGCGGCAGAGGAGATAAGGAATGGTACATAGAAAGGAAATAGCATGGCTGTAAAATATACACCAGACCAGGCCAGGGCCATTGAAAGCCGGGGGCAGGACATTTTGGTTTCAGCCTCTGCCGGCTCAGGCAAAACTAGTGTTTTGGTTGAACGGGTCATCCGGGAAATCATGGACGACCACTTGGAGGTTAACCAGCTTCTGGTCATTACCTTTACCCGGGCGGCCGCCAGTGAAATGAAGCAGCGGATCAAGCAGCGCCTGCAGGACCGCCTGCAAGAAGAAACAGATGCCAGC
>NZ_AZCR01000042.1:6213-13357 GCF_001433875.1 Lactobacillus delbrueckii subsp. delbrueckii DSM 20074 = JCM 1012
AACAGATGCCAGCCAGGCCGACTTTTTGCGCCGGCAGCTGGCTGAAATCGATACCGCGATTATTTCCACGATCGACTCTTTCTGTTTGGACGTCATCCGCCGCTTTTACTTCGCGATCGACATCGACCCGGACTTCAGCATTTTGACTGACGCCACCCAGATTGAGCTTTTAAAGGAAAGAGCCTTGAGGGATGTCGAAAACAGCTACCTGCAAAATGAGAGCCAAGAGAAAAAAGACCGTTTCCTGGCCCTCTATGATGCCTTTGCCGGCGACAGCGACGCCAATTCAGCCAGAGACTTGCTTTTGGATTTATACCAGTTTGCCATGGCCCGGCCCAACTACCGGGCTTGGCTGCAAAAGCTGGCTGCCCCTTACCAGCTGGAGACCAGCGACGTCGTTGACAGCGCCCTCTGGCAGGAGAAAATCAAGCCTTACCTGGAGGAAGAATTTTCCAACCTGGCGGCCAAGCTGAGGGCTTTGATGGCCGAAGCCGACTTTGACCATGAAAAGTTTGCCAAGTACCAGCCAGCTTTTACGGCTTTTGCCACCAGTCTGGCCAGCTACCGGGAGAGCCTGGCCACAGATGATCCCTTTGACCGGCAAAGAGAGCTGCTGGCGGCCTGCCAGTTTGACGGGACCCTGCGGACTAACAAGGAGATCGCCGACTTTGTCGAGGAGGCAAAGGAGGTTAAAGAAGCTTGCAAGCAGCTGGTCTTTAATGTCTATACCAGTTTTTACGCAAGCAGCAATGCTGACCAGAAGGCCCTCTTAGCCAAGGGGGCAGAAATCGCCTCCGCGGCAGCGGAAGTTGAACTGGCCTTTATTGACCGCTTTAACGAATTGAAGCGGGCTGACCGGGTCCTGGACTTCAGCGACATGGAGCAGTTGGCCTATGAAATTCTGACCCAGGACAGTTCAAACTCTGACCTGGCCCGGGCCTACTACCAAAGCCGCTTCAAGGAAATCATGGTCGATGAATACCAGGACACCAACGCCCTGCAAGACGGCTTGATCCAGCGGCTGAAAAAAGCGGGGAAGAACAACCTCTTCATGGTCGGGGACGTCAAGCAGTCAATCTACGGATTCCGCCAGGCGGAACCCAGCCTGTTTATCGCCAAATATGATGAATATGGCCAGGAAAATTCGGCTGACAAGCAGCGGATTATTTTTGCCGAAAACTTCCGCTCCAGCCAGCCGGTCACCCAAGCTGTTAACTTGATCTTTGACAGCCTCTTAACCAAGGATTTCGGGGGGATTGACTACCAAAAAGAAGGGCAGCTGAAATTCGCGGCTGGCTATGACCCAGAGGCGGCCCTGCCGACTGAAACAGAAGTCCTCTACCAGGAAGATTCATCTGCAACAGATGATGACGGGGAATTGAACCAGGGCGATTTAGCCATGGTCATCAGCCGGATTCAGAAGCTGATCGCTGACCAGACGCCAATTTTTGACCCGAAGACCGGGCAGACCCGGCCGGTCAGCTATGGGGACATCGCCATCTTAACCCGGTCCAATACCAGCAACCTGGACATCAAGCAGGAATTTGACCGCTACGGGATCCCGCTCTTTGTCATGGATGTCCAGAACTACTTCCAGACTTTTGAATTGACGGTCATCATGTCCTACTTGAAGATCATCGACAACCCGGACCAGGATATTCCCCTGGTGGCGGTTTTGCGGTCTCCGATTTTTAACTTCTCCAGTTCAGATCTGGCCGAAATCCGCCTGGTCAACAAGAGCGTCAGCTTCTACACGGCTTTAAGAACTTATGCTAAAAAAGATACAGATCTGGCTGCCCGCTGCCGGGACTTTTTGGCCCAATTGCAGTACCTTCGCGACTTTTCCTTGAGCCACCGGATTTCAGAACTGCTCTGGACCATTTACGAGCGGACCAGCTTTTTGGAAATCGTGACGGCCATGACTAACGGCCAGCAGCGCCGGCTCAACTTGACTGCCTTGTACGAAAGAGCCAGCGCCTACGAAAGTTCGGGCTTCAAGGATCTTTACCAGTTCATCAACTTTATTGCCAGAATGCGGAAAAACCAGAAGGACCTGGCCCAGCCGATCCTGAGCGAAAATGCCGGCAACTCAGTCAAGCTGATGACCATCCATGCCTCAAAGGGGCTGGAATTCCCGGTCGTCTTTGTCTTGGGCCTGGAGCACCGCTACAATTACCAGCAAGACATTACCGGCAGCTATGTCTTAGATGCCAGCGGCCTGGGCCTGTCCTTTGCCTATCCTTTTGATGAAGCGGAATACCGGGCAGATACTTTGGCTAATGCCTGGCTGAAGATTGCCAAAAAGCAGAAGTTGCTGGAAGAAGAAGCCCGCCTGCTTTACGTAGCTTTGACCCGGGCCAAGCAGAAGCTGATTTTGGCGGCAAATATCAAGCTGCCAGCCGGAACCGACCTGGCGGGCTTGGAAGAGAAGTGGGCCAAGGAAATTTCTGCTGGCCGCCTGCCCCTTTTGGATAAGATGAAGGTAGCCAAGCCCCTGGACTTTTTAGCCCCGGCTTTAGCCCGCGCCAAGCAGGTGAAGCGGCTGGGTGAAAAAGCCGTCAGCGACCTGGCGACAGGCCAAGAAGGCAGTCTGGTCTTTGTCCACTTTGACCCCAAGAAAGACCAGGCCCAATTGCCGGATAGTGAGGCCGTGGCGGCCAGCGGGGCAGACTTGACGGAAGATGAAGCAGCCGTCTTTAAGCAGGCAGAAAAGCTCTATGCCTTCAGCCAGGGTGGCTATCCTTACTTGGATGCCAGCCGGACCACGGCCTACCAGGCGGTGTCTGAAATCAAGAAGGCTTTTGGCGACCCGATCGAAGACGAACTGGCTGACTCCCACATTTCGGAACTGCAGTCAGCCAACCGCTACCTGCAGCCGATCGATACTGAACCTGACTTCCTCTTCCAAAATACGGTCAGCTCAGCTGAACTGGGGACAGCCAGCCACCTGGTCTTGCAGTATTATGACTATGCCAAAGGCGACAAGGATGCCATTGACAGCTGCATTGCCGACCTGGTGGAAAAGGGCCGGCTGAGCCAGACCTTGGCCAGTAAGCTGGACCGGGAAGCCTTGTCCTGGTTTGTCAAGAGCGACTTTGCCAAAGACTTTTACCAGCAGCCTGACCGCCTCCACCGGGAGGAAAATTTTGCCACCATCCTGTCGCCGAAGACTTTATTTAAGGATTTCAGCGATTTTCCAGGAAAAATTTTGGTTCACGGGACAATCGATGGCTATTATGAAGCGGAGAATGGTATCATTTTATTTGACTACAAGACTGACCACGTGAACCCGCGTAAGCAGGAGGAAGCAATTCAGAAGCTGAAAGAGAAGTACCAGGGCCAGTTGCACCTTTATGAGCGGGCCTTGAATGAATCTGGCCGGCTGCCTGTTTTGAAAAAGTACCTGGTGCTTTTGAGCTGCCGGGAAATTGTTGAAGTTGATTAGAAGTTTTTAGGAGTGAAAGGAGCGGAAAATTGTGGATTTTTTTGCCGGCGAAAGCTTCGCGGTCGTTGACTTGGAAACGACCGGGACGCGCAAGGAAGAGGGGGACCGGATCATCCAGTTTGGCTGCGCCATAGTCAAAGATGGTGAAGTGGTTAAAACTTATTCCTTCATGATGAACCCCCACCGGAAAATTCCCCTGGCCGTGACCAATTTGACCGGTATCGACCAGAAGATGGTGGCCGGCCAGGCTGATTTCAAGCACTATGCCCCGAAGATCCGCGAGATCCTGCAGGATACGGTTTTCGTGGCCCATAACGTCAATTTCGACTTTCCTTTCTTGAACTACGAATTGACCAATGCCGGCTTTGAGCCCTTGACCTGCAAGGCGGTTGACACGGTTGAACTGGCCAAGATCGCCTTTCCGACCCTGCCTTCTTACAAGTTGCGGGACTTGACGGCCAGTCTGGAGATCAAGCACGCCAACCCCCACAAGGCGGATTCTGACGCCTATGGGACAGCCGTCTTGCTCTTGAAGATCATCGACAAGCTGGCTTCTTTGCCCCAGGCAACTTTGAATGTTCTGGGCTCTTTGGCCAGTGGCCTTATCCGGGACACGGGGGACGTGATCAAGGTGATTGCTGACCGGTCCCGGCAAAGCAGGCGCAAACTGCCCAAAGACAAGATGCAGGTCCGCAACCTGGTCTTAAAGAGGCAGGAGATTCCGGCGGTTGAACATGGGGAAAATGGGCATTTTCCAGTTAAAGACACGGACAAACGCAAGCTTTTTAAAGGCAAGATCAATTACCGGCAAGCCCAAGTGGACCTAATCGACCGCTTGCACGACTTTGTCGAAGATGCCGGGCAAAGGGTCATGCTGGCTGAAGCGCCAAACGGGACAGGGAAGACTTTTGCCTACCTTTTCGCCTACGCCTACCAGCTCTATTCCGGCAAAAAATTAGTAATTGCTACACCGACCAAGGTCCTCCAGCAGCAGCTCCTAGACCAGGAAATTCCCCAGCTCCTGCGGGTTACGGGCCTTGGCTTAAACGCGGAAATGGTCAAGTCCAGCAGCCACTACCTGGATTTAGACGGTTTTGCCCAGACTCTCTACCAGAATTCGCCCAACAAGGCGACCTTGCTCTTGCAGATGCAGATCCTGGTCTGGCTGACAGAAACGACAACTGGGGACATGGATGAATTGCAGCTGACCAGCCAGCAGCTGCCGATTTTTAACCAGCTCAAGCACCCGGGGGATGCCCGGGTGGCCAGCCAGTTTGCCAGCGTTGACTTCTGGAACCTGGCCCGCCGCCGGCAGGAGCAGGCCAACATTTTGGTGACTAACCACGCCTACCTGGTCAACCACTACATGGACTCCATCTGGGGGCAGAATCCTTACCTGGTAATTGACGAAGCCCACCGCTTCAGCGAAAACCTGCAGACGGCCCGGATGGACTCCCTGCGCTTGGAAGCAATTTGGGGCAGCATCAGCCACCTGCGCAATTTGCTCTACTTTACGGACAATAACCTGCTCAGACAAAGCGAGGAAAATGTCCAGCTGCAGTTCATGCTGGACCTCTTGGACCAGGAAAGCCTGGACTTGATTCACAGCTTGAACCGAATGCAAAAGTACCTCTACCAGCACAAGGGGCAGGCGATCAGCCAGGTTGTTTTGCCCAACAAGAGCCTGCAGCTGACCATCCAGGGCCAGGATCTCTTCCCGGAAAACTCTCAGTTCCGGCCACTTCTTAGACAGTTTCAGCAGCAATTGGAGCAGGTCCGGATCCATACCAACCAGATCCGCTACTTGCTGGAGCAGGAAAAGGACCGCTTTTTAACTGATGAGGAATCTTTGCTGGAAGAATTGAATGACCAGGTCGACCTGCTGGAATTCTACACGGGAAAGAGCTACCAGCTGTCTGACCTCTTGAACCAGTCGCTCTTGGATCATTTGGGCTTCGTGGTCAACGTGACCAACCCCGAAGATGCTCTCAGCAGCAACCTCCACTGGCTCAGCCTGGACAGTTCTGAAGAATTGCATAAAATTTACGACCGCTTTGACCATATCAGCATGATCAGTGCGACAATAACTAATGACGGCAATTTTGCCTTTGCCAAGCAGTTCCTGGCCCTGCCAAATTTGGGTGTCTCCTGCTACAAGGGCAAGGCCAGCTTCCCCATGGCTGACCATCTGGAGATTCTGGCCATGGACGAGGGGCAGCCGGAACCAGACAGCCCGCGTTTTTTGGAAGAATTGAAAAATATCCTGACCAAGGACTTAAGCGGGCAAAAGCACGTTTTGTGCCTGTTTACCAATCTGGACTTGATCAAGCAGCTCTACTTTGAACTGCTGAATGATCCCCGGGTTAAGGACTATGAGCTCCTGGCCCAGGGCTTGACGGGGTCAAATGAGCGGATCACCCGCCGCTTTGTCATCGCTGAACAGTCAATCTTGCTGGGGGCGGATAGCTTCTGGGAAGGGGTGGACTTCCACAATTGCGGGATTGACCTGGTTATCGCGACCCGCCTGCCATTTGAGTCCCCAGACCTGCCGGAGGTTAGCCTCAGGCAGCACTACCTGGCCCAAAGAGGCTGGGATGTCTTTCAAGAGGACTCTTTGCCCCGGGCGGTTCTCCGCCTGCGGCAGGGATGCGGCCGCTTGATCCGGGGCGAGGATGATCATGGGCAGTTTTTGATCCTGGATCCCCGGATCTGGACCAAGAGTTATGGCCCGGCCTTTAGGTCCAGCCTGCCGGCTCCGGTGCAAAGGGTTAAAGCGAGTGAGTTAAAAAAGAAGTTGAAGTTCGAGAGGAAAAATGCTTAACGAAAGAGTCAAAAATGTCTTGCAGTATCTGGCCTGGCTGGTCTTCTTCCTGTTTTTGCTTTACGCGGGAACAGTGGCGGTTGTTGCTAAGGCAGCCAAGCCGTACAGTCAGCAGAAAGAGAAAGTCGCCAAGCTGGTCAAGCGGACTTCCATGAAGCAAATTGACAAGTACTACCATTTGAGCCGGGGCGTCAAGTCATATTCAGCCAGCGGGAAAACCAGTAAGGGTAAGGCGGCTTACTTCATCTACCTGCCGGGTAAACATAAGGCCTACTATTATTCAGCTAGTGACGGCGTCAGCGAAAGCACGGTCAAATCCAGCTTTCAGAAGTCTTACCCAAAAAAGGCCATCAAGGAAGTCAACCTAGGCTGGTATCAAAAGCAGGCCGTCTGGGAAGTCACGGCAGTCAACGCAGACGGCAGCTACTGCTATGCCATCTACAAGTTCAAGGATGGCCAGCTCCTGTCTCTGGTCGATAAGTTATAGAAGATCAGGTAAAAATCTGCTATCATGGATAGAGTTATAAAAATAAGGTGGAATTAAAAGAATGACAGAATTGATTTCAATCAGAGAATCAGCCAAGCACGTTGACGAAGAAGTCAGAATGCACGTCTGGCTGACCGACAAGCGGTCCAGCGGGAAGATCGTCTTCCTGCAATTAAGAGACGGTACGGCCTTCTTCCAAGGCGTTGTCCGCAAGAACGATGTCAGTGAGGAAGTTTTTGAAGCAGCTAAGGGCCTGCGCCAGGAAGCAAGCTTCTACCTCACCGGGATCATCCATGAAGACGCCCGGTCCCACTTCGGCTACGAAATCCAGATCAGCGACCTGGAAGTCGTCTCAAACAATGAAGGCTACCCGATCACCAACAAGGAACAC
>NZ_AZCR01000043.1 GCF_001433875.1 Lactobacillus delbrueckii subsp. delbrueckii DSM 20074 = JCM 1012
AGCAAGTTTGATTTCTTTAGTGTATTTAGTCATGAAAATAACCCCCGAAATTAGTGTCCTAATTTCGGGGGTCATATCAAGCTCTACTGGGTTACATCCTTTTGTTTATTTAGGCAAATCTGCCGTATGTTCCAAGCGGTCGATCCGCCGGTCTAAAGTCGGGTGGTCAGAGATCAAGTTGGTCCACCAGTGCTTGACTTGGAAGTTGTTAAAAGCTAAAGCTGAAACCATGGGGTTCTCCTTTTGCTGCTGATATTGCTGCTCAATAGCTTCCAGCTTTTTCAATGCACCGACAATGCACTGCGGATTTCTGGTCAGGTCGACTGAACCAATGTCCGCCAGGTATTCCCGCTGCCGGGACATAGACAAGTTGAGCAATTTGGCGATTGGCAAAGCCACGATGAACAGGCCAGCGCCAACTGCTAAGGCAATCGAGCCAAAGAACCAGCAAATGCACTTGGTGATAACCCCGCCATCCATCTTAAACAAGGTCCAGCCAAGAGCCAGCAGGTAAACGGCAGCCAGGTAGATAAAACTGGATAGAGCTGAGGTAATCGTCGTTACCCGCAAGTCATAGTTACGGATGTGAGATATCTCGTGGCCGATCACGCCTAAGAGTTCATCATGGTTCATGATTTTTACAAGGCCGGAAGTAACCGCCAGGCTGGCATGCTCCGGGTCACGGCCGGTCGCGAAGGCGTTGGGGATATTGCTTGGAATGGCGTAGACTTTCGGCATGGGGATGCCAGCGGCCAGGCTCATCTCCTCCACCATTTCGTAAAGTTGAGGGACGTTCTCTTGGTTGATTTCCACCGCATGGGTGATCCGCATCAAGTGTCTGGTCGAATAAAAGTAGATATAGACCATGTAAATGATTCCCGCGGCTAAAAAGATAATGCCGGCCCAGAAGGTCAAATAAACTGGCAACATGCCAGCAATAGCTAAAAGCAAGGCCGTAAAGCCACCCAGCACGATCCAGGTATTGCGCTTGTTTTGCTCGATTTGCTGATAAAGCATATTCCATCCTCAATTCTTTTCATAAAGCTAATTAAAGGATACTAATTGGATAGCTTTGGCGCAATAGATAATTACAGAGTGATTTAGTTATATCGCTTGCTAGGATAAAAATAAGACTCCGAACGATATTTTATCATCCAGAGCCTAGGAGCTAGTGCTTATATAAATTGAACTTTGTGTCGATTGCCAAAATATAGAAAATGTTACGGTTGATTTTACCAATTACTCGACCCTTGTCATTTAGCTGAAATACCCAGTAGACGTCACCACATTCTTCTAAACGTCCGAAGCTTGAAAAAATGGGTTAATGCTTAAAGAAACCACATTATCAGGGAGTTGTTCGAGACTTTGTTCTTTCGCCTACCCCAAGACAACCGATATTTCTTCAATAGAGAGCTTCTCTATTTTCTCCAACAACTTCGCCTGGACATTCCTATCGATACTATTGTTGTTTTTATTAAGATTGTATCGTTTGTATCTTGTGAGAAAAGAAAAATTAAACGCAAAATATGTCTTATACGTCCTTCTGATTCTTGAGGCATTAGACTTGCGTGTCCGAAAGTTGCTTTTAATCATCGACTCGGCGTTGTTTTTTACCCGCAACCAATTCACAACCTTAAAAACACTATAAGTCATTTTTCTACCCTCATTCAATAACCATTATTTTGCCTATTATTATACGTTCAACACAGTTTGTCTCGCAAGCTACAGGCCTTGCCATTCAATCCCCGTTCTACTGGCATTTTGGAATTTTGCCATTTAGTTATTTAGATTAAGTACTCCCTGCTTTAGCCTTTGCATCCCGTCAATTACCAATTCTTTCGGGCAGGCCAGGTTAATCCGGACAAATTCATGTCCATTGCCCCGGTAGCCGTTCCCCGCAGAGATGATCAAGCCCGTCTTCTCCCTCAGGTACTTGCAGAAGTCCTCCGCGTTCATTCCAAGAGCGCTGATGTTGACCCAGGCCAGGTAGCTGGCGTTCGAGTCAAGTACCTTCACCACCGGCACTTCTTTTGCCAAAAATTCCCGGGCATAAGCAAAGTTGTCCCGCAACACTTGCTTGAGTTCACGGAGCCAGTTATGGCCTTCTTCATAAGCGGCAATAGCTGCCGGGATAGCCAACAAGTTTGGTTCCCCGATACCGGCCAGGAAAAAACTCTCCTCAGCCCGGGCACGCAAATCCGGGTTAGGGATAATCGCGCAAGCCGCGTGCAACGCCGCCAAGTTGAAGGTCTTGCTTGGTGAGATCAAAGAAACTACCCAGTTTTTGGCATCCCAATCTACCGTAAATGCAGGGGTAATGTCTTCATCCGTCAAAACTAGGTCTCCGTGAATTTCGTCAGAGATCAAGAGGACCTGGTGCTTGGCGCAAAGTTCCGCGATCCGCTTGACTTCTTCCTCGCTCCAGGCGTAACCGATTGGGTTGTGAGGGTTGCAGAAGACCATCATCCGGACAGACGGAGTCGCTAATTTTTCTTCCAAATCAGCCCAGTTGACCGAGTACTTGCTATTTTCATAGATCAAGTCGCTGGAAATTACCCGGCGGCCATTGCCCTCAATGACAGAGTAGAACATGTTGTAGACGGGCTCCTGGACCAAAATTTGGTCGCCAGGGCTGGTGAACTGCCGGACCATGGTAGAAATCGCTAGCACGACGCCTGAGGCAAATACGCACCAGTCTTCTTTAGGCCGGGCGCGGTGCTCAATTTCTTCCCAGTCAGCTACAGCTTTGTAGTATTCAGCTGGCACGCTTTCATAGCCAAAGGCAGCTACTTTGAGCTTTTCTTCCATGCTGGTCATAATTTCCGGCGCGATCCTAAAGTCCATCTCAGCAATCCACATCGGTAGCTCTTTTTCCTTTAAGCCGCCCCACTTGATGGAATTGCCCTGCCGCTTTGGCACATGTATAAAGTCATATTGCTTTTCTGCCATTTTTGTTACCTCAATAATCAATTATCTTTTTTCGCTATCTATTTTATCTACAAGGTAAGCATCTTCACATTTTGGAAAATTTACCGTCATAAATACTTAAGTTCTCTAGCCCTTGTAAAGAAAGCAAAGTCTCATCCAGTTGAGGTATGTAGAATGAACTTAAAACTTTTACGTGCAACATAGTAGGCTCCTCGCTTTATCTCCAGATTTCAAAATAATTATATCATCAAGCTAACAACCCATTCTCTCTCCTTGCTTATAACGAGAAAAACAGGTTCCTTTCGGAACCTGTCTCCCTCTAATTACAGCACATTTGCCTTAACATATCTGTTCTTGCCAATTCGGTAGTAGTACTTGCCATGAAGCTTCTGTTTCTTGCTTAAGAGCTTAACCTTCTGCTTCTTTTTCAGATGGCCAACTACCTTCCCTTTCTTGTTATAGACCTTGGCATTCTTCCTTGCGCGAACTTGCTTAACCTTCTTAGTCTTTTTCGGCAGGCTGCTTGCCAGAATATATCTGTTCTTGCCAACCCGGTAGTAGTACTTGCCATGAAGCTTTTGCTTCTTGCTTAATAGCTTGACGCTAGTCTTCTTAAGCTTGCCAACTACCTTGCCCTTCTTATTGTAGACTTTTGTCAGCTTAGTCAACTTGACCTTCTTGTAAGTCTTAGTCTTCTTAACTGTCTTCTTGCTTGCCTTCTTGTTCTTCTTAGCACTAGTCTTCTTCGCGCTACTCTTTGAAGTCGTCTTGCTGTCAGTCTTCACATCATCCTTGGCAGATGACTTGTTATCGGACTTAGCTTCGCCATTGCCGTCCGATTTGACATCACTCTTAGTGTTGCTCTTGTTGTCTGACTTGGAGTCGCTCTTAGTGTCAGTCTTGCTGTCAGTCTTCACATCACTCTTGGTTTCTGCCTTGTTATCAGACTTGGAATCACTCTTGCTGTCTGACTTAGTATCGCTCTTAGTGTCAGTGTTACTGTCTGACTTGCTATCGTCCTTGTTTTCCGGCTTAGACTCGGCAGTCTTTTCTTCAACAACCTTCTTGACTTCGTAAACGACAACAGCAGATTCGTTGTCGTCCCCGTCGCGGTACTTGAACATAGCCCGGTCGCTGTCAGTCAGCTTAACTTCGCCGTCAACCTTTGACCAATCCTTGCCATCAGTTGAGTAAAGCAAAGTTACTTTTCCGTCAGCATCCTTTTCAGCCTGTTCAACGTTGCCAGCCTTAACCTCAACACTCTTATCAGTTTCAACCGTGCCAGTCAAATCTGGAGCGGGCAGCTTCCGTTCTACCTTGACCACGCTGGTGTAGACTTGGCTCTCATTGCCAGCGTTGTCATAGCTCTTGAATTCCACAGTTCCGTTGTGAGTCAGCGTAAAGGCATCCTTGTAGTCAGTCCAGGTCTTGCCACCATCAAGGCTGTACTTGATGTGGTTGAAGTCCTTGTCAACATCCTTCTTGTCAAAAGCAAGCTCAGCCTTGACCTTGCCTTCTCCATCCGGAGTCAGCTTCAATTCCGGCTGGGCAGCGACTTCCTTGACGATATTCTTGACTTCATAAGTCGTAACCTTTGACTCATTGCCGTAAACGTCTTGGTACTTGAACTCAACCTTTCCGTTTTCGGCTACCTGTACAGTCTCCTTGTCCAGCTTGGTCCAAGTCTTGCCGTCAACTGAGTAGTAGAGATCAGCCGCCTTAAACTTGCCAGCAGACTTTTGTACATCGGACAGATTTTCAACCTTCAGCTGAACAGCTTGGTTGGTCTTCTTGCTTTCTGAAGCGGAAACCTCCGGTGCCTCAAGATCTGCCTGGTGGTTGTACAGGGTAAAGTCTTGTTCAGTCTTGTTGTCACTTTCATCAGTCAAAGTGACCTTGACCTTCCGGGATCCGTCTTTCTCAGCCTTGATCGGGTAGCTGACCTTGACTGCATCCCTATTCTTAAAGAAGTCTTCGTTAAACACCTCGTAAGTCTTGTCTTGGTAGGCTGTATCGCTGCCAACTTGCAGGCTGTATCCGCTCAAGTTGTCATTGATCGTTGCCTTAAGATCGTAAACATCCTTGTTGGTGTAGACAGCCAACTGGCCATCCTCACCTAAGGACATCCCTTCCAATTGCAGGCTTGGCGCTGCTAAGTCAACCCAGAGCTTGTAGCCCCATTCGACGACTGGCTTGCCGTCATTAAGCCGTGGATCTTGCACCAGAGCAGTCAATGAATGGTTGCCGTTCTTTAAGTCTTTGATCGTGTAGCTGAACTTCAAAGTATCTGGGTCGTACTTAACGTCATCCCCGTTTAACTGGAAGCGGGCGACTGGGTACGCGAGTTTACCCGTTACTGTGAAGCTGTGGTCCTTCTCATCGTAACCCGGCGTCGTCTTGCCAATAACCGTTAGATTGCTGGCGATATTGTCAAAAGTCAGCATATCCTTGGTGTAAGTGTAACTTCTAGCGGTGAAAATCGTTACGTCCTTCTTTGTAACATTGCCATCCGCATCAGTTGCCGTCAGTTCAAAAGGATTGTCACCGTAGTTCAAGTCAACCTTTTGTGAGAACTTGCCGTCCTGGTCAACCGTTAACTTAGTCTTACTCTTGTCAGACAAGTTTGTCAGTTCCAGTTTGCCGCTTTCGCCAAGACCAGATACCGTCCCGGATAAAGTATAGGAATCATCCTTAGCCAAAATGCGGCCTGAGCTTTCTTCGTCAACGCTGACTTTCGGTCCTTCAGCCTTAACAGTGAAGTTGACTGCTTCAAGGGTTTGGTCCCCATCCTTGATCAAAAGCTGGTTTTGTCCATCCTTGACTGGCAGCTTAACTTCAAAGTAGCCATCTTCATCGCTTTCTGCCTCGACATCATTAAACTTAAGCTTGGCATTCTTCTTGTAAGTACCAGTTACAGTGTAAGTTTCTTTCTCTTGATCGTAAGCCGGGCTTTGACTAGTGATCTTTTGACCGTCAGCTAAGTTAAAGAGAAGAAGCTTGTTATCAGCATCGTTATTTTGACTGGAGAAAGTTGCAGCATAGCCAACATTGCCGGCATAGTCAGCCAAAACAGTTTCTACTTGGTTCTTGCCGTCCTTAAGTCCAGTCAAGGCAGTCGTTGACTCGTAAACATCACTTTCTCCCTTAACTGGAGCCAGCGCCAGCTTCTGCTTTTCACCGTTTACTGCCGCAACAAACATTGTCATGTCAAGACCGCTGCCGGAATCCTTAGCCTTCAAACGGAGCTTGCCATCTTTGGTAACCTGCAAGTCACTCACTTCTGGCGCTTGGGTATCAACCTTGACAGGGATGTTCAATTCCTGCTTGTTGCCGCCAGTTGCTGGGGTAAATTCAACCTTGTAGATGTATTGCCCATCCTTGACGACTTGTCCGTCAGCGTCAGTGCCATCCCACTTGTCCAGTGAGTGGGTTGTCCACTTGCCGCTTGAAGAACTGTAGTAATCTTTAGTTCCCTCTTTGCCAACGCCCAAGCTCTTAACTTTGTTTCCTTGAGCATCAGTAATCATTTCCGTGTATTCTTTGTAGTTCCGGTCAAAGAAGAGAACAGGATATGCGTAGTCCCGGCTACCATCACCATTTGGTGAAATCGCGATCAGATCAGGATCAGTATACTTGCTGTAATCATCACCCTCATAGCCAGTGTGACCGAGAATATCATTGTTGTTAGAAGCCATGACGCCAACCAGGGACTGAATTGTGTTGATTAGATTTGAATTGCCACCTTCATAAAGCATTGGTGCGCTGACACTCGCTTGACTGTAGCTGCCGAAAAAGCCCATGTATGGAAGAACCAGGTTTGGTGTTGCCTGGTCTTCTGCTTCAAAGCCAACATAGCCTTCAACAAAATTTTGCCGCTGGAAACTGTATGGCAGGGTCAAGGTAAAGCTTACATCCACGCTTTCGCCAGGCTGGACAGTTACCTTTGGCGTCTCCGTCGTCAGCTGTCCCTTAACAATCTTTGTGTCGTAGATTTCGCCACTCCCTTGCCGGCGGGGAGAAATAATTTCCTTGGTATGCTCAGTGTCATAGAAGGGGTGCGAAGTGTTCATGGCTGAATTCTTAGCAAATTGTACTAATTCTTCCCCGGACAAGTTCAAACCTTGTTTCTTGATACCTTGCAAAATTAATGCTTCTGAACCTGCGACAAATGGTGAAGCCATTGAAGTCCCACTCATTTGCTGGTACTTGTTGTCGTTGGCCAGCGAGTAGATCTTCCCGCCCGGAGCAGTAATTTCTGGCTTGAAGTCGAGTTCCGGCGTTGGCCCCCAGCTGGTAAATTCGCTCATCTTTCCCGCGCTCGAGTTATCGATTAAAGCAGTACCGAATTTCAGCTTGATGCTCTTACCATCTTTTGCTGCTTGAGCCAGAACTTCCCCATCAGCCATACTCATCCCCAAGGTTGGGAAAGTCTTGTCGTCCAGTGCCATTGAAAGTAAGCCGTCATTATTGTTATTGTAAATGACGATCCCTGCCGCGCCAGCTGCCTTGGCATTGGCAACTTTCTCTGAGAAGGTATAAGATCCCCGTTTAACAACTGCAAGTTGTCCCTTAACCTCAGCCTTCTTTTCAGCAGTATAGTCATCTGCACCGCCCAAGCCCATGTCAACAAGCTTAAGCTTCTTGGTTAAAACGGAATAGTTGCTTTCCAGCTGGGTTGTTACTTGTGCAGCACCCTTCAATTCGGAATTTGCGCTAAAGGTGACCCCACCGAGTTCGTCTTTAACCGTGTCGGTGGTCACTTTGCTGTTTTCAGCAGAGGCAACCGTCAGAGCATCCGGTGTAACCCCTGGCGCGCCAACAGTACTGAGTTCACTTGTCCCGGTATTGTTGACTGGATTGCCATCTCCGGTCGACCCTGCGACCCCGGAGTTGCCGGCGGAGATAACATTGATAACGCCAGCCTCTGATGCCTTTGCTACGGCTTGTTGCTGTGGATCACTTGGATCGACATCTGATGAAACTGAGCCCAAACTCATGTTGATAACGTTGGCCCCCAGCTTAACTGAATCTTCGATCGCGGAAATGATGTCGTCATCATAGGCTCCAGAATTCTTGGTATTGTTGGAGAAGACCTTCATTGCCAAAAGCTGGGCATCAGGAGCAACACCTTTGACTTGGCCATTGGCCCCGGCAATCCCGGCCACGTGCTGGCCGTGCATTTCGCCAGACCCATTGTCCACGATTTGGTCGTTCTTATCAGCGTAGTTATAGCCGTAAGGAACCTTCTCCGTGTAATAATTCCCATGACCTAGCTTACTCTTGTCGCTTTCAACCTCACTCTTACTCAACGCGGTGCTGACGCCACTGTCCAACTTCAAGTCCTGGTGGCTGGAGTCGATCCCGGTATCAATGATCGAAATGACCATACCTTCACCCTTGAGCTTTTGTTCTTGCCAAACGTCCTGCACTTGGGCCATTTGATCAGCACTCTCATCGGTTGGGTGGTAAACCTTGACAGGCGTAACGTTCTTAACCTGGGGCAGATCCTTAACCTTGTCGATATCGTCTAAATCCATATCGATTGAAAAAGCATTGACCAAGTAGCCGAACTGCCGGCGGACCTTGTTGCCGGTGATTTCTTCTACCTGCTTGATAACCTTTTCTTGACCATCCTTGACTTGGTCACTTGCCTGCTCAATCTTTTTCACTGAGGCAGCTGATCCAGTCGGCTTACTGGTGTGATCAAATGCCGCTGACTTGTTCAGACTGACAATCACCCGGACCGAGGACTCATTCTTCTTGCTGACAGCTTGGCCAGAAGCCTGTCTTTGCTCTTTAGCAGCCTCTTGGAACTTGCTGTAGCTCTCCTTAGCGTTATAGCGCTGCTCTTGCTGCAAGTACTTAGTCAATGCTACCCGGCTAGCCGACCGTGGACTAACCGTTTCTTGACTGGCAGCTTGGACAAAAGCGGCTGACTGGAAAGTTCCCGCCAGTGGACTTGCTGATAGGAGCAGTGCTGCTGCTAGTTCAGCCACTTTGTTCAAATTGCGTGCGGATTTTTTCTTCTGCATCTGTTTCCGTAACTCCTTTAGACAAATAAATATTTTTATTAGCAAGCCTTTCATCACACAGCTTTAGCTCACTAACATTTCATAATCATACCATAGTTTAAATTAAAGTTAAGTATTTTTTAGCAGAATTTTAAATCAAACAGTGGAAAAGTAATTTATGAACGCCAAAAAACAAAAAGCACATTATTTCAGCAATACGCGAGAAAATAACGTGCTATGAAGTTAAAAATCCACAAAATACTAACTTAAAGTTGATTCGCTAAAGTCGTGGTATAGTGTTACCTTTTTGATTATAATAACACAGTCCCTATTTAAACATAGTTCTATCAGCTTTTTCATTTAAGAAAAGAATATTGACAAATTTTAGCTATAGCTTTTTAAGTTAGATTTACATTAAAATGCTTCACTTATAAAGCAAAAGAAAAAGCAGCCAGCACCTGCTGACCGCTCTCTAGTCTTCTATCATTTTGATCATGTTGTACCAGATTTCCCCGGCATGCTCTGACTAAGCTTGCCCATGGTTGACGTAGCCATTCTTTTCGTAAAATGGCACCCGGTCTTCCAGACAGGTCAAGGCGATCCGCCCCCGCTTCATTTCCTTAGCGGTCTCAGCGAATCTATCTAAAAGCTGGCTGCCGATCCCCTGCCCCCGGTAATCCGGATGAACCGCGATGGTCAAGACCATTTGGTTGCCGCCAGGGCCCGCCAGACTTTCTGTCTCTTTTTCATACATCCAGTCCTCGATGTAGTCATACTTGCTGTTAACGACTGGCCCGGTAATAAAGCCCACGATCTTTTCTTCCAAATTTCTGGCGACCAAAAAGCTCCCGGTAAACTTCTGAATTCTCTCTTTATACTGAGCAGGACTGCCCGCTTCTGCCTCATTGAAACCAGCTCTTTCAATTTCCACGATCCTGTCTAAATCTTCCGCTCTTGCCTGGTCAAATTTCAGCATGCTCTTCTCCTTGAATACAAAAAACACGCCTCTGTCAATCCAGAGAACGCGCCTCGTTTTATTCTTTTTAAAATTGTCAGTTAGATAGCCATCGCGTTAACTCCAGCAGTCACGCCCAGCTTAGCTAAAACCAAGGCTGGAGTGTTAGCATTCTCAGCTACAGCGCTGCGAACTTGCTGGTTCTTGTCTTGGGCCAGCTTCTTCAGGACAGCTGCGTCTTCGCTCAGCTTAGCTGCCAGGATCCGCAGACTTGCGTAGTTTGAGTTAGTTTGCTTGCCCAAGAGAGCAACCCATTCCTTCTTAGCTACGATTTGGTCCAGCTTCAGCCATTCAGTGACCTTGCACTTGCCAAAGTCAGTTACCTGGCCCCAGCCACTTACTTCGTAAATGGTGATGCCTTCTTCACTTGGGTATTGGCTGGCGTTGACAACAGCGTCTTCCAGCTTTTCGTAGATAGCCAGGTAGCGGTTGTGGTAGGTCTTGCCTGCCAAGTAGCTGCGGCCTTCACGGAAAAGCTTGCCTTCCTTAGCTGAGAATACAAGATAGCCCTTAACTGCTTGTTCGATAGTTACGTTAGTCATATTTACCTCTCCTTGAATAAATTTAATGACTTAGTATAGTACGAATGATATTCAATTTTTCCGGCATCAAGATTCGCCTCTGGCTCGAGAAAAAAGCTTGTAAGCATCTTCTCTTTGTTTCCATCAAGCATTTCCTTAATGCGTTGAAACGATTATAACAGACTCTTTCCTAAAAATGTACATAAAAAATATTTTCAGTCTTTTTTTGCTTATTTCAACTTCGCTATAGCCAAAAACCACTTCATTTAGCTTAGTGCTTTAAAAAATAAAGTTAAATGCTTGTAAAGTAATTCCAAATTATCTCTTAAAATCCTTGGCGGAGCCCCCTTTTCCGCTCTTTATTCTGTTATCCTAAATAGGCGAAAGGTACAAGCAAGACAAGCTCCCTTGTACTAAACAGTCACAAACTTAAATAGATTAGAGGTAATACAGGTCATGAACGAGACAATCACGCAGCTGATTCAAAACTATGGCTATGTCGCCGTTGCCTTGCTGATTGCAGCTGAAAATATTTTTCCCCCAATCCCTTCCGAACTGATCCTGACCTTTACCGGTTTCCTGACCCTGTCAGCCAACCTGTCTGTCCCGGGAGCCATCATCGCCTCCACGATCGGTGCCTTCATTGGCGCGGTAACTCTCTATTGGGTCGGCACCTTCTTTGACCAAGACCGCCTTTCCCGCTTCGCCGCCAGCAAGGTCGGCCGCCGCTTCGGCCTCTCCCCGGAGAAAATCACCAAGACGGAAAACTACTTTAACAGCCACGGCCGGGCAGCCACCTTCTTTGGCCGCTTTATTCCAGTCGTCCGCAGCTTAATCTCCCTGCCAGCCGGGATGAGTCGCTTCTCTTTAGCCCGGTTCAGCTTCTACACCATCCTGGGCACGGCAATCTGGAACACGGTCTTGATCTACGCCGGCCGCTTTGCCGGCAATGCCTACCAGCAAGTGGTCCAGGAATTTGAAGGCCTTAGCTTGATCGTGTTAATCGCCTTCTGCGCCATCGCAGCCGCTGTCTACCTGCTCAAGAAGAAGGGCTTGATCTTTAAAAAATAATTTTTTCGCCTTTGATCTTGACAAAAATTAAATCCGTATTAGAATTTTACTTAATCAAATAAGTCAAAAGATGAGAAAGACGAGTAGGAAAGCACAATCTCGCAGAGAGTTGCCAGCGGGTGAAAAGGCAACAGACCCTGGCTTTCTGAATAACACTTTTTCCAGATCGCCGGCTGAAGTCACAGTAAGCCGTGCCGCCTGCAGGACGTTACCCTGCTAGAGCATGTTGGTGCTCGAAGTGGTTCGTTTAGAACAAGGTGGGTGGTACCGCGGAAAGAAGCCTTTCGTCCCTGTAGTTTTTGGGGATGAGAGGCTCTTTTTATGCCCTTTTGACAAGTATTAGATTTTTAGCAGAGGCAAGAGATATGGCTAAATTAGTTATTCCAAGTGATTACGATCCGAAAATAACTATCCGCGAAACGGAAAAGGCAATCCGCTACATCCGGGAAACCTTCCAGACTGAATTCGGGACCGCGATGAATCTGGAAAGAATTTCTGCTCCTATATTTGTTAAGAAGTCTTCCGGCTTAAACGACAACCTCTCTGGCTGGGAAAAGCCGGTTTCCTTTATCCTGCACGACGGGGATGAAGGCGAATTGCAAATCGTCCACTCCCTGGCCAAGTGGAAGCGCTGGGCTCTCAAGCACTACGGCTTCGGCCACGGTGAAGGCCTCTTCACCAACATGAACGCCATCAGAAAAGACGAAGAAGTTTTAGACAACCTCCACTCCGTTTACGTTGACCAATGGGATTGGGAAAAGGTCATCGACAAGAGCGAACGGACGGAAGCAACCCTCCGCCAAACTGTCCAGCGGATCTTTGAAACCATCAAGGGGATGGAATACCACGTCCGTGCCCTCTACCCGCAAGCCGCTTACCACCTGCCAGAAGAAATCAGCTTCGCAACCAGTGAAGAACTGGAAGCCTGCTGGCCATCCCTGACCCCAAGCGAACGCGAAGACAAGATCTGCCAGGAAAAGGGCGCAGTCTTCTTGGAACACATCGGCGGCGCGCTCCCGCTTTCCAAGAAACCGCATGACCTCCGGGCACCAGACTACGATGACTGGACTTTGAACGGTGACCTCCTCTTCTGGTACGAACCCCTCCAGCGGGCCTTTGAAGTCTCCAGCATGGGCATCCGGGTCGATGAAGACCGCTTGCAAGAGCAGCTGAAGCTTGCCGGTGCTGAAGACCGGTTAGACCTGCCTTTCCACCAAGCCCTCTTAAAGGGTGACCTCCCTTACTCCATCGGCGGCGGGATCGGCCAGTCAAGACTTTGCATGCTGCTTTTGGGCAAGGCCCACATCGGTGAAGTCCAAGCCAGCATCTGGCCTGACGAGATCGTAGAAAAGTGCCAGGCAGCCAAGATCCAGCTTCTGTAAGAAAGCTAGTTAAGCAAAAACAGGAAGAATATAAGAGCAAGATAGACAATAAAATACCGAGGTAAAGAGATAAACATGACAGAATTGATTTCAATCAGAGAATCAAGCAAGCACGTAGATGAAGAAGTCAGAATGCACGTCTGGCTGACCGACAAGCGGTCCAGCGGGAAGATCGTCTTCCTGCAATTAAGAGACGGCACGGCCTTCTTCCAAGGCGTTGTCCGCAAGAACGATGTCAGTGATGAAGTTTTTGAAGCAGCCAAGGGCCTGCGACAGGAAGCAAGCTTCTACCTCACCGGGACCATCCATGAAGACGCCCGGTCTCACTTCGGCTACGAAATCCAGATCAGCGACCTGGAAGTCGTCTCAAACAATGAAGGCTACCCGATCACCAACAAGGAACAC
>NZ_AZCR01000044.1:0-269 GCF_001433875.1 Lactobacillus delbrueckii subsp. delbrueckii DSM 20074 = JCM 1012
TGAAGGCTTTAGCATGTAAGAGCAGTCAGCTTTAACGAACTCAGTTCGGGGTATTAAAATCGCGGCTTGACTGCTTCGAGAAGGCATCACGATATTCTTGCCGGCTTTTTGCGGGCAAGATGCCTTTCCGACTGCCATGCTAAAAGTTTTCAGTGGGGCAGATAAAAAGCTATTGGATAATGCCATTTGGCGTTATTTGACAGCCAACCGTACTCACTGACCTTAACTTCAAAAGGTTAAAAATCTGATTTCTTTTGCCAAGTTGAATC
>NZ_AZCR01000044.1:304-13313 GCF_001433875.1 Lactobacillus delbrueckii subsp. delbrueckii DSM 20074 = JCM 1012
ACCATAGATTTAACTAGAAAGGAATATCAGAAAAACTTACCATTACTGATATGATTATCAAGATTTAGTAAGTTTTATGATTCGGCAAAAAGCTTGATAAAGAAATAGAAGCAGAAATAATAGAAAGGACAAAATCCATGAATGAAGATAATGGTTCCCGCTATATCCAGCCACATGACAGCCTGGAGGCCATGGAACTGATCCAAAAACTCTTTAACCAGTACCGGCGGGCTCCCTTGACTCCCGAACTTCTTGCCTACCACCAGAACCTAATCGAACGCCTGGAAGGCGACATCCACCAGGCGGCTGAAGCAGAAGGCCAGGCCAAAAGAGTCCAGGAACTGGACCGGATGATCAAGCTGATGAAGGACTGGACCGCCATCCGCCTCTCTGGCCGGCCCTTTAACGCCAAAATGCGCCACTTCCGCTTCCTGCCAGAGGGCGGCCAGGTCAAATTCAAGCGGCATCCCCACAAAATCAAGGCCAGCTCCAGCCACCGGGCCAGCCGGCATTAAAAAAACGAGACCAAGCGGTCTCGTTTTTATTTGCATATCTTAATTTGCTAACTACTAGCTACTTAATGTAGGCGTACTTGTAGCTCCACTGGGTACCAGCATTGTTGTGGATGATCCCCTTGACCTTGCTGTTTTGCAGGTAGGCGGTCGTCTGCTGGTAGATCGGGCTGACTGCCTGGTCGGCGTTGGCCACTTGGGCTGCCTTGACCAGGTCCTGCCAGCGCTTGTTAACGTCGTTGGCATCAGTCGTCAAAGCCTTCTTGATCAAGCGGTTGTATTCCGCATTGTTCCACTTGCCGTAGTTGTAGGAAGTCCCTTTCTGCAAGATCTGCATGAAGGTCATCGGGTCGCTAAAGTCCCCGCCCCAGCCGGAAACGTAGATGTCAAAGTCCCCGCTTGAAGCCTTGGTGTAGGCGTTCTTGCTTGGAATGGAGTTAACCTTCACGTTGATGCCGGACAAAACCTTAGTCCATTGGGACTGCAGGTACTGGGTCAGAGCGTCGGCGTTGGTGCCCTCGTTTGAAGCCAGCAAGGTCAGGTTCAGTTTCTTTAAGCCCAGTTCCTTCAACCCGATCTTCCAGTACTTTTCAGCCAGCTTTTCATTGTAGTCAACGGTATTAGCCACCTTTTGCTCCTTGGCAAAGTCTTCCTTGTTAGCCGGGTCATAGGCCAGACCAGAAGCCACGAAGCCAGTTGGCACGCTTGACCCGTCACCGAAGACCTTGCTGGTCAGAATCTTCCGGTCAAGTGACAGAGACAGGGCCAGGCGGATGTTCTTGTTGTTCAAAGCCTTCTTAACCGTCGCGTCCTTGGCCTGGAAGTTGTAGGCCAAGAAGGCAACGTAGGAGTATGGGTAGGTCTTGAAGTCCTTGTTCTTCTTCAGCTGCTTAACCTGTTCACTGGACAGTGGGGTGAGGTCCAGCTTGCCCTGCTGGTAGAGCTGGTAGCCGGTGTTGGTAGTCTTAACGACCTGGTAGCTGATCTTGCTCAACTTGACTGCCTGCTTGTCCCAGTACTGGTTGTTTTTGACAAAAGACCAAGTATCATTGGTCCCCTTCCAGCCGGTGATCTTAAATGGGCCGGAGTAAAGCATGTACTTGGAGCTGGTCGCGTACTTCTTGCCCGTCTTCTTGATAAAGGCTTCGTTTTGCGGCCCAAAGAGCGGGTAAGCCATCAAAACCTTGAAGTAGGCAATCGGCCGGTTGAGCTTAACTTGCACGGTTTCCTGGTTCAAAGCCTTGATGCCCAGGCTGGACGGAGACTTCTTGCCGGCAATAATTTCATCGGCGTTCTTGATGCCGGAGAAAAGGTAGGCGTAAGGCGAAGCAGTCTTGGGGTTGATCGTCCGCCGCCAGGAGTAGACGAAGTCCTGGGCGGTAATCTTTTCCCCGTTGGACCACTTGGCATTAGACCGCAGCTTGAAGGTCCAGGTCTTGCCGTCTTTGGATACAGTGCCGGACTTGGCTAAGCCGGCGGCTGGCTGCCCGTTCTTGCCCAAACGGTAGAAGCTTTCAAAAACGTTCCCCGTCTGCCCGTAGCCGGTTGACTTACTGATGTCGATCGTATCTAGCGGAGCAGTCGCGCTGAGCTTTAAAACCTGCTTATCCTTACTTGATGAGCTTGAGCTCTGCTGACTGCCGCAAGCGGCCAGCAGGAAGGCGGCACTGACGCTGACGGCGGCAAGGGTGAATTTCTTGATCTTTTGCATTTTTTCCTCCTAAGACAAAAAAGCAGCTGCTCCCTAAAGGAAACAGCTGCTTCATTTGCCACTAAGCTAATAATTACTTGGCAAATTACTTGGTCTGAGCTAAATCCAGTTTAGGCAACACAAAACAGTCGTATGACATAAGTGACATACAGCAAACGCACACAGTTTGGTTTTCTTGCATTGCAAACATGATTTAGCTCCTTTCTCAATTTGATTTAATCTTACAGACTCACTTACTATAAGTCAACGATTTTATATAACTTTTTTCCTAATCCTTAATTGTCAAGAAGTCAGGCAGATCCCGGCGGGGAGCCCGGTAGCCGTTGATGTACTCATCTTTGCCATAGCCCAGGCCGATTCCCATGGCCAGGGTCTGGTCTTCTGGAATCCCCATAATTTCCCGGACACTGGCCGGGTATTTGACCAATTCATAGGCCGGCATGCTGTCAATCCCCTTGGCCTTGGCGGCAAGCGCCAGAGTCTGGGCAAAGGCTCCCAGGTCATAGACTGACCAAAGATTGGACTGCTTGGGAATAGTTAAATATGCAATCGCCGGAGCATAGTAGAGATTTTTCTGCAAAATATTAGTCCTAAGGTCCAGCAATTCCGGCGTGTTCAGATATTCCTGACTGGCCTGGTTGTGCCGGGCCATGTTTTCTCTTGGATAAGGATCCCAGTCCTCCCGGTGCCAGGTCTCCCAGTCTGGGGATGCCGCCGTTCCTGCTTCAGCCAAGGCCAGGTGGCGGGCATGGATCTTTTTGGCTGTTTCCCCCATAGCCAGATAAACCCGCCAGGGCTGGGAATCTACCCAAGACGGAGCCAGGCCGGCCAAGCGGATTACTTCTTCCAGGTCTGCCCGGCTGGGCTCCTTGCCTTGGTCAAAATAGCGCGTGCTGTGGCGGCTCTTAATTGTATCAATCGCGTCAGTCATTTTACACCTCTCTTGAAGCTGCTTTCTTTTGCTAAGTTAAGTATAGTTCAAAATTGACTGAATAGCAAAAATATCGTTATAATTGACTCAAAAGCAGAACTTTTATTTCAATGGAAAGCAGGATATGGACAAATGGGTTTAACCTTTAAAAGACAAGACGACTTAGACAAGCTCTTCGACAAATTCGCCAGCATTCCCGACCCGAAGAAAGCCGCTTCTGGCAAGGGCAAGGGAAAGGAAGACGACAAAGCTGCCGGCAAAGAGGCAAAGTAAGCCGCTTGTTGGCGGCTTTTTATATTTTATAAAAGTCGCTAAATTTTCGGGTAAATCTGCCCATCCCTGCCCTATTTAGGCTAAAATGAATTTGTAAGCATTTGCAATTATTTTCTTTAAGGATGTGAGCATCTTGGACAACAGCAATTTGCTGACCTACCTGGAATGGCGCGGCGACATTCCCTTGGAAAAGTCTCCTTTCAACGAAATCGACGCTTTAGTCTTAGCAATTTTTTCTTATCTTAACCTGGAAAAGTACATCCCTTCCGGCAACAAAGAAGTGACAGTTGGCGAAATCGCCGAGAAATACTTCGCTTCTTCCTTCACCGGCCTGGACGCCAGCCAGTACCAGGAGCTCTTCCACTTAATGAGCGAAGCCGACCGCTTTAAGGATGCCCGCTTATCCCACTTCAAAAACGTTTTGACTGACCAGTGCCAGTTCAGCGCCTTGAAAATCGTCCTTGAAGACGGTACCCACTATGTGGCCTTTAGAGGGACCGACGACACCCTGGTTGGCTGGCGGGAAGACTTTGAGATTTCTTTTAAAGAAACCAAGGCCCAGATCTTAGGTGCCCGCTACCTCAAGGACCTCCTGTCCGGCGACTCAGCTGACTACATCCTGGGCGGCCACTCAAAGGGGGGCAACCTGGCTGAATACGCCGCCTTGAATCTCCCAGAAGACTACCGGGCCCGTATCAAGGCCGTCTACACCTTTGACAGCCCCGGCCTGGCCAGCGAAGCCGGAGTCGACTACAACGAGGACTTTTTGCGAAGGGTCCTCCGCCGCTACGTACCTGAGTTTTCGATTATCGGTCGCCTCTTTGAACCAAGAGAGGTCGACCCGGTCATCGTCTACTCAACCAATGGCAATATCGCCCAGCACGATACCTATTCCTGGCAGATCAAAGGCAGCCATTTCGTGACCCGCAAGCGGCCCAATCCTCAGTCCCGGGTCTACAACCAGCTGATCAACCAATGGATCGGGTCAGCCAGCCTGGAAGAGCGGGAAGCCCTGACCCAGGACCTCTTTGATGCCCTGGCGGCTAGCGGCTCGAGCAAGATCAACCAGCTGGCCAAGAACGGCTTCGGGGGCTTCGGGGCCATCCTTTTGTCGGTGACTAACTCCTCAAGGCGGACCAAATTCATTTTGGGCAATCTCTTTTCCTCGATCTGGCAGTTGATCAAGAACCAGCAGATCGGATCGGCCTTGTTCAGCCGGGACACCATGGCCGGCTGGCTCCTGGTTCTGCTCGGCATCATCAGTCTGACAGCACCTAACTATGCCTTCAAGGCCTTCGGGGTGCTAGCTGCTGTCGGGGGGATCATTTTCAGCGTCAACCATATCCTCACGGTCTCAGTTTCGGACTTTAAACCGCAGCAGAAACGCTTCTTCCTAATTACCTACCTGGTCTTGTTCGCGGTCTCTATAGCCCTTTTATCGAGCAACCAGCTCCTGGTCTTTTTGGCTCACTACTTCCTGGGGGCCTTCCTGCTCTTTTACGCCTATGGCCGCAGCCACAAGATTATCTTAAGGCGGAAGACCGGGGTCTTCCGCATGATCATCACCGGGGCAGAAGCCGTTATTTCTTTTGTCCTGGGGATCATCGTGATCATCAACCCAGAATACTTCAACCACCAGTCGATCATCGAAATCGGGATCCTCTTGATCATCTACGGAGCCTTCAAGCTGGTGGCTGAGCTCTTCAACCACCGGCCGCAAATGCCGAAAAAGCACCGGTAAACGCAAAATGCCCAAAGGAAAATCCTTTGAGCATTTTTGTTTTGTCCGCTATTCTTCGTCCAATCTGGCTTGGACCCAGTCCTTGACCTGGTCAACGTTCAGCTTAGTCACTGATGAAAATGGCAGGAAAGTCACATTGTCCTTATTCAAGTTCAAGTGCTTTCTGAAGGCTGCTTCAGTCTTGTTAAAAGCATTCTTCTTGATCTTGTCCATCTTCGTGGCCACTAGTAAAATCGGCAGGTTGAGATACTGGGCATAGTCATACATGGCAATGTCGTCGGCGGTTGGTTCGTGACGGCCGTCGATCAGCAGGATCAAGCCCTTGAGGTAGGCCCGGGTTTCCAGGTAATCCTGGATCATTTCCCCGAACTCTTCCCTCTGCTTCTTGGAGACCTTGGCATAGCCGTAGCCCGGCACATCGACCAGGTAAAAGTCAGCTTGGTCGCTGTCCACCCGGTAGAAGTTCAAGGTCTGGGTCTTGCCCGGCGACGAGGAGGTCCGGGCCAGGTTCTTTCTTTGCAAAAGGGTGTTGATGAAGCTGGACTTGCCCACGTTTGACCGGCCAGCCAGGGCGATTTCATCCAGGCCGCCTTCGGGGTACTGGCTGGCTTTAACTGCGCTGACGGAAAATTCTGATTGGTTAATGATCATCGGTAACCTCTTCCAGTTCGCGGCGGACCACCTTCGGCTCGCCCATCCCGGTAATTGTTTCCGGCGTGATGATGACCTTGCTGATGTCGCTTTCGCTTGGCGTCCGGTACATGATGTCCATCATGGCATTTTCAATGATAGTTCTAAGGCCTCTGGCCCCCATCTTCCGTTCAATAGCCAGGTCAGCAATTTGCTTGACGGCGGCAGGTTCAAATTCCAGGTCAACCCCGTCAAGGGAAAGCAGCTTCTGGTATTGCTTGATCAAGGCATTCTTTGGTTCAGTCAGGATCCGGACCAAATCAGCACTGTCCAGCCGGTCCAAGGTAGTGATAATCGGAATCCGGCCAATGAATTCAGGGATCAAGCCAAACTTGACCAAGTCCCCGGTCGTCAAGAAACGGTTCCAGTTGTCATCGTCAACCTTGCCAGATTCTTGTTCTGCCCCAAAACCGATGGTCTTCTTGCCCAGCCGGTTCTTAACGATTTCTTCGATACCGTCAAAAGCCCCGCCGACAATGAAGAGGATGTTGGTGGTGTCCATCCGGATCATTTCCTGCTGCGGATGCTTGCGGCCGCCCTGCGGCGGAATAGAAGCAATGGTCCCTTCCAAGATCTTCAAAAGGGCCTGCTGAACCCCTTCACCGGACACGTCCCGGGTAATCGACACATTTTCTGACTTCTTGGAGATCTTGTCAATTTCGTCGATATAAATTATCCCCCGCTGGGCTCTCTCCAAGTCGTAATCGGCATTCTGGAGCAGCTTAAGCAGGATATTCTCGACGTCTTCACCGACATAACCGGCTTCAGTCAAAGTAGTTGCGTCCGCGATCGCGAACGGCACGTTCAAAATCCTGGCCAAAGTCTGAGCCAGGTAGGTCTTGCCGGACCCAGTTGGCCCGATCAAGGCAATATTTGACTTCTGCAATTCGGTTGAAGAATCAACATCCATTTGACTGATCCGCTTGTAGTGATTGTAAACCGCTACGGCCAGAACCCGCTTGGCCCGGTCCTGGCCAATCACGTACTGATCCAGTTCTTCTTTAATTTGCATTGGCTTGGGAAGCTCGCGCGCTTCCTTCAGTGAATCCAGACGCAGCTCATCATCAATGATCCGCTTGGCGAGTTCAATGTCCTCGTTGCAGATGTATGCGCCGTTGCCGGCAATCATTTTCTTTACTTGGCTGGCAGACTTGCCGCAGAATGAGCATTTCACTTCTTCTGGATCTGTAAACTTAGTAGCCATGTATTCCCTCCTCTATTTGCTAAAGACTAGGTTAACATAAATACGGGCAACTTGCGCGAAATTAGCCTTGTATTTTTCATCAGCCTTGGCAAAAGAAAACCCCAAAAGGGGCAGTTGCCACTTCTGGGGGATTCAGTCTATAGACAGGCGATTACTTGTCTTCTTCGTCTTCGCTGCTTTCTTCAAGCTTAGCCTTAGCTACTTGCTTAGCGCTGTCAGTGATCAAGTCCATTGCCTTGCGGACGATGATGTCGTGAGCCAGCATTTCGTCGCTCAAAGCGTTGCGAACTGCCTTTTCGCTCATGTTGTAGTTGTCAGCCAGGTCCTTGATTTCAGCGTCGATTTCTTCCTTGCTTGCTTCGAAGCCTTCCTTGGCAGCGATTGCTTCCAAAACAAGGTTAGTCTTAACGCGTTCAGCAGCGTTTGCTGACAATTGGCTGCGCAGTTGGTCTTCAGTCGTGTTAGTCAACTTGAAGTAAGTTTTCGGGTCAATCCCTTGACGTTGCATGTCGCCCAAGTATTGGTTGAGTTGGTTGTCAACGTCTTCTTGGATCATCACGTCAGGAATTTCTTCAACAGTAGCGTTCTTGACTGCAGTAGTGATCGCTGCTTCTTGGATAGCTGCCTTGGCTGCTTCTTCCTTTTCGGACTTCAGTTCAGCCTTAATCTTTTCCTTCAATTCGTCAAGGGTTTCAACTGAGTCGTCAACATCCTTGGCAAATTCATCGTCAAGTTCTGGCAATTGCTTTGCCTTAACTTCGTGGATCTTGGTTGCGAAGTGAGCTTCCTTGCCAGCCAGGTCCTTTGCGCCGTAGTCTTCTGGGAAGGTTACGACAACGTCAACTTCTTCGCCGGCGCCGTGACCAACCAGCTGGTCTTCAAAGCCAGGGATGAAGGTGTTTGAGCCCAGTTCCAGGGAGTAGTTTTGTGCTGAGCCGCCGTCAAATTCAACGCCGTCAACAGTACCAACGTAGTCGATGGTTACAGTGTCGCCGTTTTCAGCCTTGTCGTTCTTCAAAACCATTTCAGCGTTTTGTTCTTGACGCTTAGTCAATTCAGCGTCGATGTCCTTTTGGTAAACGCGAGTGTTTTGCTTTGGCACTTCAATTTCAGTGTATTGGCCAAGTTCAACTTCTGGTTCAACCGTTACGATTGCCTTCATTTCCCAGGCCTTGTTCTTGCCCATTGATACAGGAACGATTTGAGGTTGGCCAACTGCCTTGATGCCAGTTTCCTTGACAGCAGCGCTGTAAGCTTCTGGCAAAGCAAAGTTCAAAGCGTCTTCGTAAAGAGCTTCTTCACCGTAGTAATGGTTGAAGATTACACGGGAAACGTGCCCCTTACGGAAGCCAGGTACACGCACGCTCTTCTTTACGCGGTCAAAAGCCTTGTCCAGGCTCTTCTTGATTTCATCTTGAGAAATTTCAAAAGAAAGTTCACCAGTAGTCTTACCGGTAGTTTTCCAGTTAGCAGACATTAATTAAATACCTCCAATGTCTATTTTGGGTTTGCTACTTTGCATACTTAAATATCTTACCTTAAAGACGGTCAAAAAACAATCAAAGTACTACAAAATAGGGATTTTTTGGATAAAAAAAGGCGTTCTTCTGAGAAGAACACCTTTTTACACTGTTAGAACTAAAATTTAAAAAATAAAAATTAGTCGTCAATTTCAGTAACTTGACCGGCACCAACAGTTCTACCACCTTCACGGATAGTGAACTTAGTACCAACTTCGATAGCGGCTGGCTTAATCAAAGTAACTGAAAATTCAGTGTTGTCACCAGGCATAACCATTTCAGTACCTTCTGGCAATTCAATTTCACCAGTGATGTCAGTGGTGTGGAAGTAGAATTGTGGACGGTAGTCTGAGAAGAATGGAGTGTGACGGCCACCTTCGTCCTTGCTCAAGATGTAGACTTGACCCTTGAAAGTTTTGTGGGTCTTGATTGAGCCTGGAGCTGCCAAAACTTGACCACGAACGATTTGGTCACGGTCGATACCACGGAGCAATACACCAACGTTGTCGCCGGCTTCACCCAAGTCAAGAGTCTTGTGGAACATTTCCAAACCAGTTACAACTGAAGTCAAGACCTTTTCTACCAAACCAACGATTTCAACGCTGTCGCCAACCTTAACAGTACCACGGTCGATACGGCCTGAAGCAACAGTACCACGACCAGTGATAGTGAAGACGTCTTCAACTGGCATCAAGAAAGGCTTGTCAGTTTCACGTTCTGGAGTTGGGATGTATTCGTCAACAACGTCCATCAGTTCTTCGATCTTCTTTTGAGCTTCTTCATCGCCTTCAAGAGCCTTCAAAGCTGAACCACGAACTACAGGAACATCGTCACCTGGGTAACCGTATTCTGAAAGCAAGTCTCTTACTTCCATTTCAACCAAGTCGATCAATTCTGGGTCGTCAACCAAGTCGCACTTGTTCAAGAAGACTACGATGTAGTTAACACCAACCTGACGAGCCAACAAGATGTGTTCACGAGTTTGTGGCATAGGACCGTCAGTTGCGGCAACAACCAAGATAGCACCGTCCATTTGAGCGGCACCAGTGATCATGTTCTTGATGTAGTCGGCGTGGCCTGGGGCGTCCATGTGGGCGTAGTGGCGCTTTTCAGTTTCGTATTCAACGTGGGCAGTGTTGATAGTGATACCACGTTCCTTTTCTTCTGGAGCTGCGTCGATTTGTGAGTAATCTTCAGCTTGTGCCAAACCCTTCTTAGCCAACACAGTAGTGATAGCTGCGGTCAAAGTAGTCTTACCGTGGTCAACGTGGCCAATAGTACCAATGTTAACGTGTGGCTTAGTTCTAACGTAATGTTCTTTTTCTGCCATTAAAATGATCCTCCTGAAATTTTGCAAGAAGTCCGTTGAGACAAAACTAACGGATGATTCTCTGTTGAATATTGTACTACTTTCCTAAGAAGTACGCTAGTAGCAATAGCGCAACTTCTTGAAAATATCCAAAAATGATTATACTAAATGCCGGCAAAAAGTAAAGTGATTTGCAAAAAATTAATCACTATTTTTTCTGATAGATTTTTTCCAGCAAATCCTGGCTCTCCCCGCCCCGCTTTTGCCGTAAAAACCCGGTCAAGTCCCGGGCAAAAGCATCGGGATTAGTCACGTAATCTCCCTGGCAGGGATATAGCTGGCCAAAAGCGAAATTTCCTTCAGCCAAGATCAAGGGCAGTTCGCTTGGGCGGTTTTGGTAGCGGCTGGCCAGAGAAGTGATAAATTCCCGGTAAACCGGATCCTGCTTGAGCAAATCCGTTTCAGCGGGCACAAAACTCTTCAAGTCCCCCAGGATCATAACCTGCATCTCTTCTTTAGCCCCCAGCTTGACCAGGTCCTCGCACACCGCCAGGCGCAAGGCGTAGTTAGCCAGGGGATCCAGCAAAAGGCTTCTGGCAAAGGCCAGGTAGGTCGGCAAATCCAGCTTCAAGAGCTGCTCGTACTGGCTTTGGCTGACTGCCTGCTTTCTTCTAAAAGCAAGCAGGATTTTCTCTTGTTCCTTTTTGTCTGCTGGCAAAACCGGGAAGTCGACCTCTCCCTCAGTCAAATGCTTGACCTGGAGAGCCTCGATCAAAAAATTATTGGCCGCCAGGACTTGTCCATACTCCTCCAGCACTTTATCTCGGGAAAAAAGATCAGGCAGTGCCTTGATAAGGGCATAAGCCTGATCTTCTTCCTTGTTTAAGCGCAAAAGACGGGACAAGTCCAGGGCCAGGTCCTCGTCAAAGCCCAGCCTCAGGGCCTCCTCCAAGTGCCCGCAGGCAGCCTGGTAGTCCCCTCCTGCTTCAGCCTCTATGGCCAATTTCCGTAGGTTCTCTTGACTAACGCTTGTCATCTGCCTTGCTGTCCTTCTTATTCTTGTTTACCGACTTCTTGCCCTTAGCGGACTTGTTTGCCGGCCTGGTCTGCTTCTTGCGGTTGTTCTTCTTAACCGGCTTTTCCTTGTTGCCTTCAGCCGCGTCTTCGGCCTTCTTCTGCATTGCCCGGTGCCGGTTCTGGTTGACTTCCATGACAACTGGCAAAACGACCGGCCGGCGGTTGGTCTGCTTGTAAAGGAACTTCCCCAGGCTGGAGCGCATGTCTTGCTTGAGTTCAGTCCAGTCAAACTTCTTGTGCTCAAAGTTGGCCTGGATAGCGTCCTTGATGACCTGGATAGAGTCATTCATCAGCTTGTGGTTGGCCTTGATGTAGACAAACCCCCGGCTGGTGACTTGCGGTTCAGACACGATCTTCTTCTTCTTGCGGTCAATCGTCACTACCGCGATGAAGATCCCGTCATCTGACAAAACTTCCCGGTCGCGCAAAACAATGTTGCCCACGTCGCCTACCCCGGAGCCATCGATCATCGTGTCTTCACCCGGCACGGCATCCCCGCGGAAGAACTGGCCGCGCTTAGTGTCGTATTCCAGGCAGTCCCCGTTTTGGGTAATGTAGACATCGTCCGGGTCCATCCCAGTTTCAACGGCTAAGTCCTTGACTGCTTCTAAAAGCCGGTAGTCCCCGATGACCGGTACCAGAATCCGCGGCTTCAAGAGGTCAATCAAGGTCTGCAGGTCCCGGCCAGTCGCGTGGCCGGAAGTGTGCATGTTGCGGCCAAGTTCGATAACCGTGCCCCCTGCCCGGTAAACCATGTCACTGGTGATAGCCACCGTGGTTTCAGCGGCGTGAGACGGAGTCGTGGCAATAAAGACCAGGTCCCCTTCGTGGATGGCAATCATCTGGTGGCGGTTATTGGCCATCTTCTGCAGGGACTGGAGCGGTTCACCCATCCGGCCGGTTTCCAGGATGACCGTCTTTTCATCCGGCACGTCCTTGAGTTCCTTGGCCTTCATCAAAAGCCCGTCTGGCACTTCCAGATAGCCCAGCTTCATGGCCGTGTGGACGATCTTAGTCACGTCCCGGCCAGTCAAAAGGACCCGGCGGCCGGTAGCAGCAGCGGCGTTAAAGACCTGCTGGACCCGGTTTATGTTGGAAGCCTTGCCGGCCACGATGATCCGGCCCTTGGCGTTTCTGAAGACATTGGTGATGTAAGTACCGACTTCATTTTCGCTGGCATTCGGCAAAACAGCCTCAGCATTGGATGAGTCCGGCAAAAGGGCCAAGACGCCGTTTTCCGCGATTTCAGCAAGCCGGGTCATGTCAGTGCGGTAAGCTGGCCGGGCTGACGGATCAAACTTAAAGTCACCGGTATAGACGATCTGCCCTTGGGGAGCATGGATGACGATCCCCAAAGAGTCTGGCACTGAGTGAGTGGTTTGGAAGAAGGACACGCTGGCATTCTTGAAGTCGATTTCCGTATCGGCGTCGATGACGTTGAACAGCTGGTTGTTCCGCCGCTTGTTTTCTCTTTGCACGTCGATCTTGGCCAGTTCAATGGTGAGTTTTGAACCAAAAACCGGAATATCCCAATCCCGCAAAATGTATGGCAGGGCCCCGATGGAGTCAGCATGGCCATGAGTCAAAAAGATCCCCACCACTTGGTCGCCGTATTGCTTGAAGAATTCCATGTCCGGAATTACCACATCGATCCCGAACAATGAACTGTCCGGGTACTTGAGACCGGCGTCCAAAACAAAGATTTCATCGTTCACCTGAACGGCAAACATGTTCTTGCCCTGCTCGCGGACCCCGCCTAGAACCATCATTTTTAACTTGTCTGACATAAAGCTCTCCTTTTCGTAATCATGTTAAATCAATTCTTTGTCTGATAGATGCTTTATATGGATCTGTCGATCAAAACGCTTATAATCTTTTTAATTTTAACATAAAGGGCATGAGCATGATAGTCACTAAGCCCGCAAAGGAAAAGAAAACTGAAAATAGAAAAGAGGCCGGGAAATGATGTGACCCCCAAAATTGGGACAATTTAGTATTACGCCGTTAAGGTTGTTAAAACATGATTCCGATATTCAATCGG
>NZ_AZCR01000045.1 GCF_001433875.1 Lactobacillus delbrueckii subsp. delbrueckii DSM 20074 = JCM 1012
TTTGTGCTCTGATCCAGTGAAAACGATTTTTCTTACTGGATCGGAACAGTGTTCAGTTTAATTTTACAATCGGCGGAAAATAAATAATAGCAAATTACTAAAGGGGTTAGTCCATGGAAGAGCAACACAGCAGAAGACAACAGAAAATTTTTCGTAATGTGACCCTTGTCCAGGCTGGCCTTTTGAAAAAGTCCCGCCGCCCTTTGCCGACCATCATTGGCCTCTTGGTGACCTTTGCCGTCATGATCGCGGCAACCTGGGGGGCGCATGCCTACTTCTCCCTGCATTCAGCCTTGGTGAGCATGAACGGCAATAACGGCAGCACGGCGACCAGTGCCCGAATCGCGGCCAAGAAGCCGATCTCGATTCTGGTTTTAGGGGTCGACCAGGGGCTTGAGGGGAGACATGACAAGGGGAACTCGGACACCATCATTCTGGTGACCGTCAACCCAACGACCAAGAAGGCGACCATGACTTCGATTCCCCGGGATACCTTGACGGAAATTCTGGGTGAAACGAGCAGCACTAGCTACTACATGTTCAAGGTCAATTCGGCCTACCAGTTTGGGGGCAGCAGCGGGTCGGTCAAGACGGTTTCGGCCATGCTCAACGTGCCGATCAACTATTATGTTGAAGTTAACATGAAGGCCTTGAAGAGCCTGGCCAACGCTTTAGGCGGGGTTGACGTCAACGTGCCGTTCAGCTTCAGCTATGACTGGTGTGACTTTAAGAAGGGAAAGCAGCACCTGGATGGCCGCCATGCCATCGCTTATGCCCGGATGCGCTATGACGACCCCCGGGGAGACTACGGCCGGCAGCTGCGGCAGCGGCAGATCATCCAGGCCGTGGTCAAGAAGGGCTTGTCTGTCAACGGTTTAGCCAACTACCAGAAGCTGCTCAAGGTTTTTGCCAAGTACGTCAAGACCAATTTGACTTTTGGCGACATGACCAGCCTGGCCATCAACTACAGAAGCGCGGCCAGCAACATCTCCAGCGGCTACATCCAGGGCCACGACGCGACGATTTCCGGAACCAGCTTCCAGATCGCGTCAACTGAAGAATTGCAGAAGTGGTCCAACAAGCTGAGAAAGAGCCTGGGCCTGTCCATGCAGACTTTGACCAACCAGGAAACCCGGCAGAACAGTCTGAACGAGACCTATAACGGGGTCGACTTCTCCAGCAATGAGACCATCACCAACTACACAATTTATGAAGCCAACTCAATTACGCCAAGAAGCAGTGATTCTTGGTAGTGATACACCATGCCTCTAGCTTAGCTAGTGGTATTTTTTCCCTTTTAGCAATAATTTTCCTACTATCCAGGGGGCAAAATACGTTAAGATAGTTGATAGAATTAGGAGGAATTTTCGTGAAAAAGCGCTATTATCCATACATCTACGGCGGGATTGCCGGCGTAATGACTTTCATCGCCATGTTCTATATCTGCCGGCACTCTTTCGCTTTAACCAATACCCAGTCCCTGGTCTGGGGCATCATCGGCGCCATCCTGGTCTTCGTGAGCTCGTCTTACACCGAATACGCGATTGCCGAAATCCAGCGGATCTCTGACAAGTACCACCTGGATGAGGAATTCCTCTCCGGATTAACCAAGCTCAGTCCCAGCTACTTCCGGGTGGCTGACGACCACCTGCACTTGACCGCCCCGCGCTATCTCTGGCCGCGGATCCTCAAGACCCTGCAGAAGTACGACCATGAGCGCAAGCAGGCGGAAAACTTTCACCTGTAAGAAAGGAAAAAATTTTGAGTTTACTGACCGTCAGCGGCTTGACCCAGGGCTTTGGGGAAAAGACCCTCTATGAAGACGCCAATTTCGTTTTAAACAAGGAAGACCACATGGGGGTCACCGGCCAAAACGGGGTCGGCAAGTCCACCTTGATCAAAATCCTGACCGGGGAAATCCTCCCCGATGAAGGGTCAGTCAAGTGGCAAAACAAGCTCTCCGTCGGCTACCTGGACCAGTACGCCAAACTGACGCCCGGTCTGACCATGCGGGACTTTTTAAAAACTGCTTTTGACCAGCTCTACCAAGATGAAGCCCGGTTGAACCAGCTTTACATCGATTACAGCGAAAGCGGCGATGAGGCCCTTTTAACTAAAGCCGGGCGTTTGCAGACCTACCTGGAAGAAAACAACTTCTACGACCTGGACACAGAAATCGACCGGGTGGCCAGCGGCTTAGGCCTGGCCGAACTGGGCTTTGACCGGGACGTCTCCCAGCTTTCCGGGGGCCAGCGGTCCAAGCTGATCCTGGCCAAGCTCCTCTTAGAGCAGCCCCAGGTCCTGGTCCTGGACGAACCAACCAACTACTTAGACGTCGGCCACATCGACTGGCTGGTCGACTACTTGAATGATTTTACCGGCGCTTTTATCGTTGTCAGCCACGACTACGACTTTTTAGGCCGGATAACCAACTGTATTATCGACATTGACTTCGGGACCATCACCCGCTATACCGGTACATTAAAGCAAGCCATGCGGCAAAAGGAAGCCAACCGGCAGACTTATATGAAGGCCTATGCCAACCAGCAGCGGCAGATCGCCAAGACTGAAGCCTATATCAGAAAAAATAAAGCCGGCACCCGGGCCAAAAGTGCCCGGTCCCGGCAAAAGCAGCTGGACAGAATGGAAATTCTGACCCTTCCGCAAAACGGCAAGAAGGCCAAATTTGACTTTCCATACGTGGAAACGGCCTCTAACTTGCTTTTGCAGACGCAGGACCTGGTGATCGGCTACGACCAGGCTTTGGTTAAGGAAGCCTTCAACTTCTCCGTTGGCAATGGGGAAAAGGTCGCCATCACCGGTTTTAACGGGATCGGCAAGACCACCCTGCTGAAGACCCTCTTGGGGCAGATTCCGCCGATCTATGGGGGCTTTGACCTGTCGGCTACGGCTAAGCTGGCCTACTTCAAGCAGGACTTGACCTGGCCCAACCAGAATATGACGCCTCTGCAGTACTTAGAGAGTGAATTTGACCAGAAGAAGCCCAAGGAATTGCGGCAGGCTTTAGCCCGGATGGGGCTGACCGCCCAATTGGTCATGAGTCCACTTAAGGAACTGTCCGGGGGCGAGCAGGAGAAGGTGAAGCTGGCTGAGATGCAGTTTGAGCCGGCCAACCTGCTTTTCCTTGACGAACCGACCAACCACCTGGACAATGAAACTAAGGACAGCCTGCGGAAGGCCATCGTCAACTTCCCGGGCGGGGTCATCATCGTCAGTCACGAACGGGACTTTTTCAGAGGTGACTGGGTCGACAAGGTCGTCGATATTGAAGCCATGAATAATTGATTTAGCTGCCTTTAGGCAGGCTCGTGGTGAAAAAATGAGCGTAGACGCGTACATGAAAAGAGTCGTTCATACTTGTTTGAAGGCTGGCCGCCTCATGCTGGCCGGCGGTAGCGAAATGTACCGGGTGGAGGACACCATGCGCCGGATCGCTGTCAACGCCGGCATCAAGGAGGTCAATGTTTTTGCCATGCCAACCGGCCTCTTCGTCAGCCTGGATGATGGGGAATGCAGCACGGTGACGGAACTGGAAACCGTAAAGAAGCGGGCCATCAACCTGGAACTGGTCGACCAGGTCAATGAATTCTCCCGGGAATTCGCCGACAAGCGGATTGACCTGGAGGAGCTGGAAGAGAAGCTGCGGGAAATCGAGGAGAACATCCCGACTTTTCCTTTATGGCTGCAGGTCATCGGGGCCGGGATCTTGAGTGCCACCTTGATGGTTCTCTTTTTGGATGTCTATGACTGGATCGACTTCCCGGTTGCCGGGCTGATCGGGGCCAGCGGCTATTTGATGGACTCCTGGCTTAAGGGCCACACCAAGATCCGCTTCCTGGCGGAAATGATCGCGGCCATGGAGATGGGGCTACTCACCATTATCATTAATGGGATTTTTCCGGCCTGCAATGTAAACAATATTTTGACTGGGGCCTTGATGACTCTGGTGCCCGGCCTGGCCTTGACCAACGCCTTGAGAGACTTGTTTATGGGCGACTGGGTGTCAGGGATCGTGCGCATGTGTGAGGCGGCGATGACGGCGATTGCCCTGGGCGGCGGCGTCGGGATCGTGATTAGATTTTTAGGAGCTTAGTCATGCTGGGGATGCAGGTTAGTTTCAACATCTGGGACGTCTTGATCAACTTGGTCTTTTCATACATTGCCACGGTGGGCTTTGCCTTGACGGTGAATATTCCCCACCGGGTGATTCACTGGAGCGGGATCTGCGGTTGCGCGGGCTGGATGATCTACTGGCTGGTGACGGAGGCTTCTGGCGGGCGGATGATTTCCAACACCCTGGGGGCCTTTGCCGTGGGCTTGGTCGCGGTGGTTTTGGCTAAGTGGAAAAAGTGTCCCGTCACCCTTTTCAGCGTACCGGGCCTGGTGCCGCTGGTGCCGGGAGCGCCGACTTATATGGTGGTCAGACGGCTGATTGATGGCAAGTATATTGCTGCCCAGCAGATGATGATGCGGGTGGCTATCGTTACTGTGTCAATCGCTTTGGGCTTCTTGCTGTCAACCCTGTTCCAGGAAGCTTGGAACAAGTACATCAAGCGGCTCAAGCTGCGGGAGAAGTTGAAAAAGTAGCTTTACAAGGCCTGGGAAAGAGCGTATAATCTAATATCGACGAGTCGAGGAAAACGCAAAGGTGCGTATTTTAAGATAGAGGGCATCAGGCCTTTGGCCAGACGCGGGAAGCGTCGATGCTGACACACCCTTGATGTGAACGAGAAGGAGTCACATTTGCCGTTTGGCAAGTGCCTTGAGTTAAGAAAGCCGCTAGAAGCAAGTACGCTTCTGGCGGCTTTTTTGTCATTTCACGCTATAATTGCTTTCCTCTTGCCCAATCGAATCAGAAACGGTGACCTTCCAGCCCATGCCGCTTCGGCGGACCGTGACTTCCTTGTAATAAGGGAGGTTGGCGTCGCTCTTGTCAATCTTCTTGCCAGCTTTTGCAAAGAGATCCTGGTTCTGCTTAACTGTCCGCTTGGTTGAGAAGCTGCTGACATAGGTGGTCCCCATGCCAAAATGGCTGTCAGCCTTGACCTGATTCAAGTAGTAGATGTCGCTGTAGCCATGCTGGGGCAGAGTCTTGTTCAGAACTTCAGTTACCACGCCTTCTTGGGTCGATTTGTAGATCTCGTTAGCCGTAAACAATACGGAGAAGAGGACAAAGAGCCAGATTGGCGAGGTCAGAATTAGGGTGATGATCTTGTGCTCATGGTAGAGCTGCTTGATTGCCTTCATTTTTTCTTCCTCCACTAATTATTAATAGGTACCTACTTTGTATGGACGATACTTAGAGGTAAAGGTATTTACAAGTGCGCCTGGGAAAATGTAAGTTAAACCAGCTGTGGAAGTTTGGATAACATTTTTGTTGCCAGACCCATGGTAGAAAGCTTGCCACACCATCCGTGAACAATAATTAGGATTAAAACCAGATGTTCCCTGGATAATTTGATAATCCTTGTTGTACAAGGTAGTTACTTCATCATCTGTTGCAGCATAGGCCTTTCCGCTGAGAACGGCAATGCCTAATATAGACAATGCAAAAAATGTTAGGTACTTAATATGCTTCATTTTTTATCCTCCAATACAAAGCATTAATGTTACCGTATTCATTCTATATTTTACAAGTATTTTGTAAATGCAACACTTTGGATGATATTCTTAAACTATTTTTTTATATTATTTTATGCGTCTAATAATAGCTACGTATACTATAACTTGGAGGATTTTATTTCGGCAAAAAAGCACGTGAAAGATTCACGTGCTAGAGAGATTATTCATTTGACCCTTCCAGCGGCCCTTCCTGGGCGATCGCGTCGTCCTTAGTCGATTCGGTCGTGCCATGCGCGTGCTTTACCGGAGCGTACAGGCTGAAGCATTTCATTGGCTCGTCACCAGCATTGGTCACGTTGTGCCAAGTGTTGTCTGGAATGAAGACAGCTTCACCAGCGTGAACGATCTTGTCCACGGTCAAGTTGTCTTTCTCCTTACCCAGCTGCACTCGGCCAGTCCCGCTGACGAGATCGATGAACTGGTCGTTGTCGTGGTAGATCTCAAGCCCGATGTCGCCGCCGCCAGCAGGGATGCACATCAGGGTTACCTGGAAGTGATCTCCCGTCCACAAAGTTTCACGATACTTCTCATTCTCTAAGGCGGCCTGCTTTAAGTCCAAAGCACATGGATCAGGTCCGTAGTCCTTCAAATCAAACATGACAATCACCTTTCCGTAAAATAAAATGTAATGCTAATTTCCCATAAATTACTACTCAAAGTACTCTATTACTTGATATATCAACCTTTTAGAGGATTTCGTTGAGTTTAAGTTACAACTCAAAAAATATTATCTTAAACTTCGAAAAAGGCCGTAATAGTAGGCTTTTTAGACATTGAGTTGTAAAATCCTGGGAAATTAGCATGTAATCGCTATTAACTTGTTGATACGATATGTTTAACACATTTCTCCGCTTTTCGACAAAACCTTAAACGATCTCTTCTGGCCAGAATAGCTGGCTAATAATTCAGCTATAGCCGAAGATTTTTTCACTGAGATCGCATATAGTTAGAGAATTTTGAGTCAAATTAGTCCATACTGTTGCTTTTGACAGAATAAATCAATTCTTTACCTTTTGTTCGTATCCAGTTCGGTGAGGCGTGATATAATAATTCTTAGAGGTACGAGAATGTAGAAGAACTTAAAATCATAGAAATAATCTAAAGACAGTCAGTGATCTATATTACTTTTCGAACAAGTAACACTAAGGCCAGTGGATGAATTATTAGGAAAGGAGGTAAAACGAAAATGGTCCAAGCGAAAAGAAAGAAAAAACAAAAGACAATTCCGAGAAATAGTGAACTCATTGACCAATTGGCCAGTGAGTATTACATCAAGGCTACTCCAGAGCTTGACCGTGCGGCAGAAATTGCTCATAAGATTTATAACGCCGCTTTGTATCAGCTCAGACAAGCCCTTTTCAAGAGAAAAGGATCGATTTATTATGAGGGCTTGGACAGGATCTTCAAAAATAAAAGAAATGCCAATGAGCTTATGCTTTATGGTCAGATGCCCACTGTTCAATGTGCTCAACAGACGCTTAAAGAAGTAGCCGCGGTTTGGAAGGCCTGGTTCTGTGCCTTGCAATCTTACAAAATAGCACCACAGAAATTTACCGGCAGGCCGAGAATTCCACGTTACTTGAAGAAAAGCAGACGTCATACTTTTTACGTGACACCGCAAAACGCGAGAGTCAAAGAAGTGAAAAGTGCTGATGGCAAAGATGTCGTAGCGCGGTATCTGATTATTCATTCTTTGGGGCTTAGCATCAAGCTTGCAGACGGCATAAAAAAGGTCAATCGCATCGCAATTAAGCCACTGTCAAATGGTTATAAACTCACAGTAGCCTACACTCCAGCTGCAAACCAGAAACCATATCTGCCAGACAACGGACGCTATATTGGTATCGATCCAGGTGTAGATAATGCATTTGCCTGCGTCTCAAATACTGGCGATAAGGCCTTACTCATTAATGGCCGTGCAATCAAGTCTGCAAATCAGTACTACAACAAGCGCATGGCGAAATTGAAGAGCCTTCAAGCTCAATACCACCAGCTCGAAAGCATCATCAATACCAAGCAAGGCCCAAAGGCAGTATACGGCCAGACCAAATCCATGCAGCGCCTAACCGATTGGCGCAATGCCAAGATTCGTCAATTTGCCCACAAGGCATCCAAGCGCATAGTAGATTACGCGCTAAGCTGTGGAGCAAATACTATTGTGATTGGCAAGAACAAGACATGGAAACGGTCAGTAAATATGGGCAAGAAAAACAATCAGAACTTTGTTGGCTTGCCTCACCAGCAGATGATCAATATGATCCGCTACAAGGCCAATATGGTCGGTATCACGGTTATCTGCACAAATGAATCGTATACAAGTCAGACTAGTGCTCTTGACGGCGAAAAGCCATGCTGGAACAATGGCAATAAGAGCAGGAAAAAGCAAGGGCTGAGCCCAGCCAATCGGCGCATTCACCGCGGCATGTTTAGAACCAACAAGGGTTTGTTGGTCAATGCGGACATCAACGGTGCAATGCAAATAGTAAGAAAAGTATTCCCGAACGTCTCATTTGCGAACGGGATAGTGGATGCTGTGTTGCATCCAGCCAAATGGTCTCCTCTCATTTGAGGAGCCACTTGGCAAACGAGTAATATTTGTGCCTGTGTATAGGGTTTCGGTTGACGGACTGTAAAGTTGTCCTCTAGTTTGCTTGATCTGACCTAACATAGATCAAGGGAGCATTTGTAATGCTCAAGCATTGCATGAAAAAGGTTGGTCTAGATATTAAGGCTGTTAAAACAGACACTTGGCTAAATTATGTCAAATGACACAATTTGACCGAATTTTCTCTTACATGGTAAAATAGCAGAGTAATAGAGAACTTGCCGCGCGGCAGGCTCTATTTCCCGGAGCGGCGGTGTTTTCCCCATGTTATCGCCGCCCCGGAGGTTATAAATCAGTCGAGTGCTGGTGACAACCTACATTTCCTATTAATCCTAATGAGAACCGGCCCCCCTGGCCGGCTCTTTTTTTCGCTTGCACCCGAGGACTTTTTTAGCTAATGTAGATACAGACATAATTGGACGGTGACAAAAAAATGCAGATCAACCTGAAAGACTTAACTAAAGCAATCGAAGAACAGACCTACCTGTCTGACATGGAGACCATCAAGTATTCCGAAGTCTCCCGGAGCAAGAAGAAGCTGCGTGAACACGCCTTGACCATGGTCCAGGAAGTGGCCACGGCCTTGAAGAAAGACCGGCTCATGCAGGTCCAGCTGGTTTTGGAAGGGAAGAACCCTATCACTTTTGCCCTGGAAACCAACATCATCAACCTGCCCCTGGCCAACTACAAGAAGCTGATCAACTTCTTTGACGAAGAAGAAGCCCAGCCGGTCAAGGTCTACTTTGAAACGGCCAGCGAATACCTGAACGCTTCCCACTTCCGGATCGACCTCTTCATGGATGGCGACGAATTAGTAGCCGATGTTGAAGGGGCAGCCGACCGCCTGGCTGACGCCATGAGCGAGAAGATCAAGCAGGTCAAGGAAGGCGAAGCAGCCGCCAAGGAAGCTGCCAAAGAAGCCAAGGCCAAGACGAAGAAAGAGGCATAATTATGTGGAGCTGGAACGTACTGGGGGTGGCCCTCTGGGTGGGAGCCATCGTTTACCTGGTCTTTATCGTGCAAAATATCCGGCGCCGGCGGCTGAAGATGATCATCCAGCGCCAGCATAAATTTGAATGGAGTAACTCCCTGATCAGCCTGCTGGAAGTCGCCAGCTTCTGCCTTTTGGCCGGCTGGCTCTTAGCCGTCAGCCTCTTTGACGACCTGAACTTGACGGATACTTCCCGGATTACTTCATCCGTGACCTACAAGCCCCTGGTCCTGCAGCCTAGAGCCAGCCAGAGCTACTATGTCCAGGTCAAGTCCACCAAGAACCGGGATTTGAGCCAGCAGTATATTTTTTACCTAAAGGGGAAAAAGTATACCGTGCCCAGCTACCTGGCTACGGTCTCTTATGAAAAGGACCCGATCAACGTGACGGCCTCGGCTCTGCCATTCAGCCGCAAGGAGCTGAAGAAGGAAGATTCCCGCTACCAGCAGGCCTACGTGGCTATCTACACGGCCAAGTACAAGAACACCGCGGCTAACGGGATCGGCCTCCATGTTGGCCACCAGGCCAAGCGCTTCTACCTGATCCGGGTGCCGGACAGTTCCTTTATTGATAAGGAAAGCAAGTAAGAATTGAAAACAAAGTAAAAATCGCCTTCTAATTAAAGAAGACGATTTTTTCTTACTTTTTCTCAAATCTGACGATTTGGAGTCCTCTGCTTCTGCCTTTTTCTTCCTTGATGTAAGCCAGGAGGCCGCCGTCGAGGAAGGCTAAAAGCAGGTTAGAGGTCGGGAAGTCCAGGACATTGCCCGACATGTAGCTGGCCCCCAGTAGCAAGGCGCTAGCGATCAAGAGGCTGGTTAAGTAAAAGGTCCGGCAGGCTTTTTCCTTCAGCCACTCAAAGGCCCCATAGAGGATGATGGCCGGGTAAAAGGCCAGGTAAAGGAAGGCGCCGACTAGCCCCAGAGAGTAGTACTGGGCCGTGAAGTCCCGCTCCAGGTTAAAGATGTTGGTCTGCCGCATATAACCGATCCCCAGCCACTTGTCCAAAGGATCATTGTCATACTTGACCACTTGCTTAAGCATGGCCTCTTCGACCTTGCGGTTGGCTAAACGGACGCTGGCCGGCTCTTTAAGCAGGTCGATCCAGAACTGCGGGTCGTACTTATATGGATAGGACTTGGTAATGAAGCGCTTGTTTAAGGCGTACTTCTGGTAATATTTGGCCAAAAAGTCCTTCTCAAACTCCTTCAGCTTGTCCGAGTCATTCTTGTACTTGGCCAGGCCCGCTTTTAAGAGCGCGTTTTCCTGGTCGATCTTAGAGTCGTGGCTGTTTGCCCAGTAGATCTCGTACTTGTATCGCTGGACAGCCGGGGAGACCTGCCAGCAGACCCCGGTGATCCCGGCTAAGGCCAACAGGGTGACCAGGCCGCCTTTAGAGAACTTGACGTTTTTTAAGAAAAGCAGGTGGACCAGCCAGGCAATCAAGCTGACGGCCAGGGTTCCGGCTAAGCCGTAGAGGGCGACCTTAGTGCCGACTTCCAGCATGGCCAAAGTCTGGCTGAGGGCCAAAAGGCCGGTCTGCCAGGAGAAGCGCTCAAGAAGCAGGCAGAAGACGACCGGGGCCAGCATCAAGAGGATGGCGCTCAAGGTGTTGGTAAAGTAGAAGAAACCCTTGGAGGCGCTGTGGGAGTAGCCATAAAGCGGCCCCATGAACCAGGTGAAGATGTTGCCGGAGATCACCCCGGTTTCGTAGGACTTCAAAGAGACCACGAAGAGGTTGCTCAAGACAATCGTGCCGGTGAAGAGGCCGCTGACCCAGGCGAAGGCTTTTAATAAGAAGTCCTGGCTGATTTCCAGTTTCTTGGTCACCCAGATCAAGGCCAGGGGCAGGAGCATTCTGAAGAGGTAAAAAATCTCCCCGAAATTCGAGTAGCCGTAATCGTTCGGGCTGAGGCTCTTAAAGTTCTGCATGTGCCAGAGGTGGAAGATCCCGTAGAGGGTCAAGAGGGCCAGGTAGGCCCAGAGCCAGGCCGGAGGCAGCTGCTTTTGCCCCCAGACAAGGAGGCCCACCAAGACGATGACACCGGCGATCCGGATGATGGTCGGGATGGTGAAGGGCAGGATGGTGGCCAGCTTCCCCCGGTAGAAGAAGTCCAAATCCAGGAAGGGCTGGAAGAGGATAAACCAGTAGAGCAGTCTTTTAGTTTTTTCTTTCATGTTGTCAACTCACTTTCCCTACTATTTTAACAAAAAACTCCGCGGGATAACCGCGGAGTTCTCTTACTTGCTCTTCTTGGCCGGAGCCTTCTTTTCCTTCTTGTCCTTATCCTTGTCGTCAGCCTTTATGGTCGGGGCCACCTTTTCGATGGTCACGTTGTTGGTGGAGAGGGCCTTGGCCTTCTTGGCTGCCCGGGCCGGCTTCATGTTCTTGAAGCTGACGACCAGCTTGTAGTTGAGGTCGCTGACGGCAGCAGCATCAACGTCGTCAAAGGAAGTGATAGCCAGGAGGGCGGAGTTTTCATAGATCTTTTCCACCGTGCCTTGGAACTGCTTCTTCAGTTCTTCTTCTGACTTGGCGTTAACGACGGCACCTAATTCAACATCGGCTTTCTTCATGGCAATCTCCTTAATTCGCAAATGGTTAAAATTTCAACTAGGCTATGATATAGTATAGAGCGAAAATTTTCAAGTTAGGAGAATCCCTTTTTGGCTAAAAAAATTATCTTGATTGCCGGTCCCAGCGGGGCGGGCAAGACGACTATATCTGAATACCTGACCGACCGCTACCAGATCCCCAGGGTGATTACCCACACCACCCGGCCAAAGCGGCCTGGGGAAAGCGGGTCAGCTTATTATTTTGAAGACGATGATTCTTTTGCCCAGCTGCACTTCTTTGAACATGTCAAATACGGGGACTACCAGTACGGGTCCAGTAAAGAAGCGCTGGAAAGAGCCTGGGCCAAGAACGACCTGGTCAGCTTGATCGTGGACATCAAGGGAGCCCGGTCCTATCTGGAAGCTTTAGGTGACCAGGTTTACTTCCTTTATGTGACTTGCAGCCTGGATACCTTGGCGCAAAGAATGGCTGACCGGGGTGATGCAAGTGACCAGATCAAGAAGCGGCTGGCCGGCAGCGAGTTAAACGAATTGCCGGAAGATTTGGCAAAATACGCCCATGTCCTAGTCAATGACGACCTGCAAGCGACCTATGCCAGCTTGGACAATTTGGTGAGAAAATTACAAAATTAAGCTTTTTTCATAGATTGTAAAAAAAGCGTGACCTTTTTGAAACAGAATTGAAATATTTCTCTTGTAAGATGTTAAACATCAAGTTAAGAAAAGGAAGTAAATCATTTTGAAGTTCAAGAAGTCATTAGCCAAAGTAGTCGCAGCCGTATCCCTGGCCTTCGCCGGTTTCGTTGCCGTAAATACTGTTAACACTCAAAACAACACTGTCCAAGCTGCTTCTAAGACCAGCCAGTGCAACAAGGTCGTCTCCCTGGCCAAGAAGCAAGTCGGCAAGCGTTACGTTTACGGGGCAACCGGTCCTAACGCCTTTGACTGC